>NZ_JAWMPX010000002.1:0-437412 GCF_033101155.1 Tropicimonas sp. TH_r6
TCGCTGCATGTTTCGACGGAATGGTGATGCCCCGGCCACGTTCCGGAGCACGCCATTCAGGACGTTCAGGACGGACCGCTGACGGTTATCCCATCCGTTCGGAGCGATAGCCATCCGGCGAGGCCGGGAAGACAACCGTCTTGTTTCCGTTGAGGAAGACACGGTGATGGATATGGGCGTGGATCGCGCGCGAAAGCACGAGGCTTTCCACGTCGCGGCCCAGCGAGACATAATCCCCGGGCGATTGCGCGTGGGTCAGCCGCTTCACGTCCTGCTCGATGATCGGGCCCTCGTCGAGATCCGCGGTGACGTAATGCGACGTCGCGCCGATGAATTTGACGCCGCGCTGATAGGCCTGCTTGTAGGGGTTCGCCCCCTTGAAGGAGGGCAGGAAGGAGTGGTGGATATTGATGATCCGTCCCGACATCTTCTGGCACATCTGGTCCGACAGCACCTGCATGTAGCGGGCGAGCACGATCAGCTCCGCGCCGCTCTCTTCGACGATGGCTATCTGCTGGGCCTCCGCCTGCGGCTTGTTCTCCTTGGTCACCTTGATGCAGTGGAAGGGGATGTCGTGGTTCACGACCACCTTCTGGTAATCCATATGGTTGGAGATCACGCCCACGATGTCGATCGGCAGCGCGCCGATGCGCCAGCGATAGAGCAGGTCGTTCAGGCAGTGGCCGAAGCGCGAGACCATGATGATGACTTTCATCTTCTGCGCCGCGTCGTGGAAGGCATGCTCCATCCCGAATTCCTCGGAGATCGGCAGGAAACCCGTTTTCAGCGTTTCCAGCGACGTGCCTTCCTCGCTGTCGAAGGAAACGCGCATGAAGAAATTGCCGGTTTCCATGTCATCGAACTGATGGGCATCGGTGATGTTGCAACCAGCCTCGGCGAGGAAAGCCGAGACGGCGGCGACGATGCCGCGCCGGGAGGCGCATTTGACGGTCAGGGCGTGGTGGGACATGGGGAAGGGCTCCGAAGATAGGTCAGTCTATTTGAGCTATCTGTGCCGCAGTGCAGAATGCGAGGGAAGTGCGAAAACGCTGCGTGGAGCGGTGAAAGCGACATTGCCGTGTTCTTCGTGGGAACGCTGGTTTCCGATCTGCTCCAAGCAGCCGTTTGCGGAGACCGGAAAATGTGTTGCGCCTCTCCTGACCGCATTGAGCCCATTTGAACAATGCTGCGCGACGGATGAATGGCTGCTTTTCCAGATGGCGACCCGAGACATCACCCCAGGCTCCGGACACATTGATTTGGTTGCGGTCTCCGCGCGATCTTGATTCAAGTTCCCAAACTTCAGGGGGCGTGATGAGCAATCTTTTCTGGCTGAACGAGTGAGACAGGTACGAAAACAGTCCGGGGGACTGTTTTCCTGTCGAACCAGATTGCACGGCTCCAACCGTACTTTCCGAAGAGCCATGGCAAGCCACGCGTCGATGACAGGCGTGTTTTGAGCGGCATTATCTTCTTCAATCGCAATGGCTTGCGTTGGAGTGATGCACCAAAGGAATATGGCCCGCCCAAGACGCTCTACAACCGCTGGAAGCGGAGGAGCGACATGGGCGTGTTTGCCCGGATCATGGTGATGTTGACGCCGAACTTCTTGTAGTCAGCGGGGGTGTTCATCAGTCGGGTCGTGGTCATTGGAATCTTGCCTTCTTGGTAGAACAAGAACTGAACTGGGTTTGTTGCGCGGCCGCGGTTTCAAGGCCCGCAAGGGGGGAGCCTGGAGGTGCCCCCCGGTTATCGGCCCGTCAGCCGACCATCTGCTTCGCAAGCAACTTCGAGTCGTATTTGCGGTCGCCGTCGAAGTGGGGGGCGTAGCGGTCGAAGGCTTTGCTGAGCACTTCGGCGTCTTCGGCGGCGTAATCCTTGGCCCAGGGATGCGAGACGATGTAGAACTCGCCGTTCTCGATCTGCGGCCAGATGATGTCGATGAACTCGTCTGCAGGCATGCCGATCTGGGTCATCTCCTTGCTGCCACCCAGTTCCGATTGAACGCCACCCGGATAGATCGCACCGACCTGGACATGCTTCGGCATTTCCAGCCTCAGAACTTCACTGATCGCGCGGCCTGCATATTTTGATACAGCGTAGCCGCCCATCAGCGGGCCTGCCACAAACAGTCCCGTCTCTGAGACAACGTTCAGGATCATCACCGGCGTGCCCTGCGCGATCATGCGATTGCCGAAGGCCCAGATACCATTGAGCTGGCCGAACACATTGACATCGAACACGCGCTGATAGGACTCAGGGGACGAGTCCAGGAGCATCTCGGGGATCCCCGCGATACCGGCATTGTTGACGAGAACATCGACTTGTCCGAACTCGGCCCAAGCGAAATCCGCCAGTGCTTTGAAATCGTCAAGCTTGGCCACGTCGCAGGTCTTGTAACGTGCCTCTATGCCTTTCGCCGTCAGATCAGCCACCGCTTCTTGCAGTCGCTCCTCGCGGCGGGCGGCGATAACCACTTTTGCGCCCTCAGCGCCAAACCTGTCGGCCATGGCCTTGCCAATGCCGGTGGCTCCGCCCGTGACAACGACGACCTTACCGTTGAAATCCTTCATAGCGTTCTCCTTTGCTAGATTGCCTGCGATCAGGGATCAGAGCTTCCACTCGAACCCGATTGTTTCTTCTGAAACCTCCCAAAGCCGCTCCATGACCGCTTTGTCATAGGCGTGGGGGTGCAGCGTGCCTCTGCCGACGGGGCCGACAAACTCCGAGCGGCCAGTCGGGCCATAAAGCGCGCGCTGCTCCAACCCGTCCTCGGTGGCGCACATCACTTCGGGCCACGAGCCTTTCTCAGCCGATTGTGTGATCGGCAGTTTGGTCATGATCCAGAACGCAATTCGCGTCATCAGGTTGCCGCTGGTGCTAATCAACGATGTCCGTGATGAGCCGGGGTGGCAGACGTAAACCTCGACATCCGTTTTTCCTGCTTCCGCCAGCTTGTCCTGCAGCTCATAGGCAAACATCATCTGCGCCAGCTTGCTTTGCGAATAGGTCTTGTTCTGGTGATAGTTCTTGTCCCAGTTCATGTCGTCAAACTGGATGGTCTTGATCCCCATGTTGTAGCCAAGGCTACTGACGACCACGATCCGGCCCTTGGTTTCCTCGATTCGCCCGAAAAGCAGCCCGCACAGCAGGAAGTGACCATAGTGGTTGGTGCCCAGCATGCTTTCAAACCCATCCACGGTATGCTTCTGGGAAGGCACCTGCGCGATGGCGGCGTTGCACATCAACGCGTCGATCTGCGGGACTGTCTTCAAAACCTCAGCCGCCGCTTCGCGCACGCTTGCCAGCGAGGCGAGGTCCATTCGGATAAAGCTGACATCCACGCCGATGCCGAATTCGTCTTTCAGCGCCGCGATGGCGGCTTTCGATTTTTTGACCGAGCGGTTCAGCATCACCACCTTAGCGCCCTTGTTCAAAAGCGTCCGCGCGGCCTGAAATCCTGCGCCCGCATTGGCGCCGGTGATGAGATAGGTTTTGCCTTTGAGGTTCCCCAAGCGTTCCGGGGTCCAACCGTTGGGTCCAAATGTCGTGTCAGCCATTTTCTTTCTCCGGCCAGCTCTGACTGGCGACTTGCGTGCTATTGTTTCGTCTTGAACTTGATTATAAAAATCGAGGACAATCTAAATAAGGCTCATTAATTGCGAATACTTGCCTATTTGTGTCTTATGTTGAAAGAACTCTGTTCAGCGCCTTGAGCAGCCCTCGCGCCCGAAAGGGCCAGAAAAGGGGTTCACCCGGCGCGCTCTACAGCGCGCAGCTTCTCCTGATATATTTCGAGCCGCGCACTGGCGTTGGTATCGATCAGCAGAAGGACCGACATCATCGCGATGGTGACAATCAGGCTCGCCCGCAGGACCGGAGCTTCCAGAAACAGGAGCAACATGGCGCAAACCGCGATGATCTGGGGCATGACACGGAACACCGCGATGCGATATTGGCCGAGACCCTGGTCGGCGCGCTCGATTTCCGACGCGACAAAGGCCGACGCATCACTGTTGTAGGCGGTTTCGAAACCTGTGACCCGTTCCTTGCTTTGAATAAACAGTCCGACTCCGAGTATCAGAAGCAATAAACCGGCAATCAACGCCGGAATCACATAGGCCCTGGCGACATCGGTTTTTCCCAACTGCCAAAAGCCCAGACTTCCTGATATGAACATCGCTCCAAAGAGGACGAAGAAAGCAGACGAAAGCATTTCGGCCTTGGTCCAGTCGATAGATGTTTTCAGTATTTCCATGTCATTGCCCACCATTGGTAAGGAAACAAAGAGGTCCTGGCCGGAAGGGGCTGGACCTCAAGAATTGTATCGTTCTGCATCGGCCTGTCCGAGACCCTGAAGGGCAGCTGCCTGCCCCCTGCGGAACAGAATTCGAAAGAACCAGCCGGTTCCGAAATACCCTGCGTTGAAGGCGCTCTTGTATCGCGCAAGCAGTCCTTCCGGTCGCTCTTCAAGGAACAACTCGCCAGCAAGATCATTTACCGGCATGGCATCATTGCGCGAGGCGTAGCTGAAATACTCCGGCGGCCGAAAACCGACAATAACCTCGATGATGATCATTGCCCCGGAAACAACCTTGCGGACCGCGCCTTTTCCCATGGGGTGCCCATCACCGGGTTTGACGATGGAAATCTCACTCGGCAGGATGTCAAACCTCGAGCAGGCTTCGTAATCCACGTACATGTCCCAGAACTTCTTCCGGTCGAAGCCGAGGTAGAAGTGCTCGATCTCAGAGCGCATTTTCCTAGTGTCGGGCATGTAGTCCATTTCCGCCCTCCTTCCGGCACTTGCCGGATATCTGAACTCATCTTGAGAAGATGGATAATGCTCGATACGGGGAGGAAATAGGCCGGATCGTCCTGATTACATGCCTGATTGTCTCAAACTCATTGTAAAGTGCCATTTGCCGTGCCAGCTTGACGCTATGAGTAAAGAACAAATCAGAAAGCTGATTGATCGCCGCCTTCCCAAGGCCGGCCTCGTAGAAACCACGTTGAAGGGCGTGCACCTTTTCCGGGTGACTGAATCAATGCCCTGTGCGCCTGCGGTCTACGAGCCCACCGTTGTAGCCATCGTCAGCGGGGAGAAGGAAGCCATCCTCGACGGCCATCGGCACGTCTACGACAGCAGCCAATACATGCTTTGCCCGATGACGATGCCGGTGGAGGCAGGCACACCGCGGGCTTCACCGGAGACCCCTATGCTCGGCGTGTATATCTCCATCGATGGGCGGATGATGACCGAGCTGTCCATCGAGATGGAGACCGCTGCCGGCGTCATCCGCAAGCCAGATGGCGCGGCCCCGCGAGGGCTGGCGCTGGCGCGTTGGGACGCGGGCTTCGCCCAGGCGTTGCTCAGGCTCCTGGAGCTGCTAGACAGCCCGGCGGACACGGCGGTACTTGGCGAGGGGCGGCTGCGCGAGCTCTATTACGCCGTGCTGAAGGGCGAGGCGGGGGCTTCCGCGCGGCGCGCCTTCGGCGTCGGCAACGAGATCGCGCGGACCATCGACTACCTGTCCACCCACCTCTCGGATTCGATAACCATCGACGACATGGCCTCTCAGGTCGGCATGAGCCGTGCCGTGTTCCACCGTCGGTTCAAGCAGGCAACGACGATGTCACCCATCCAGTTCGTGAAGTCGATGCGGCTGAATAATGCCGCCATGAAGATTGCCGGGGGAAAGACCGTGAGTGAAGCCGCGATGGATGTGGGTTACGTGAGTTCCTCCCAGTTCAGCCGGGAATTCAAACGCATGTATGGGCAGTCCCCCAGACAATGGAACCACTCACAGCAACTCCCTGCGGGGATCGCCTAACGGACGTACCTACATTTTGACCAACTTCGATGGTCTTGGGGGCTAAACGGTGGGTACTACCAGATCACCCGACAGGAAGCAGACATTGCATCGTGCCAATTGGAACGCAGGTATGTCCGCAAAGGGAGCATTCCAGTGGGAATCGATGCGTGGCTCTTCTCAGAGCATCGCCATCCCGCCATTCACATGCAGTGTCGCGCCGGTGACATAGCCGGCCTCGGGGCTGGCGAGGTAGAGAACGGCGGCCGCGATCTCCTCGGCTTCGCCCATTCGCGCGGCTGGGATCTTGGTGTTGATCGCCGCTTTCTGATCGTCGGTCAGCTTGTCGGTCATCGCGGTGGCGATGAAGCCGGGGGCAACTGCGTTGGCGGTGATGCCGCGGCTGGCGACCTCATAGGCGATGGATTTGGTCAGCCCGATCATGCCGGCCTTGGAGGCGGCATAGTTCGCCTGTCCCGGATTGCCGGTTGCGCCGACGATGGAGGAGATGTTGACGATCCGCCCCCAGCGTTTCTTCATCATCGGCCGCATCACGCCCCGGCAGAGCCGCATGGTCGAGGTCAGGTTCACGTCGAGCACCTGCGCCCATTCCTCGTCGGACATGCGCATGAAGATCTGGTCGCGGGTGATGCCGGCATTGTTGACGAGGATATCCAGCCCGCCCATCGCCGCGATGGCCGCCTTGGGCAGCGCATCGACCGCCTCCGCGTCGCCGAGATTGCAGGGCAGCACATGGGCGCGCTCGCCCAACTCGGCCGCCAGTGCTTCCAGCGGTTCGACCCGGGTTCCGGAGAGCCCGACCGTCGCGCCCGCGCCATGCAGCGCCTTGGCGATGGCGCCGCCGATGCCGCCCGAAGCGCCCGTTACCAGTGCGGTTTTTCCAGTGAGGTCAAACATTGGCCCATCTCCTTGCCGTCAATTCCCGAAGCGTTGCCCAGAGCCATGCCATGCCGCTTGCCGCCCCGCAACGGGCTTTTGCGGCGTGAGCGCAAGGACGATCCCGTCAGACGCGGCGCGCGTCGCGGAACTCGGTCGGGGTCTGGCCCGTGCGGTTGTGGAAGGCGCGGGTAAAATAGGCGGCCGAATTGTAGCCCAGGACCTCGGCCACGCGCTTGACGGGCAGCGATGTGTCGAGCAGCAGGCGGCGGGCTTCGAAGGTCAGACGGTCGGCCAGAAGCTCGGAGGCCGGGCGGCCGCAGGTCTGGTTGCAGACCCGGCTCAGATGCGTCGCCGTCACGCCAAGGGTCTCGGCGTAGTCGCCCACCGATTGACCGGTATAAAGCTGTTCCTCGATGGCCTCGGTATAGCGGCGCACGAGCGCGCGGGCGGCGCTGTCATCGGGCTTGTCCTCGGCCTCGAAACGCTGACGGTCAAGCCAGACGGAGAGCAGCCCGCCATAATGGGCGATGGCCCGGTTCTTCATCGGGCGTTCGTCGTCGATCTCACGTTGGAGGCTTTCGAGCAGGCCGGTAATTTCGGCCTGTTTGCGTACGTCGCGGATGCGCAGGTGGTAGGACTCCTTGGCAAGCCCGAGCTCTTCGGCCTCGTTGAAGAACACGGCGGTGCCATAGACCTGTGTCGACACCTCGAAGCCATGCATCGTGCGGGGCGGGACATAGACGGCATTGTGGGGACCGTAGCCACGCGTCAATCCGGCCACCGTGATCCGACCCTGGCCGCGGGTGAACCAGTAGAGAACCGGCATGCGATAGGAGCGCATCGCCTCGGTGCGCCAGCGGCCACCAACGGTGAGACGTTGCATCGGCGCAAGCCGAACCGGGCCGACAGGGGCGGCGGGCAGAATGGACATTGGCAGAACCTCGGGCAGCTGGGGTTCGATTTCTTCCTGTCTGCCTTGTGGATAACTGCGAATCAAGGGATTTGATGTCGGGATTCTGCGAGGGGGGCCGGATTTGAACGTTTTCAAGCGCAGGCGGCCTCGCGCGGGAAGGCCAGCGGCCCGGATTTCCCGCCAATGGGCGGTGCGCGCGGGCTGGAACACCGGTGCGGAGCGGAAGAGCGAAGCGGAATCCCTGCCACGAGCTGCCCGCACGGAGTGCGGCTCAATCCGTGAAAGACACCTGTCGCCAGGCCTTCATCCGGGCCCGGAACCATGTCCGCTGCCGCTTGGCATAGCGGCGCGTGGCGATACAGGCTGCCTCGCGCGCCGCGTCCAGGTCCATCTCGCCGCGCAGATGCGCGATCAGCTCCGGTGCGCCGATGGCGCGTGAGGAGGGCAGGGCCGGATCCCAGAAGTCGAGATTGGCCCGGGCCTCGTCGAGCGCGCCGGCGGCGAGCATCAGGTCGAAACGGCGCTCGATCCGGGGCGTCAGCCAGTCCCTGGGCGCGTCGACAAGGATGGGTTGGGCCGTCGCGAGTGGCAGGAGTGGCGGCGGCGTGGCCACCTGCCAGGAGGCAAGCCCGCGTCCGGTGGCCGTCAACACTTCCCAGGCGCGTTGCACACGGGCACGGTTCGCGGGGTCGATCCGGTCGCGTGTCTCGGCGTCCAGTGCCGCCAGCATCTCCTCGCGGTCGAGGGCATCGCCCTGCGCACGGGTCTCGGCCGGAACCGGCGGGATCTCGGCCAATCCTTCGGTGAGGGCGGTAAAATAGAGACCCGTGCCGCCGGTGATGATGAGCCGCTCCGTGCCGGCAAGGCATGCTGCGATCTCGCGCAGCCAGTGGCCGACCGAATACGTCTCGAACCGCCCAATGTGACCGTAAAGCGCGTGGGGCGCGCGGGCGAGATCCTCGTCGGGGGGGCGCGCCGTCAGCACGCGCCAATTGGCATAGACCTGCAACGCGTCCGCGTTTACTACGATACCGCCCTGTTTTTCCGCGATTTCGAGCGCGAGCGCCGACTTGCCGCTGGCCGTGGGGCCAGCGATGAGCACGGGGCGCTCGGGGTCGATTTCCTTCACGTTGAGGGGCATTCGCGGCGCCTTGACGGTTGCGGAGCGGGACGTTTTCCGACAGGAAGACGCCGGAACTAGATCAGGGGATTTTGATATGCTCGACGAAACCGAGGATCAACCGAAACCGGCCTATCGCAGGGTCCTTCTGAAAATCTCCGGCGAGGCCCTGATGGGCGACCAGGGCTACGGCCTGCACCCGCCGACGGTCGAGCGCATCGCGCGGGAGGTCAAGTCGGTCCATGATCTCGGCGCCGAGATCTGCATGGTGATCGGGGGCGGCAATATCTTCCGCGGTCTCTCTGGCTCGGCGCAGGGGATGGAGCGGACCACGGCCGACTACATGGGTATGCTGGCGACGGTGATGAACGCGCTGGCGATGCAATCGGCGCTGGAGGGGATCGGGGTGTTCACCCGGGTGATCTCGGCGATCCGGATGGACGAGGTCTGTGAGCCCTATATCCGTCGCCGCGCTGTGCGGCACCTGGAGAAAAAGCGGGTCTGCATCTTCGCGGCCGGCACCGGAAACCCCTATTTCACCACCGATACAGCGGCAACTTTGCGTGCAAATGAAATGGCTTGTGAGGCGATCTTCAAGGGCACCAAGGTTGACGGGATCTATGACAAGGACCCGGTGACCAACCCGGACGCGGTACGGTTCGACACGATCAGCTTCGACGATGTGCTGACCAAGCGCCTGAAGGTCATGGACGCCTCCGCCATCGCGCTGGCCCGCGACAACAACCTTCCGATCATCGTTTTCTCGCTGGACGAGCCGGGCGGTTTCCGGGGCATTCTTGCCGGCGAGGGGACCTATACACGCGTGCAGGGCTGATCCGCCCGAGCAAGGCCATCAACGCCGTTCGCAACGCGCGGTGCATTCACGGGACGGACCGGATCGCACTCGGGAGTGCGATGCCGGGCAGGGCCGGTCGAAACGTGCATCGAGGCCGTCCGGTTTGGGCATCCGGTGCGACGCTTGCGGCCGATATCCGCCCGGTGCCTGCGCGGTAACACCATGGACACAAAGGGCCCAATACGCGGGACGGCGGGTCCGTTTCGGTTTGGAACCTATACAAGCGTTTCACCCGGCGTTAGAACCAATTCGACAATGAGATGCTTGGGAGGGAACAGGCACATGACCGTTGAATATGAAGAACCGGATGTAGGCGACATCAAGCACCGCATGGACGGGGCGATCAAGGCGCTGAAGAACGAGTTTCTGTCGCTGCGGACAGGCCGGGCTTCGGCCTCGATGCTGGACCCGATCCAGGTCGATGCCTATGGCTCCATGACGCCGATCAACCAGGTGGGGACCGTGAACGTGCCCGAGCCGCGGATGATCACGCTCAACATCTGGGACAAGACCATGGTGTCAAAGGCCGAAAAGGCGCTGCGCGAGAGCGGTCTGGGGATCAATCCGGTTGTCGATGGCACGATCATCCGCCTGCCGATTCCCGAGCTGAACGAGGAGCGCCGCCGCGAACTGACCAAGGTCGCCGCGACCTATGCCGAGAATGCCCGGATCGCCATCCGCAATGTCCGTCAGGACGGGATGCACAAGCTCAAGAAGGCCAAGTCGGACGGGATGCCGGAAGACGAGGAAAAGATGTGGCATGACGACATCCAGGAGATGACGGACAAGCATATCAAGCTGGTCGATGCCTCGCTTGAGCACAAGCAGGAAGAGATCATGCAGGTTTGACCTGCAGCTTATGCCGACAATCTTGAAAGGGGGCCCGATGCCCGCCGCAGACAGCAGCCCGCAGGCCCCCCAACATGTGGCCATCATCATGGATGGCAATGGCCGTTGGGCGACCGCCCGCGGCCGTCCGCGTCTTTTCGGGCACCAGGCCGGGGCGCGCCGCGTCAGCGAGATCGTCGAGGCCTGCCCGGATCTCGGCGTGCGGTACCTGACCATCTTTGCTTTCTCGACGGAGAACTGGAAACGGACCCAGGCCGAAGTGTCGGGCCTGATGACGCTGTTCCGGCGGTATATCATCAAGGAGGCGCAACGCCTTCTGAACAAGAGGGTTCGCGTCCGTTTTATCGGTGATCGCGACCGCCTTGACCCGAAGCTGGTCAAGCTCATGGACGAGTTGGAAACGCTGACGGCGGGCAATGACCATGTCAACCTGACCATCGCGCTCAACTATGGCGGGCGTGACGAGGTGACCCGCGCAACGCGGCGGCTCGCGCATGAGGTGGCGGCCGGGCGGATCGACCCTGACGATGTCGGTGCGGAGACACTGAGCCGTTTTCTCGACACCCACACATTGCCGGATCCCGATCTGGTGATCCGCACCTCGGGGGAGGCGCGGATTTCCAATTTCCTGCTCTGGCAGTCGGCCTATGCGGAATACGAGTTCGTCGATACGCTCTGGCCCGATTTCACCGCGGAGAAATTCGCGAAAGTCCTCTCAGGTTATGGAAAGCGCGAACGGCGCTATGGAGCGGTCCTTGGCTGAACCCGTAAAGACATCGCCGTCGCGGTGGGAAGATTTGAACGCGCGGACCTGGACTGGTCTGCTCATGGTGATTGTCGGCGTGTTGGCGATCCGGCTGGGCGGGATCTGGTTCCAGATGCTGGTCACCTTCGTCACGGCGGTGATGATCTGGGAGCTGGCGCGGATGATCCGGCCGGGCTGGGATGTCGGCGCGATGTTGCTGGCGGCCTTTTCGGCCTCGGCCATCTCGGCGCTCACGCCGCAACAGCCCGACTGGCATCTTTTCCTCCTTGTGGTTCCGGCCCTTGTCGGTGCGTTCTCCATGCCGCGGGAAAGGATCACCTTTTTCCTGTTTGCCTTCGGTATTGCCGTGGCCGGATGGGGGCTTGTCGAGGCGCGCGAAGCCTATGGCGGGACCTGGCTCTTCTGGATGGTGATCTGCGTCGTGGTGACGGATGTGGCGGGCTATTTCGCCGGGCGGCATTTCGGCGGGCCGAAATTCTGGCCCTCGGTCAGCCCCAAGAAGACCTGGTCCGGTACGTTGGCGGGCTGGCTCGGCGCGGGGGTGATCGGTGCGCTCTTCCTGACCTTCACCAATGCGGGGCGGGACCTGATCTGGCTCTCGATGCTGCTCTCCTTCTCCTCGCAGATGGGCGATGTCGCCGAGAGCGCGCTCAAGCGGCGCCTCGGTGTCAAGGACAGCTCGGCGATCATTCCGGGCCATGGCGGGCTCTTCGACCGCTTTGACGGGTTGCTGGGTGCCTCGCTCTTCATGCTGCTTCTGGCGCTCCTGGTGGATGTGCCGGAGGTGCGGATATGAGGCGCATCTCGATTTTCGGCTCCACGGGGTCGATTGGCGAGAGCACCGTGGATCTGATCGCACGGGCGCCGGAGGAATACGACGTTCTGGCGCTTACGGGCGGACGCAATATCGCGCGGTTGGCAGAGCAGGCCGTGGCCTTGAATGCCAAGCTCGTCGTGACCTGCTTTCCAGAATATAGACAGGAGCTTGCGGAGCTTCTTTCAGGCACGGGAATCGAAGTGGCCGCAGGGCCGAAGGCGATTGCCGAGGCAGCGGAACGGCCCGCGGACTGGGTCATGTCGGCCATTGTCGGGTCGGCGGGGCTGGTGCCCGGGCTGAAAGCGCTGGAGCAGGGCGCGGTGCTGGCGCTGGCCAACAAGGAATCGCTGGTCTGTGCCGGTGAGCTGCTGATGCGGACCGCGCATGCGCATGGCTCGGACGTTCTGCCGGTGGACAGCGAGCACAGTGCGGTCTGGCAAGCACTTGTTGGAGAAGAGATTTCCGAGGTCGAACGGGTGATCATCACCGCCTCGGGCGGAGCTTTCCGGGACTGGCCGCTGGAGGATCTTCCCAAGGCGACGCCGGAACAGGCGAGCACCCATCCCAATTGGGATATGGGGCAGCGGATCACGGTCGATTCCGCTTCTATGTTCAACAAGTCTCTCGAACTTATTGAGACTCGAGAGTTTTTTGGCTTTTTGCCGGAACAGATCGAGGTGCTCGTGCATCCGCAGTCGCTGGTCCACGCAATGGTCGGGTTCAAGGACGGGGCGCTGATGGCCCATGTCGGACCGCCAGATATGCGCCATGCGATCGGTTATGCGCTGCATTATCCCGAACGCCGCGACCTTCCGGTCGACCGGTTGGACCTGGCGAAGGTGGGAACGCTGGAATTTCGGGCGCCTTGCGATGCGCGCTGGCCGGCGCTGCGGCTGGCCCGCGAGGTCATGGAAATACGCGGGCTGTCGGGCGCGGTGTTCAACGCCGCCAAGGAGCAGGCCCTGGACGCGTTCCTTGCCCGCGAGATCCGCTTCACGGACATGGCGGCGGTGGTTGAGGAGGTTCTTCACGCGATGGATCGCGAGAACGCCCTGAAATGTGACCGGATGCGCCTTGAAGATGTCATCGAAACCGATCATGTCGCTCGGATACGCGCGGCCGAGGCCGCATCCCGGATCAATATGGACGCCTGAGCAATATGGATTTTGCGACGATCATTCCCCAGTTCGGAGGGCTTCTCTGGTATATTGCGGCCTTTGTCGTGGCGCTCAGCGTCATCGTCTTCGTGCATGAATATGGCCACTACATCGTCGGCCGTTGGTCGGGCATCAAGGCGGAGGTCTTCTCCATCGGCTTCGGTCCGGTGCTGCTGAAGCGGACCGACAAGCACGGCACGCAATGGCAGGTCGCCGCCTTGCCTTTTGGCGGCTATGTGAAATTCCTCGGGGATGCGAGCGCGGCTTCGGACAAGGCCTCGGACGACTATGACGATCTCGACGAGGACGAGAAGCGCCACACCATGCATGGTGCGCCGCTCTGGGCGCGGGCCGCGACGGTTGCCGCGGGGCCGGCCTTCAATTTCATCCTGTCGATTCTGGTTTTCTCCAGCATGGCGCTGGTGCAGGGCACGCCGAAGGAACCGATCGAGATCGGCACGCTGAAGCCGATGCCGGAGACTGTGCAGGCGCTGCTTCCCGGTGACGCGATCCTCGCCGTAGGCGGGGCGGAGACTAGCGACTATGCCGGGTTCTTCGAAGCGGTGCGCGGTCTGGAGATCGCGGAAACCGTTTCCTACGAGATTGAGCGGGCAGGGGATGCGGCGAAAATCGACGGACCCTTCCCATTCCCGCCAATGGTCGATGGGCTGCAGGCCGGGTCGGCGGCGATGGATGCGGGGATCGAGATCGGCGATGTGATCACCGCGATCGACGGCGAAAAGATCACGGCCTTCAAGCAGATGCAGGACCGTGTTTCGGCGTCTGACGGGCGTGAGTTGACGCTCGATGTCTGGCGCGAGGGGGCCGAGATGCAGGTGACGCTGGCGCCACGCCCGGTCGATTTGCCGACGGGTGATGGCGGGTTCGAGACTCGCTGGCTGGTGGGAATCACCGGTGGACTGCTCTTTACCCCTGCGACCGAAACGCCCGGGCTCTGGGAGTCGGCACAATATGGTGCCGAGCGGACATGGTTTATCGTTGAGAACTCGCTCTCCGGGCTTTGGCACATGGTCACAGGAAAGATTTCCACGTGTAACCTTAGCGGTCCGATTGGCATCGCCGAGGCTGCCGGCGACGCAGCTAGTCAGGGGAGCGATTCTTTCATTTGGTTGATAGCGGTGCTGTCTACCGCGGTCGGGATGCTGAACCTCTTCCCGATCCCGGTCCTCGATGGGGGGCACCTGACCTTCCACCTCTACGAGGCGATCACAGGGCGGCCGCCGAGCGATGCCGCGTTGCGGGTGCTGATGGGGGTCGGGCTCACGCTGATGCTGTCGCTGATGGTTTTTGCCCTGACAAACGACCTGTTCTGCCCGTAGCACGTGGTTTGCGCCCAAATCTGGACACATTCCTTGCGTAGTCTCCTTCTTGACGAGAAATTGCACGAGAGGGGTGACCCATGCAGACCATGACAGCCGGATACCGCTCCATCAGCCTTCTGGTGCAGCTCAACTGGGATCGTTTTTTCTACATCGGCACCATTGCTGCCGCGCTGATGACCGGGGCCGCACTCGGCACTTTCATCACCGGCTGACAAGTCGGGGAAACAGGAAATGGCAGACGGCGGATTTTCGCCGATGTTGCCAGAAAAGGGCGACGCATGAGGCGGCGCCCTTTGTCGTTTTGACAAGGCAGTCGAAGCCCGCTAGCTAGGTCTTGATTTAAAGAACCTCGCGCCTGGGAGCGACGGCATGACAAACAGGAAAACGGGCGGCGCAGACATGACCGCCCGAAAGAGCGGTATAATGGGGACAACTTCACGGATTGCGGCGCTCGCTGTCGCTGGGGTTCTCGCAGTGTCGGGCGGGCTTGCCCCGCTCATGGTGCTGGCGCAGAGCTACAGTTTCAGCCAGCTCGATATCCAGGGAAACCAGCGGGTCGATGCATCGACCATCGCCACCTATGCCGGGATCGGCAAGGGCGACACGGTTTCCGCCGCCGAGCTCAACGATGCTTATCAAAGCATTGCCGGTTCCGGCCTGTTCGAAAGCGTCGAGCTTGAACCGCGTGGAAACACCCTGGTCATCAAGGTGCAGGAATACCCGACGATCAATGTCATTGCCTTCGAAGGCAACCGACGCATCAATGACGAGAATATCTCCACGATCATCGAGTCGCGCTCGCGCCGGGTCTATTCGCCCTCCGTGGCAGAAGCCGACGCCGCCAACATCGCGGAAGCCTATCGCCAGGGCGGCCGCATCGCCGCCTCCGTGACGCCGAAGATCATCCGCCGTTCGGATAACCGCGTCGATCTGGTCTTCGAGATTCAGGAAGGCCGGGTCTCCGAGATCGAACGGCTTTCCTTTGTCGGCAACCGGTCCTTTTCCGAATCCCGGCTGCGCCGGGCGCTGGACACCAAGCAGGCCGGCGTTTTCCGGGCGCTGGTGAAGCGCGATACGCTGGTCGAAGACCGGCTGGAATATGACAAGCAGCTGCTGAAGGATTTCTACAACAACCGCGGTTACGTTGATTTCGAGGTGCTTTCGACCACCGCCGAGATTGACCGCAACCGCCGCGGCTATCTCGTGACGTTCAATGTCCGCGAGGGGCAGCAGTTCCGCATCGGCGATGTCTCGGTCAGCTCCGAGGAAGCGGATGTCGATATCGATGCCTTCATCGCCGCTGCCAAGCTCAGGTCCGGACGGGTCTATTCCCCGGTGCCGATCGATACGGATATCGCCCGGTTGGAGCGGCTGGCCACGCGGGAGGGGCTTGACTTCATCCGTGTGACGCCGCGCGTCACCCGCAATGACCGCGACCTGACGCTCGATGTCGAATACGTCATCAGCCGCGGCCCGCGCATCTTCGTCGAGCGGATCGATATCGAGGGCAACACCACGACACTGGACCGCGTCGTTCGCCGACAATTCGACGTGGTTGAGGGCGACCCGTTCAATGCCCGGGAGATCCGCGAGGGCGCCGAACGCATCCGCGCGCTCGGCTTCTTCAGCGATTCCCAGGTCGAGGCCCGCGAGGGCTCGCGCGGCGATCTCGTGGTTGTCGATGTCGATGTCGAAGAGCGGGCGACCGGCTCGCTCGGCTTTGGTGCCAGCTATGGAACCAATGACGGCCTCGGTTTCAACTTCTCCTTCTCGGAGCGGAACTTCCTCGGGCGCGGCCAGGTGTTGAGCGCCAGCCTCGGCGCCACCGGGTCGACCACGAGCTTCAGCTTCAACTTCATCGAGCCGGCTTTCCTCGAACGGGACGTGACCTTCGGGTTGAACGCCTATTACCGGACGACCGAGCAGGACAACTCGTCCTACGACACGGATCGTGGCAGGTTCGCGCCCTCCTTCACCTTCCCGTTGACCGAGAATTCGAGCCTCGGCCTGCGGTTCAGCGCCGATTACGGCAAGCTGCACGGTGTCGATACCGGAGATGACGAGGATGATGATGATGATGCCGGCTCCTCCTTCATCCTAGAGTCGGAAGAGGAGATGGGCGGGCTCACCTCGTTCTCGGTCGGCTACTCCTATATCTTCGACACGCTCAACACCGGGCTCGATCCGCGCGGCGGCATCTTCCTGCGTTTCCGCCAGGATTTCGGCGGCCGCGAGGATGGGGCGAGCTTTGTGCGCACGGAAGCGCTGGCCCGCGCCAAGCGGCAACTGTTCAACGAGGATCTGACATTGCGGGCCGAGATCGAAGGCGGCGCCGTCGCTTATTCGGGCGGCAACAGCCGGATCTTCGAGCGCTACACGCTGTCCAACAAGATTCGCGGCTTCGAGCCGAATGGCGTTGGCCCGCGCGACCTTAATGTCGACAACGAAGACGTTCTGGGCGGCAATCTGTTCGCCGTGGCTCGTTTCGAGGCCGAGTTCCCGATTGGCCTGCCCGAAGAATACGGCATCAATGGCGGGCTGTTCTGGGATATTGGCTCGGTCTGGGGGCTGGATGACACGGCAGGTGGCCCGGATGGGGATGACGAAGTGGATGACGAGTACTACCTGCGTTCTGCGCTCGGTGTCGCCTTGCTCTGGGATTCACCACTTGGCCCGCTCCGGTTCAACTTCTCGCAACCTCTGCTGAAAGAGGATTACGACGAGGAGCAGAACTTCGAGTTCACCGTCTCGACGACCTTCTGATGCGGCGGCGCTTCGCAGAGCGCCGCGCGTCGCGCCGGGTCCTGACGCTCGCGCTGGCCCTTGTGGCTGGCGCGCAGCTGTTTTCGGGGCCTGCGACCGCGCAGGTCTTCTCGCCCTCCGCCCCGATCAGTTCGGCCGTGCTGACGCTGGATCAGGACCGGATCTATTCCGAAACGCTCTTCGGCAAACGCCTCCTGCAGGAGATTGAAGAGGCGTCAGACACGTTGGCGCAGCGAAACCGGGCGCTGACCGAGACGCTGACGGCCGAGGAACTTGAGCTGACCGAGAAGCGCAAGCAGATGCCGGCGGCAGAATTCCGCGCGCTGGCCGATGCCTTCGACACCAAGGTGGTCGAGCTTCGCAAGGATCAGGATGCCCGGATCACGGCGCTGCAGCGCCGGCGGGATCTTGAGCGCCGGGTTTTCACCGGACGTATCCTGCCGATCCTGTCGGAGATCGTGCGCGAGACCGGGGCGGTTGCGTTGCTGGATGATCGTGCGGTGATCCTCTCGGCGGATTCCATCGACGTGACGGACCTCGCGATTGCCCGGATCGACGAGGTATTGGGCGACGGCCTGACATCGGAAACAACCGGACCGGTCGTGACTCCGGCGCCGGCCACAGACGGCAAGACATCGCAGAGCCCGGAGCAACCGGAGCCGCTCGCGCCGGAGGGGACGCAGGAGAGCCCGGACGAGGGTTGACATATGGCCGCGCTTGCCGTGACGGGAGTGGCGGTGTAGGACGCCGGGAAGCCGCGGGCGCGGTGGAAAGAAGAGACAAAGGCAGCCGACGAAATGACCGAAGAGAACAGCCCGCTTCTTGAGGCGGATCACGAGACAATCCTGAAGATTCTTCCCCATCGCTACCCCTTTCTGCTGGTCGACCATGTGCGGGATATCGAACCGGGCAAGAGCGCTGTCGGCATCAAGAACGTGACCTTCAACGAGCCGCATTTCCAGGGTCATTTCCCTGGTCATCCGGTCATGCCGGGCGTGCTGGTGATCGAGGCGATGGCCCAGACCTCGGCGGTGCTGGTCGGTCTCTCGCGCGGGATCACCGAGGAGCTGATGATCTACTTCACCACCGTGGACAAGGCGAAGTTCCGTCGCCCGGTGGTGCCCGGGGATGTGCTTGAGCTGCATGTCTCCATCAAGCGTGCGGGGTCCCGGATCGGCAAGTTCGAGGGCAAGGCGATGGTCAATGGCGAGCTGGCGGCCGAGGCGGAGTTCTCTGCCATGGTCCAGCTGCCCAAAGAAGAAAAGTCGGAGGGCTGAGCATGGCCATTGACGCAACCGCCCGCATCCACCCCATGGCCGCCATCGATGAGGCCGCGGAGATCGGGCCGGGGGTCAGCATCGGTCCGTTTGCCGTCATTGGTCCGAAGGTCCGGCTCGGCGAGCGCGTGGTCGTCAAATCCCATGTCGTCATCACCGGCGATACCGAGATCGGCGCGGAGACCGTGATCTTCCCTTTTTCGGTGATCGGGGAGATCCCGCAGGACCTGAAATTCCATGGCGAGGACACCAAGCTTGTCATTGGCGCCCGCAACCGGATTCGCGAACATGTGACGATCAACCCGGGCACTGAGGGCGGCGGCGGCGTCACCCGTGTTGGCGATGACTGCCTGCTGATGGCCGGCACCCATATCGCGCATGACTGCCAGGTCGGAAATCGCGTCATCATGGTCAATAATTCCGGACTCGCCGGGCATTGCCATATCGGCGATGACGTGATCATCGGCGGGCTTTCAGGCGTGCATCAATGGGTACGGATCGGGAAGGGAGCCATCATCGGCGGCCTGACCAAGATCGAAAAGGACGTGATCCCCTTCGGGCAGGTCCAGGGGCCGGCCGGACATCTCGTCGGGCTGAACCTGGTCGGGCTGAAGCGACGCGGGCTGGAACGGATCGACATCGCCGAGCTGCGTGCCGCCTACAAGGCACTGGCCGCCGAGGGCGGGACCTTCAAGGAGCGCGCCGCGGCTTTGGGCGAGGCCTCCGACAGCGACTATGTCCGGCAGATCGTTGCCTTCATCACCGGAGACAGCGACCGCAACTTTCACCAGCCGGAATAGGGGCCGCGCGTGCTGGCCCTGATCGCCGGGCGCGGGCGCCTGCCGGAGATGCTGGTCGAGGGGCTGCGCGCCGCCGACCGGGAGGTGCTGGTCTGCGGCTATGCCGAGGCGGAGGGGCGGGTTGCGCCGGACGTGACCTTCTCCCTGGAAGGGCTGGGCGGGCTGGCCCGGCGTTTGAAATCCGCCGGGGTCAGCGAGATCTGCATGGCAGGTGGTATTACCCGTCCGAAGCTGCGCCTGTCCCGGCTTGATTTTGCGACCCTGCTGCTGCTGCCGCGGCTTGTGCGGGGGTTGCGGCGCGGCGATGATGGGGCGCTGCGCGAGGTGATCGCGCTTTTCGAGGAGAATGGCATGGCCGTGCGCGGCGCACATGAGATCCTGCCCGAGCTGCTGCCGGCCGCTGGCGTGCTGACAGAGCTGCGACCGGATCGGAAGGACCGCGCCGATGCCGAGCGCGGCGAGGAGATCGTCGCGGCCATGGGCGCGGCCGATGTCGGGCAGTCCTGCGTTGTGGCTCGACGCCAGGCGCTGGCCATCGAGGCAATGCCGGGGACCGACTGGATGCTGACTTCGCTGGCGCGCGCCCGTGACGGGTTGCCGGAAGGCGGTCTGCTCTTCAAGGCGCCGAAGCCGGGGCAGGATCGTCGGGTCGACCTTCCGGCCATTGGTCCGGACACGATGCGCGCGGCGTCGATTGCGGGCCTCAAGGGCGTGGTGATCGAGGCGGGCGGCGTGATGTTGCTGGATCCCGACACCACGATCCGCATCGCCGACGAGGTCGGGCTCTTCCTTTGGGTGCGGCCGAAAGGGGGCTGAGATGCGGGTCTTCATCGTCGCGGGCGAGCCCTCGGGCGACAAGCTGGGCGCCGCGCTGATGGCGGGCCTGACGGCGCTGGCGCCGAATGTCAGCTTTCACGGAATCGGCGGAGAGCAGATGCAGGCGCAGGGGATGGAGAGCCTGTTCCCGATCTCCGAGTTGTCGCTGATGGGGATCGTCGAGATCCTGCCGAAATATCTCCATATACGCCGCCGGCTGTTCCAGACAGTGACGGAGGCGGTGGATTTTGCGCCCGATGTGCTGATTACCATCGACCTGCCGGCCTTCAACATCCGACTCGCGAAAGAGATCCGCAAGCGCGTCCCGGGCCTTCGGACGGTCCATTACGTTGCGCCGACGGTCTGGGCCTGGCGTCCGGGACGCGCGGAAAAGATGGCGCCAAGCATCGATCAGGTGCTCGCGCTGCTGCCCTTCGAGCCGCCCTATATGGAAAAGGCCGGGATGCGCTGCGATTTCGTCGGTCACCCGGTGGTGGCAGAGACACAGGCCACGGCCGAAGACGCGACCCGCTTTCGCGAGACCTTCGCCATCGCACCGGACGTGCCGCTTGTTCTCGCGCTGCCCGGCTCGCGCGGCGGCGAGATCAAGCGTCTTGCGCCGGTCTTTGGTGAAACCCTTGAGGTGGTCCTCGCGGAATGCCCTGAGGCGCGGGTCGTCGTCCCCACCGTTTCCGCAAAGGCGGATGCGATGCAGGCCGCGCTGCGCGACTGGCCCGGCCAACCGATCCTGCTAGACCCGCGTGGCCGGTCTCCGGAAGCGGCTGCAGCGGAGAAACGTGCCGCCTTTGCCGCCGCCGATGTCGCACTGGCCGCGTCGGGCACCGTCTCGCTTGAGCTTGCCGCCGCCAATACGCCGATGGTGATCGCCTACGACGCGAACTGGCTTACCCGCGAGATCGTCTCCCGCATGATGCTGGTCGAGACCTTCACGCTGGTCAATCTCGTCTCCGAAACCCGCGCCGTGCCGGAATTCATCGGTGAGGCTTGCCGCCCGGACAGAATCGCGCCGGCGCTTCTCGAGTTGATACGATCGCCGGAAGGGCAGGAGGATGCCATGCGCCTGACCATGGAGCGGCTCGGTCGCGGCACGGAAGCGCCCGGTCTGCGCGCGGCCCGCGCCGTGCTCGATGGGTTGCACAGGTCCGGTTAAGGCCCGGCAGAGCAGCGTTCAGCGAGACGGCCCGGGCCGTTACGTGATGCGAAACATCTTGCGGTATTTCGGAAGAAAGAGGTCGCGCCCCTTGACCATCCGCGTGGTCGCGTTCCCGAACATCCCCACAACGGGCAGGATGGAATTGCCGATTTGGGGTCCAAGCGGCACCAGCAACGGCGGCCGAACCCAGGGATGGTAGACCGGGCTGCGATCCAGGTCCTTGCCCGACAACACGGTGCGGACAGCGCGGGTGAGCCAGAGCACCTGCCGCGAGGCGCCGACAATGGTCATCGGGTCGCCGTTGTCCGCCGCATCTCCGGCGGCGAAGACGTTGGGCAGATCGGATGGCCGCATCCAGCTATCGCAGGCTGCGCGCCCGTTCGGGCCCGTGTGAAACCCGTCGAGCGACTCGAGCAATGATGTGTCCGGCGTCGACCCGACCGCGGGGATGACGAGATCGGCGTCGATCTCGCGGCCATCCTCCAGCCGCAGCGGCCCCGCGAAGGCCTCCTGGCTCGAACTCAGGTCCAGCACGCGTCCTTGTACCAACTCTGCGCCGAGGAGCTTCAGTTTGCGCGCCAACGCCTTGCCAAGCCGCGCTTCGTAGCCCTCAAGCAGTGGGCCGGGCGAAATGAGTGTCACCTGCGTTGCCGGCCGGGCCGCGCGGATCTCTCCGGCGAGTTCCACCCCGAGCGCGCCACCGCCGACCACCGCGACATGCCGCGCCGCCGCCACGGCCTTGCCAAGCGCCAGATTGGCCGTCCTCACGCTCTCGACCGAACTGCCTTCCGGTTTGAACGCAGCACTGTGGCGCGATCCGGTTGCCACGACGATGGCCTCCGCCTCGAGTCGTGTTCCATCTTCCAGGGTCACGCCCCCGCCATCGACGGAAGCCACGCGGCCCCGCACAACCCGCCCACGGTTCAGCAGCGAGTCATAGCGGAACATCGCCTTCTCGACATAGTCCGGATCCACCACGGCCCGAATCAATACCGGCACATGGCAGAAGCTCTCGCGCTGCTCGACCAATGTCACATCGGCAAAGTTATCCAGCGCCCGTGCCAGTTCACTGCCTACATAGCCGCCGCCCACGATAATGACCCGTCCCGCCATGCTGTCTCCTGCCACGCGTTAACCTGTTGTCGATGAAATGTGTGAGGCCCTCGCCGCCATTTGTCGAGGGGGAGCGCGGGCAGGGCGGTGTCAGCCGCGCCAGATCCAGCCGCCACCAAGGATCCGCGTTCCCTCGGTTTCGTAGAACACGCAAGCCTGACCCGGAGAAACACCTTCCTCCGCAGTGAACAACTCGACCTCGCCTGTATCGGGGCCGGTCGGCCGCAGGAGCGCCTCGCGCGGCGGCCGTGTGGAACGCACCTTGACCGAGAGCGGCCATTCCGTCCGGCTCTGCAACGGTTCGTCGCCCAGCCAGTTGACTTCGCGCACAGGCACGATCCGTGTCGATAGCGCCTCTTTCGGACCGACAACGACCTGTCGCGCGTCCGGATCGAGCTTCACGACGTAGAGCGGCTCCGAGAGCCCGCCGATGCCAAGCCCGCGTCGCTGCCCGATCGTGTAGTGAATGACGCCTTCATGTTGTGCCAGTACGCGACCGTCGAGATGCACGATCTCGCCCGGCTCGCCCGCGCCCGGGCGCAGTTTTTCGATAACGGAAGCGTAATTCCCGTCCGGAACGAAACAGATGTCCTGGCTGTCCGGCTTGTCTGCGACCATGAGCCCATGTTTCGCCGCCAACGCCCGCGTTTCATCCTTGCTGGCAAGGTGCCCCAGCGGAAAGCGCAGGAAATCAAGCTGTTCCGGGGTGGTCGAAAACAGGAAATAGGACTGGTCGCGGCGCGGATCCGCGCCCGCATGCAGTTCCGGACCATGCGGGCCCAGTTTGCGCTGGATGTAATGCCCCGTTGCCATGCAATCGGCGTCAAGATCGCGCGCTGTTCCCAGCAGGTCCTTGAATTTCACCCGCTCATTGCAACGAATGCAAGGCACGGGCGTTGCGCCGGCCAGGTAGGAATCGGCGAACTCGTCGATTACGGTTTCGCGAAAAATGTTCTCGTAATCGAGGACATAATGCGGAAACCCCATGTCTTCTGCGACGCGGCGGGCGTCATGAATGTCGATTCCCGCGCAGCAGGCGCCTTTTTTTGCCAAGGCGGCTCCATGATCGTAAAGCTGCAATGTCACACCGACGACATCATAACCTTCGCTCGCGAGCTCGGCGGCAACAACCGACGAATCGACGCCCCCCGACATCGCCACGACCACGCGCGTTTCGCTTGGTGGCTTGGGAAAACCAAGAGAATTCAACGGTATATTCTGATCGAGTGCCATATTGAACCAGGAGATTGCACGGGCGCTGAGGGCCTTGAGGTAGAAAGGAGCAGATGGCGATCCCGGGTGAAACTGTCAAGGCAAGGTTTCAGCATGGCGTTTCGGCAACCCGAAAAAGCCGAGGATTGGAAGTATTTAGGCGTTTTTCGAAGTGGAGCGCTTAACCGATTTTGCACCGCTATTGCACAGCATGTGCTCAAGACGGCGGCGAGGAGCGAAGGCTCCGGGGACCAAAGAACGGGTCTTCGTCGAGCTTCCGTAAACCTTTGAAACGACAGCTTCCAGTAGGTGCGAGACATGTTCATCAAGAAAATAGACGGCCCGCGCGCCGTGACCCTGCCGGATGGAACCATCATGACCCGGGCCGATCTGCCCTCCAGCGAAACACGACGCTGGGTTGCAAGTCGCAAGGCCGCCGTTGTGAAGGCCGTACGCGGCGGATTGATCACGGTGGAAGAGGCGCGCAAGCGTTACGAACTCTCCGAAGAAGAGTTCGAAAGCTGGGCGAGCGCAGTGGCTTGCCATGGCGAGGCGGCGCTGAAGACAACGCGTCTTCAGGAGTTCCGTACTCCCCAAAAATAGTGAGGTTAACCATTTCCTCGGATGTGCAACCCTTGATTGAAAGCAACATGATCCATATTCGGTAATCACGGGTTAACCAATTGGGGTCATGTTAATGTCAACGAGGGATTGAAGCGGAGAAAGAAAAATGCGCGTCCTGCTCGTCGAAGACGATCCGGCTACTGCCAAAAGCATCGAGATGATGCTCACTCATGCAAATCTGAACGTTTACTCGACCGATCTTGGGGAAGAGGCAATCGATCTGGCGAAGCTCTATGACTACGATCTTATCCTGTTGGATCTCGGTCTGCCGGATATGACGGGTCATGAGGTCCTGCGTCAGCTTCGGCTTGCGCGGATTGAAACGCCAACTCTGATCCTTTCGGGTGCTGACGATACAGACAACAAGATCAAGGGGTTCGGCTTTGGTGCCGACGATTATCTTACCAAGCCATTCCATCGCGAAGAGCTTGTCGCCCGGATCCACGCCATCATTCGCCGCTCCAAGGGCCATGCGCAGTCGGTGATTCGGACTGGCAAGGTTATCGTCAACCTTGATGCCAAGACCGTCGAAGTAGACTCAAAAGGCGTGCACCTGACCGGCAAGGAGTACCAGATGCTGGAGCTTCTGAGCCTTCGCAAGGGGACAACCCTGACCAAGGAGATGTTCCTGAACCATCTTTATGGCGGCATGGATGAACCGGAACTGAAGATCATCGACGTCTTCATCTGTAAACTCCGCAAGAAACTGAGCCAAGCAACCGGCGGCGATAACTATATCGAAACCGTCTGGGGCCGCGGCTATGTGCTGCGCGATCCGGAAGCAGATTCGGTCGACCGTCGCGTGGCGGTGGGCGCCTGAGCTCAACAATACGTACCACTCACGATGACCCCTGGCTGGCAATTTCGGTCGGCCAGGGATCAGAGATTTCCCTCAAGGCAGTGTATCTCGGGGCGGCTCATGGTGACATGGCCGCCTTCTTTTTGTTTCGACTTTTCATGTAGACCTGTGCGAATGGACGCGCCGTCGCGGTTCTCTGCCATGTCCGTGCTGAGAGGGTGTCGCTGCGACAGAACCGAGATTTCCGCGCGAAAGACTGGTTCTTGGCCGGCGCCCCCCGTATCACTCGGGAACCTGCGAGAGGGAGGATGCCGTGACGAGGACGATAGCGGTCGATCAATTGGACGCCGAGCAAGCAGCGGTTGAACTGGCCCGGCTGGCCGACGCGTTGGCTGCCGCAAACAGCGCCTATCACACCGACGATGCCCCTGTGATGAGTGATGCGGATTTTGACGCGCTTAAGCGACGCAATGCGGCGATCGAAGAGCTATTCCCAGCTCTTGTCCGGGCAGATTCGCCAAGCCGCCAGGTCGGAGCAGCGCCGGCAGACGGGTTCGAAAAAGTCACCCATGCCGTACGGATGCTGTCGCTCAGCAATGCGTTCGCGGAGTCCGATGTCGCCGAGTTTGATCGAACGATCCGTAATTTCCTGGGTCTCTCGGAGACGGAAATCATCGCCTATACGGCAGAACCGAAAATCGATGGGCTCTCTTTGTCCTTGCGCTACGAATCCGGGAAATTGATCCAGGCAGCGACCCGAGGCGATGGGAGCCAGGGCGAGAATGTCACCGGGAATGCCCGCATGATCGCAGACATCCCTCGGGTCATCGAGGGCGCTCCGGAGATTTTCGAAGTTCGTGGCGAAGTCTATATGAGCCATGCCGATTTCAACGCGCTCAATGCGCGCATCCTCGCCGAAGCGGAAGGCGACGGAGGCAAGCGAATTGGAAAGACCTTTGCCAATCCCCGCAATGCGGCCGCCGGCTCGTTGCGCCAACTCGACGCCGCCATCACCCGCGCTCGACCGCTGCGCTTCTTCGCCTATGCCTGGGGCGAGCTTTCCGAACCGCTTGCCGAAACCCAATTCGATGCGATCACGCGCCTGGCCGAATTCGGTTTCAAAACCAACCCGTTGACCCGTCGTTGCGATTCAGCTGAGGCGCTTCTTGCGCAGTATCGAAAGATCGAGGCACAGCGGGCTACGCTCGGATATGATATCGACGGCGTGGTCTACAAGGTCGACGATCTATCTTTCCAGACGCGCCTCGGTTTCCGCTCGACGACTCCGCGTTGGGCGATCGCACATAAATTTCCGGCCGAGCTCGCGTGGACACGTCTCGAAGGGATCGACATCCAGGTCGGTCGAACCGGCGCACTCAGCCCCGTTGCGCGGTTGAAACCGGTCACTGTCGGCGGGGTCGTGGTGTCGAACGCAACGCTCCACAATGAGGACTACATCTCTGGGCGCGACAACTCCGGCGGGGAAATTCGCGAAGGACGGGATATTCGCGTTGGCGACTGGGTGCAGGTCTATCGCGCAGGCGATGTGATCCCGAAAATCGCAGATGTCGACCTTTCCAAGCGCGTTCAGAGCGCGGTGCCCTACGAGTTTCCCCGGCACTGCCCTGTTTGCGGCTCTGAGGCAATCCGGGAGGAAGGCGATTCCGTCCGCCGTTGCTCCGGCGGGATGATCTGTGCAGCTCAGGCGGTTGAAAAGCTGAAGCACTTCGTCTCGCGCGCCGCCTTTGACATCGAAGGTTTGGGTGCGAAACAGGTCGAAGCATTTTACCAGGACGGGTGGATCCGGACCCCGGCCGAAATCTTTGATCTCGAAAAGAGTTATGGATCGGGCTTGCAGCAGCTGCAGAACCGCGAGGGATGGGGCGACAAGTCGGCGAAAAAGCTCTTTCAAGCGATTGACGAGAAACGGCATATCCCACTGAACAGATTCCTCTTCGCACTTGGAATTCGGCATCTGGGCGAGGTTGCGGCCGCGACGCTTGCGCGCCATTTCGGCAGCTGGGATGCGTTGAAAACGGTGTTGAATGACGCTGCCGGGGAACCTGCGATGGCGGCGACGGATGCGAAGGCGCGCAAGGCATTGCTTTCCGAGAGCCCGAACTGGTCGGAGCTGCTCTCGGTGGACGGGATCGGCGAAACATTGGTCCAGTCCCTGCTGACCTCGATAGCGCAGCCGGCGGAACGCGCAATGATCGATGACTTGGCGGACCGGCTGACAATTGAGGATGTTGCGGCCCCGGCGAGTGCGGGCAGTCCGGTTGCTGGGAAGACGGTCGTCTTCACTGGCACGCTGGAGAAGATGACCCGTGCTGAAGCAAAGGCGCGGGCCGAGGCGCTCGGGGCCAAGGTCTCAGGGTCGGTTTCGAAGAAGACGGACCTGCTCGTCGCGGGGCCGGGGGCCGGTTCCAAGGCGAAAAAGGCCGGAGAATTGGGCATCGAAATTCTGGATGAGGATGGCTGGCTCGAGCTGATCGGGCAGGCATGAGCGGCCGCCCTCCGATCCTCTTTCCGCTCTTTGCGGACCTGGAGACTCTGGAAGGTGTCGGTCCTAAAGTTGCGCGCAATCTCGGGCAGATGGATGTGCTGCGTCCGCGCGACCTGATTTTTACTCTGCCGCATTCTGGTGTGGACCGTCGTTTGGTTCCGAGCGTCCAGGGGCTGGATTTGCCGATGACGGCGAGCGTCGAAGTGCTGGTCGGCCAGCATCGCGCGCCGAGTCGGCGGGGCGGACCCTATCGGGTCGTGGTCGAGGATGCGCAAACGAGTTTCCAGCTGGTTTTTTTCCATGCGCATCCCGATTATCTCCAGAAACAGCTCCCGACCGGGCAGCGCCGGGTCGTCTCTGGCAAGATCGAGCTGTTTGATGGCGTCGCGCAGATGACGCATCCAGACCATATCCTGCGGCCCGAGGAAGCCGATGAAATCCCGGCTTTCGAACCGGTTTATCCGCTGACCTCCGGCGTGACGCAGAAGACCATGTCCAAGGCGGTGCGTGGAGCCTTGAGCCGAGCGCCAGAGCTTGCGGAGTGGAGCGATCCGGGGCTTGTGGCGCGCGAGAGCTGGCCAAGCTGGCTGGAGGCGATGACGGCAGCGCATGCCCCGTCTGGAAACAAGGATATTTCGGTCGATTCCGATGCGCGGCGCCGGTTGGCCTACGATGAACTTTTTGCGCATCAGGTGACGCTGGCGCTGGCGCGGCAGATCGAGCGACGCGGCAAGGGGCGATCCTCGGTTGCGACCGGGCGTCTGCAGAGCAGGGTGCTCGACGCGCTGCCCTATCGGCCAACCGGGGCGCAGGAGCGCGCGATTTCCGAAATCGCAGCGGATATGGCCGGCGAGAAGCGGATGTCGCGGCTGCTTCAGGGCGATGTCGGCGCGGGAAAAACGCTGGTTGCGGTGATGGCGCTGCTGGTCGCTGTGGAGGCGGGCGGGCAGGGCGTCATGATGGCCCCGACCGAGATTCTGGCCCGGCAGCATCTCGACTCGATCCGGCCGTTGGCGGAAAGCGCGGGCGTGGTGCTGGAAGTTTTGACCGGACGTGACAAGGGCGCGGAGCGGCGGGCCAAGCTGGAAGCCCTGGCAAGGGGCGATATCCATATCCTGGTCGGCACCCATGCTGTCTTCCAGAAAGACGTGGAATTTCATGATCTTCGTCTTTCCGTCATCGACGAGCAGCACCGGTTCGGAGTGGCGCAGCGGATGGAACTTGGGGCCAAGGGGCTCGCGGTCGACGTGCTTGTCATGACAGCGACGCCCATTCCGCGCAGCTTGTCGCTGGCGCAATATGGAGACATGGATCTCTCCATCCTCGATGAGAAGCCGCCGGGGCGGATGCCGGTAAAAACCGCGCTGGTGTCGTCCGGACGGATCGAGGAGGTTGTCGAGCATCTGAAACGCGCCGTTGCCGACGAGCGGCAGGCATATTGGGTCTGCCCGCTGGTCGAGGAGAGCGAGGTCGTCGACATGACGGCGGCCGAGGAACGCTTCCGACATCTGCGCGCCGCGCTTGGCGAGGGGAGTGTTGGACTGGTTCATGGCCAGATGGCACCGGCGGAGAAAGACGCGGCCATGGCCCGCTTCGTTGCCGGGGAGACGGCGGTGCTGGTTGCGACGACGGTGATCGAGGTCGGGGTGAACGTGCCCAACGCCTCGATCATGGTGATCGAACAGGCCGAAAGCTTCGGGTTGGCGCAGTTGCATCAGCTGCGTGGCCGGGTGGGGCGCGGCTCGGCCGCCTCGACTTGTTTGCTGATGTATCGCGCGCCGCTGGGAGAGGGCGCGCGGCGGCGGCTGGAGATCCTGCGCGAAACCGAGGATGGGTTCCGAATTGCCGAAGAAGACCTGGCGATGCGAGGGGCAGGGGACCTGATCGGGACGGCGCAATCGGGCCTGCCGAAATTCCGCATTGCGGATATGGAGCGGCAGGCCGGTCTGATGCAGGTCGCGCAGCAAGATGCGCGACGGCTGCTCGCCGAGGATCCGAGCCTCGAAACACCGCGCGGTGCGGCGGTCCGTGTTCTTCTATGGTTAATGGAGCAGGACAAGGCAATCCGTCTGATTTCAGTCGGTTAAGGCGTTTGTTCTCGTTCGTTCGCAAATGTTCTTAAAAAGTTCTTTACTTTTGTCCGTCGGCATGAGAACAAAGGTGCAACAAACGAGCCGCGACAGACAACAGGACTTGCCCCGATGTTCCAGACTCTGAAGACCACCATCGCCCGTTGCGAAGCAACCCTGCTGCCGGATGCGCTTGGCGCCGCCGCGTTGGCGATCATCCTCATGGCTGGCCTGCACCTGCCCGCACTCGTCTGATTTGAAGTTTCTGCCTGCGATCTGCTGCCCGGCGGCGTTCATCCTCGTCCCCAACGCGATGTAACGCCTGGCTTTCCGCCTGTCCCCAAACGGCCTCGGGGTGCGCCTCTGCCCCCAGCCTGCCGGCCCGCCAGATTCGCGACTTTGCCGCCGCCATCCTGCCCGGATGTGCGGCGGTTTTTTTATGTGGGAAAAGACGTTACTCGCCCTTGATATAGGTGGCGAAGGCCTCGGCATAGTCGGGATGCCAGCGTGACAACGCCGGACGGTTTTCGATAACATCGCCCATCGCCCAGGCCATACGCTTCTCGTCCAGCTCTCGGGAAACGTCGTTGTCCGGGCAGAGAATGTAGAAGTCGCGCGCCCGCAGCCGGTCCATCATGAAGGCGGCCATCTGGTTTGGCGTCCAGGCATCATCGGGTTTCTCGGTCCGGCCATTCGCGTTCAGCTCGGTGAAGACGAAGCCGGGGATCAGCAGATGCGCGCTCAGATGGGCCCCCTCGCCAGACCGCAACTCGTGGGCCAGCGCTTCAGTATAGGCCTTCACGCCGGCCTTGGCGACGTTATAGGCCGGGTCGCCCGGCGGGGTCGTAATGCCCTGCTTGGAGCCGGTATTGATGACGAGACCGGGCCGACCGCGCGCGATCATGTTGGGCAGGAAAGCGCGCGTGCCATTGATGACGCCCCAGAGATTGGTCTCGATGACAGCGCGCCACGCCTCCTCCGGACCGAACATGGCGCTGCCGGGTTGGATGCCGGCATTGTTGATGAGAATGTCAGTCCCGCCAAAAGCCTCCGCGACATCCGCTTCAAGGCGCGCAAGGGCGGCGCTGTCGCGAATGTCGAGGGCGCGGGTGAGAACGTCAGCGGCGCCGGCCGCGCGGAGCGTCTCTGCGGCGGCCTCCAGCCGGTCGGCGCGGATATCGACGGCGACGACGCGCATGCCGAGCGCTGCGAATTGCTCTGCGATGGCAAGTCCGATGCCGGCGGCGGCGCCCGTAACGACGGCCACAGACCCAGACTGGAGGACGGGATCCGACATGATGCTTTCCTTCTTAATGTGCTGTTGGGCGGGCCGGTTGGAGCGATCGTTTCGGACGGCACCGGTCCGAAGAAAGCATGCAGCGTCACGGGATCCAGGTGCAATGGCAAAGACGCCTTTGCGTGGTCGTCGGATGGTCGCGGGCGGAGCCGTTGGAATTGGGGGGGGGCTGAGGGAAGGGTTATGAGAAATCAAATAATTGCAAAGACGTGTGTCCGAGTCGAACTCGGAGGCGGTGAGCCGTAAACGGTATCGGTGTTGAGCGCTGATTGGCTCGGAATCACGGTCGCGGATGACCGTCTCTCCGCGAGTGGGTGCAATCGCGGGCGTTGCTCTCGAGGACTGCATGACGGCGCTGGATCGACCCGGCGGGCAGGAGGAAGAACGGTAGCCGACAGAGCGTTTGAAGCCACAGGAAGGGGCCGCTGTGCCCAAAAAGCGCTTCAGGTATCGCGGGACCATTTCGCAGCGACATGAAAACCCGGGTAGCCGTTCTTCCAGCCAATTCCAGGAAAAGCGGGCCTCGAAAGGGGCGATTGACCGCCCGACCGGAGATTGGGGAGCCTCGTCCGGTCCCCATACGCCTCGCGCAAGGGCGCTAAAATTCGGGTTCCGGGCGAGACCGTTTCGTCAGGTCACGGCCAGAACGCGTGCCTTGGGGAAGGCATCGACCAGCGCAGCGCCGATTGCTTCGATCTTGTCTGTGGCCGCCAGGATGACGATGGAGCCACCGAAGCCGCCACCGGTCTGCCGGGCGCCGAGCGCGCCGGCCGCGAGTGCGGCGTCTACCAGCGCATCCGTCTCCGGCACGGTGATCTCGTAATCGTCGCGTTGCGAGGCGTGACTGGAAACCATCAATTTCCCGAAACCATCGACGTCGCCAGCTTTGAGCGCGGTGAGCCCGTCCAGCACCCGTTGATTGTCGGTAATGATGTGCCGGGTGCGACGGGCGAGAAGGTCGTCGATCGTGTCGAGCCGCGGCAGGTCGTCGGGCCCAAGATCGCTCAGCAATTCGACCCCGAGCGCCTCGCAGGCGGCGTTGCACTCGGCGACTCGGGTGGCATAGCCGTCTTCGGTGAGTTGGTGACTGACGCCGGAATGGACGATGATGAAACGGGCGCCCTCGGGCGAGGGGGCGGGGCTATGCTCTAGCGTGCGGGTGTTGAGAAATAGCGCATTGCCCGGCTCGCCAACGGAGGAGGCGAACTGGTCCATGATCCCGCAGGGCATGCCGACGAAATCATTCTCGACCGCGCGGGCCTGGATGGCGATTTCTTCCGGCGTCATTTCCTTGCCGTAGAGCTCTGTGACGGCGCGCAGGGAAGCGACTTCCAGTGCGGCGGAGCTGGAGAGACCCGCGCCCATTGGCAGGGTGGTGATCAACGCGATGCGCAAGCCGGTCTCGACGACATCCTCTGTCGCCACCGCCTTCAGGCAGCCCAGAACGTAGTCCGACCAGCGACCTTCCTTGCCATCGGCGATGTTGCGGGTCTCGGCATCGTGGAATGTGTCGGAATAGGCCTCGATCACGCCGGGGGCCGGTCCGCGCCCCATTGCGATCGCAACACCGAGCCCGCGCAGCGCCATGGGGAGGACGAATCCGCCATTATAATCAGTATGTTCTCCCAGCAAGTTCACGCGACCAGGGGCCGAGGTCGCGACCTCCGGCTGCTCGCCGAAATGCGCCTGGAAGGCAGCGGCGACGCGGGTTGCCAGCTCTGTCTCGCTCACGACGCGGCTCCTTGCTTGTAGTGGATGTCCGAGAGGCCGCGCAGACGCTCGGCGGCCTGTTCCGCCGTCAAATCGCGCTGTGCTTCGGAGAGCATTTCATAACCGACCATGAATTTGCGCACTGTCGCCGAGCGCAGCAGCGGCGGGTAGAAATGCGCGTGCAACTGCCAGTGATCCCAACGGCCTTCGCGGGTGGGGGCGCCATGCCAGCCCATCGTATAGGGGAATTCTGTCTCGAAGAGATTGTCATAACGGGTGCAGAGCCGCTTGAGCAGGTCGGCCAGCCCATTGCGCTCGCCATCGGTGAGATCGGGCAGGCGGAGCACGTGGCGGCGTGGCAAGACGATGGTTTCGAAAGGCCAGACCGCCCACCAGGGGACCACGGCGAGCCAGTCGTCATTCTCGACCACGATCCGCTCCTGCTTTGCGGCTTCGGAGGCGGCATATTCGACGAGAAGCACATTGCCGGTCTCGGTCAGGTGTCGCTTCTGGCACTCGTCTTCGCGGGTGACCTTATTGGGCAGGAAATCGGAGGCCCAGATCTGGCCATGGGGGTGTGGCTGCGAGCAGCCCATCACAGCCCCCTTGTTCTCGAACAGCGCCACCCAGTCGTATTTCGCGCCCAGATCCTCGATCTGTTCGGCCCAGACATCGACCACTTTGCGGATCTCGGTGACGGGGAGCTCGGGCAGGGTCAGGTCATGGCGCTCGGAGAAACACATGACGCGGGCCGTGCCGCGCACATTGGCGGCGCGAAAGAGCGGGTCGCCGGTCGTGCCGCCCTCGGGGCTGTCTTCCAGCAGCGCCGGGAAGTCGTTAGGAAAGACCCACGGGCCCGTGTAGCTGTCGTTCACCACGCCGTTGTTGCGGGTATTGCCGGGGCAGAGGTAACAGCCGGGGTCGAATGATGGCTTCTCGGCCCGGGACGGCTTCTCCTGCTGTCCGGACCAGGGGCGCTTGTTGCGATGCGGCGAAACCAGCACCCATTCACCCTTGAGCGGATTGTAGCGGCGGTGGGGGGCGTCGGTGGAGACGGAATCGGAGGCCATCTGGAGTGTCCTTCTGCCTGAAAGCGGCGCGGAAGCAGTGTGTTCTTGTTCGAATTTCTTCGGTTACGGGTGCAGCTGGGGGCGGATCTGTCGTCTGCCGCGCAGGCTCTCCTCCAGTCGAAACCGCGTCCGGGTTGAAAATCCGGTAGCACAGCAGGGAGATTCCAGCAAGTAAAACCGTTCCATTCCGGCGATGTCTGATTGGCGCAGGCTATAAAAATCAAAGAGCTAATAAACTAATAACGAAACTAATGGAATGCGGCGGGCGCGCCCGCCGCCCATACGCCCTACGTCTTGAGCGGGTAGCGATCCGATTCCTCGAACACGTCGATCACGATGGTTCCGGCGGTGATCTTGCCGCCATGCTCCACGCCGCTGGGGATGTTGTAGACTTGGCCTGGGCCGTAAGCCTGCGTATCGCCCGCGATGGTCAGGTCGATCCGGCCTTGCAGGACGGTGCCCCATTGCGCCTTGTGCGCATGCAGCGGCAGTTCGAAATCCTTGTGAAAAATGAAAAAGACGAGAAGCGCGTCCTCCGTCCGCATGGCGCGGCTCTCGACCACATCTTCGGGGAAGGGAACGTCAAGCGCGGGCAGGGCCATCAGAAAATCGGGCAGTTGCATGGGTAACCTCCTTGTTTCAGGGCTGCTCCTAGCAGGTTTTTGCGTGTCTGCGCCAGATTCCCGGGGCTGGGGGTTGTACCCCTGCGCGCGATGGTCTAAGCGCGACGCACTTCACAGGCGGGGCCTGGGCCATCGGGGGAGACATCCTCGTTCGGTCCGCCGGTTGGGCGAGAGCCCGTTTATGACCCCGCCGAGGACGCGAAACCGGAAAGGACACAAGATGGCGCTTCCTGACTTCACTCTCCGTCAGCTGCTCGAAGCTGGCGTACATTTCGGCCACCAGACCCAGCGGTGGAATCCCCGCATGGGCGAGTATATCTATGGTGACCGTAATGGCATCCATATCATGGACCTCACTCAGACCTTGCCGATGCTCGAGCAGGCCCTCGTGGCCGTGCGCGACACCGTCGCCAAGGGTGGCCGGATCCTCTTCGTCGGCACCAAGCGCCAGGCGCAGAAGCCGATTGCCGACGCCGCCGAGCGTTGCGCACAGTATTACATGAACCACCGCTGGCTGGGCGGCACGCTGACCAACTGGAAGACCGTCTCCCAGTCGATCCAGCGTCTGAAGTCGATTGACGAGCAGATGGCGATGGGCGCCGAGGGCCTCACCAAGAAAGAGCGCCTGCACATGGAGCGCGACCAGACGAAGCTGACCGCTTCGCTGGGCGGCATCCGCGAGATGGGCGGTGTTCCGGACCTTCTCTTTGTGATCGACGTCAACAAGGAAGACCTGGCCATCGCCGAAGCCAAGAAGCTCGGCATCCCGGTCGTCGCCGTTGTCGACACCAACGCTTCCCCCGCCGGCGTTGATTTCGTGATCCCGGGCAATGATGACGCGGCCCGCGCCATCGCGCTCTATTGCGATCTCGTCGCCCGTGCGGCCCTAGACGGCATGTCCGCTCAGATGGACGCTGCCGGCTACGACATCGGTGAGATGGAAGAAGGCTTCGTCGAGGAGGTTCTCGAAGAAGCTCCCGCTGCTGAAGCCGAGGCACCGGTTGAAGCTGCGGCTCCGGCCGAAGAGGAAACTCCGGCCGAGTCCTGAGTTCCGGATCCCGTGAAACTATCACGGTATTGACATGTGCGGCGGGCGATTGCCTGCCGCAACACGACCCCCAATCGAGGAGAGCCAAGAGATGGCGATCACCGCGAAACTGGTGAAAGAACTGCGCGACATGACCGGCGCAGGCATGATGGACGCCAAGAAGGCGCTGACCGAAGTTGAAGGCGACATGGAAGCCGCCGTTGACTGGCTGCGCACCAAGGGTCTGGCCAAGGCTGCCAAGAAGTCCGATCGCGTTGCCGCGGAAGGCCTGATCGGCATGCAGGTCGAAGGCGGCAAGGGCGTCGTCGTCGAAGTGAACTCCGAGACCGATTTCGTCGGCAAGAATGCCGAGTTCCAGGAAATGGTCTCCGCCATTGCGACCGCCGCTCTGGGCGTGTCCGATGTCGAGGCGCTGGCCGCGGCTCCGCTGGACGGAAAGACCGTCTCCGAGGTCCTGACCGACAAGATCGCCACCATCGGCGAGAACATGTCGCTGCGTCGCATGGCTGCCGTCGAAGGTGAGGTGGTCGCGTCCTATATGCACAACGCTGCGGCCCCGGGCCTTGGCAAGATCGGCGTTCTCGTGGCCCTGAAGGGCGGCGACGAAGCGTTTGGCAAGCAGGTCGCGATGCATATCGCCGCGTCCAACCCGGCCTCGCTCTCGGAAGCCGACCTGGACTCGTCCGTGGTCGAGCATGAGAAGCAGGTCCAGATGGACATCGCCCGCGAATCCGGCAAGCCGGAGCAGGTGATCGAGAAGATGATCATCGGTCGCATGAAGAAGTTCATGTCCGAAGTGACCCTGCTCGGCCAGGCCTTCGTCGTGAACCCGGACCTGACCGTTGGCGAAGCCGCCAAGGAAGCCGGCGCCGAGATCACCACCTTCGTGCGGATGGAAGTCGGCGATGGCATCGAGAAGAAAGAAGAAGACTTCGCTGCCGAAGTCGCCTCGATGCAGAAGTGATTTCGGTTCGGAGGGCTTTGGTCCTTCGGTCCTGAGAAAAACGGAACGCCCGCGCCGAGAGCGCGGGCGTTTTGCATTTCGGGACGGGCTCGGGTCGGGCTGACGCTGGCATGGCTTTCTGCGCCGTGCGCGATCATCCGCTTTCCGGCTCGGCACGGCCGTTGGCAAGAAAAAAAACACCCGCTCCGAAATCGGAACGGGTGCTTCGCGAGGGTCGCTGACCGCTATTTCTCCGGGATCAACCCGCGTGGACTGAACCGCAACACCAGCAACAGCACGACCCCCATTGTCAGCAGCCGGATATGCTGCACCGAATCCAGCAGATGCAGCTTCAGGCCGGAATCGTCGGGCAGGGGCAGGGTGATCACGTTCATGATCGCGCTGCCAATTGGCTCAACCTGGATCCAGAGCCACCAGATCAGGAAGCCGCCCAGCACCGAGCCCCAGTTGTTGCCGGAGCCGCCGACGATCACCATCACCCAGATCAGGAAGGTGAAGCGGAGTGGCTGGTAGGTGCCCGGCGTGAGCTGCCCGTCCAGCGTCGTCATCATCGCGCCGGCCATGCCGCAGATCGCAGAGCCAATGACGAAGATCTGCAAATGCCGCCTGGTAACATCCTTGCCCATCGCCTCGGCCGCCGTCTCGTTGTCGCGAATGGCGCGCATCATCCGCCCCCAGGGCGAGTTCAGCGCCATCTGCGTCAACCAGATCATCAGCAGCAGCACGACTGCGAAGAGGCATCCATAGAGCAGCTTGACCCAGATCGTCGACGCGGTTGCGGGGTCGAGCCCCCACCAGGCCGCCGTTTCGACAAAGCTCGCGCTGTCTTGCAGGTCCACCTCATAGGGAACCGGGCGCGGCAGGCCGACGACGTTCTTGACGCCGCGTGCCATCCAATCCTCGTTCTTCATCACCGCGATGATGATCTCGGCAATGCCCAGCGTGGCAATGGCGAGATAGTCCGAACGAAGGCCAAGAGCGGTCTTGCCGATGAGCCAGGCCGCGCCCGCCGCCAGCAGCGCGCCGGCGGGCCAGGCCAGCAGGATCGGCAGGTTCGCTCCGCCAAGATAGCCGACAAGGGCCGGGTTCACGGCTTCGATCGCGTCCCGCGCGGGATCGAACAGCGCCCTGTAGGCGAGGAAACCGACGGCGAAGACCGCGAGAGCCGCAAGTCCGCGTGCTTTTCCCGGCGCCATCCGTCGGAAGAGCAGAATCCCGCCCGCGACGGTGCCCGCGCCAACGATCAGCGCGCCGATCATGCGCAGCCCGCCCGCGGACCACGCTTCCGGCACCGGCGGCATGGCGACCAGAACCGTGGCCAGCCCGCCAAGTGCGACAAAGCCCATCACGCCGACATTGAACAGCCCGGCATAGCCCCACTGGATATTGACCCCGAGCGCCATGACGGCCGAGATCAGCCCCATGTTGAAGATCGCCAGCGCCGTGTTCCAGCTCTGGAAGAAGCCGGTCAGGATATAGAGCAGGGCGACGCCGCCGAAGAGAAGTGCGTTCCGGTTCATACCGATTTCCCCTTGAAGAGGCCCGTTGGCTTGAAGATCAGCACAATGACGAGAATGGTGAAGGAAACCGCATATTTATAGTCGGTCGAGAGGAGCTGGACGAGGCTGTCCGGCGCCATGCTTTCGGGCAGGGCGTGGGTCAGCACCTTCTTCCAGGCATAGGTCAGCGTCACTTCCGAGAAGGCGATGATATAGCCGCCGGCAATCGCGCCGAGCGGGTTGCCGAGGCCGCCGACAATGGCGGAGGCGAAGATCGGCAGCAGGAGCTGGAAATAGGTGAAGGGTTTGAAGGCCTTGTCGAGCCCGTAGAGGACGCCCGCCGTGGTTGCGAGGATCGCGGCGAGGATCCAGGTCACGCGGACGACCTTCTCCGGGTTGATGCCGGAGAGCAGCGCGAGGTCCTCATTGTCCGAATAGGCGCGCATCGACTTGCCGGTGCGGGTCCGGTTGAGGAACCAGAACAGCGCGATGACCGCGATGACCGTGACGACGATGGTGATTCCTTGCGAGCTTCGGAAGGCCAGCCCTTCGGAAAGACCGGTCATCTCCTTGAAATCCCGCGCCTTGATGATGAAACGCTCACCGTCATTGAAGCGCTGTTCGCCGGGGCCGATGATGACCCGGACGACGCCGTTCAGCACGAACATGACGCCGAGCGAGGCCATGACGAGGATGATCGGCTTGGCTTTCTGCTCGCGGTAAAACTGATAGATCCACCTGTCGGTGGCCAGCATCATCAGCGCCGTGGCGGCGATGCCGAAGGGCAGGGCGAGGAGGGCGGTTGGCAGCGGATGAATCGAAATGCCAATGGCCTGCATCAGCCAGGTGACGAGGATCGTCACCATCGCGCCGAAGGCCATCGTGTCGCCATGGGCGAAGTTGGAAAACCGCAGGATACCGTAAATCAGCGTGACCCCAAGCGCGCCGAGCGCGAGCTGGCTGCCATAGGAGAGTGCCGGGATCAGCACATAGTTGGAGAGCGCCACGAAGGCGTTGAGAAGGTCCATGTCAGTTCACCTTGCTCATGGAGGAGCGGGTGCTCCGGTCTACCTGTGATGGCTGGCGGAAGCGATGATTTGCCGAGCGACGCAGCGGCGCTGCACTCAGAGGGTGCATGCGCCCATCCGGGATCGGGCGCGGCTCTCCACGAGAGTCGCAAAAGGTGTTGAAACCAATCATTCTTCCACCTCCCGGCAGGCACCGGAATAGTTCACCATCAAGGCGTCCTCCGCGCCATGGGCCGCAAGCCGCGCGGCGTCGCCATGAAGCGTCAGCATCGACGGCCCAAATCCGCTGGTGAAGCGGACAACCAGCCCGTCCTCGCCCAGTGTCTCGGCAAGACCCGGGAAATCGCCGGTCCCGTCGGTGATCGTGACCACGCTCTCCGAAGTCTCGGAGGGGAACCAGACCATGAATCCATAGCCGCTTTCATGGCAGCCATCGGTCTCAAAGCACTCGGCGGTGAAGGTGCATTCCAGCGGTGCGGCCAGTGCCGGGGTGACCGCAAGAAGCGCGGCAGCAGTGAGAAGAGCCTGCTTCATCACGTCCCTCCCAGGAAGGTCCGGCGCACTTCCGGGTCGGCCAGAAGGTCCTTGCCTGTCCCAGTATGGGCGTTGCGACCCTGCACGAGAACGTAGCCGGTATCTGCGATTTCAAGGGCTTGGCGGGCATTCTGTTCCACCATCAGGATCGAGATGCCGGTGCGGGCGACCTCGATGATCCGGTCGAAAAGCTCGTCCATGACGATGGGCGAAACGCCGGCGGTGGGCTCGTCGAGCATGAGCACAGAAGGCTGGGTCATCAGCGCGCGGCCCACGGCGACCTGTTGGCGCTGGCCGCCCGAAAGCTCGCCCGCGGCCTGTTTGCGCTTGTCGCGCAGGATCGGGAACAGCTCATAAACCTGTTCCATCGAGGCTTTCATGTCGTCTTCCCGCAGGAAGGCGCCCATCTCGAGGTTCTCCTCGACCGTCATCGAGGTGAAGATATTGTTGGTCTGCGGCACGAAGGCCATGCCCTCGGAAACCCGCGCCTGCGGCGTCAGCCCGGTGATGTCCCTGCCGCCCAGCCGAACCGCGCCTTCGCGCACATCCAACATGCCGAAGACGGCCTTCATCGCGGTCGACTTTCCGGCGCCGTTGGGGCCGACAATCACCGCGATCTCGCCCTTGTCACAGGCAATCGTACAGCCATGCAGGATATTCGGGCCCTTGCCGTAGCCGCCCGACATCGCATCGCCAATCAGGTATTTCTCGCTCATGCGCTCACTCCGAAGAGGGCAGGGCGACGCATTCGCCCAGATATTGTTCCGGTTTCATGGTGATCCCGCCGATCCGATGGGAGGTGTGGATTGCTTCCCCATTCATCAGTGCAATCGTCGTGACGTCCACGGCGCCCGAGATCTGGTAGGCCAGAAAGCTCACAGAGCGGTCGCCGATATGCACCCCGATCTGGTCGAGCGGGCTGCCATGTTTGCCGAGGAATTCGGCCTCGTTCGTATCCGTGTTATGCTTGATGCGCAGCTCGAGGCCGGCATGATCGCATTTCGTGTTCGGGTCGCAGCGCCAGTCGAAAAAGCACTTGAACAGGATGACCTCATCGGCCTGCACCACCACAGGCGTAAGCACAAGAGCGCCTGCGATTCCGATGGTTTGCAGGGCGTTCCTCATCCTTGCGCGGCCTCTTCCTTGACCTTGTTCTTGAGACCCGTGCCCAGATAGGCCTCGATCACACGGTCGTCCTGCATGACCGCGCGGGCGCCGCCCTCGGCCAACACCTTGCCCTCGGCCATGACGATCACCGGATCGCAGAGCCGGGCGATGAAATCCATGTCATGCTCGATCACGCAGAACGTGTAACCGCGCTCCTTGTTGAGCCGGATGATCGCGTCGCCGATCGTGTTGAGCAGGGTGCGGTTCACGCCGGCGCCAACCTCATCGAGAAAGACGATCTTGGCATCGACCATCATCGTCCGGCCCAACTCCAGCAGCTTCTTCTGCCCGCCGGAGAGGTTCCCGGCCTTTTCCTCAGCCAGGTGATCGATGGTCAGGAATTCAAGGACTTCGTCGGCCTTCTTCGCCAGTTCGACCTCTTCCTCCGCGATCCGCGCACGATGGAACCACGTGTTCCAGAGCGTCTCGCCCGATTGCCCGCCCGGCACCATCATCAGGTTCTCGCGCACCGTCATGGAGCTGAACTCATGCGCGATCTGGAAGGTCCGGAGCAGCCCCTTGTGGAAGAGCTCATGCGGCGGCAGGCCGGTGATCTCTTCGCCATCCATAAAGACGCGGCCGGAGGTCGGTGGCAGCACACCCGCGATCACGTTGAACAGCGTTGTCTTGCCGGCGCCGTTCGGGCCGATCAGCCCGGTGATCGAGCCTTCGGCGATCTCGATGGAAGCCCCATCGCAGGCGCGGAATCCGCCAAAATGCTTGTGGAGGTCTTCAACCCGGATCATCTGCATGTCCCTCGGCGTGTTGCGGCCGTGTTATTCTTGAGCAAACGGCCCAGGGTATTCCCCGGGCCGCCCGCTGTTACGTCAGCGCAGTCCAGACGGCAAGGGGGCCATCCGGACAGGGCTGATCAATGGTAGCCGACGGTCTCGAACTTGCCACCGTCCATCATGACTTCCCGGAAGGAGCCGGCGGAATCGCCGTTTTCGAGGAATTCGACCGAGGTTGCGCCGACATAGTCGATCTCACCGCCACCGGCGAGGATCTCCAGCGCCTTTCCAAGCTCGCCGGGCATGATCTCTTCGCCCGGACCGTTGGCCACATCCATGATCTTGTCCTTGTAGACCTTCGGATCGGCGGAACCGGCGGCCTGCATGGCCAGCAGCAGGATCGCGGCGGCGTCATAGGATTCGGCGGAGAAGATCGCGGTGGCATCCCACGCATCGCCAACGACCTCGGCGAATTTCGCCGCACCCGGGCTGTCGGAGCCTGGCAGCTGACCGCCAGAGCCGTCTACATCGGCGCCGAACTTGCCGATGGTCGCGTCGGAGACCATGCCGTCGGGGAAGTGGAACGTGTCGAAGGCGCCAGTGTCGAGCGCACCCTGCACGATGCCCGCGCCACCGCGGTCGGCATAACCGGCAACCACGAGCAGGTCGCCACCGGCGGAGGCCAGCGCGCCGACTTCGGCGGAATAGTCGGCCTTGTCGTCTTCATGCGCGGCGGAAATGGTCACTTCGCCGCCAAGTTCTTCGTAGGCACCCTGGAAGCTCTCGGCCAGACCCTTGCCGTAGTCGTTGTTGGTGTAGGTCACGGCGACGGATTTGACCCCCTTGTCCATCAGGATATTCGCCATGACGACACCCTGGCGCGCATCGGACGGAGGCGTGCGGAAGAACAGACCATCATCTTCGGCTTCCGACAGGGCGGGCGAGGTGGCCGACGGCGAGATCATGACCATGCCATTGGCACGCGCCACGTTGGCCAGAACCGCGCCGGTCACGCCGGAGCAGGCGGCGCCCATGATGCCAGCCACGCCATCGGAGGTGATCAGGCGCTCGGCGGCGGCGGTGGCGGCGGCGCTGTCGATGCAGGTCGAGTCGGCGCGCACGGGAACGACGGTACTGCCGTCGAGCAGTTTGCCGCTATCGCTGACTTCCTTGATCGCCAGTTCGGCGCCGGCGCCCATTGCAACGGCCATGGATTCGATCGGTCCGCTGAAGCCCAGCAGGACGCCAAGCTTGATCTCTTCGGCCGTGGCGGCGGTGGCCATGGTCATGGCGGCGCTGGCCAGCAACAGTTTCTTCATGTCGAGTAACTCCCTGTAGGATCTTCTGTCCGGACGACACGTTATTGTCAGAACCGGGAAATGGGAAGCGGTGAAGTCGCGACAGGAGGCAGCGGGGCCGGTTCACGCGCCATCACCGTTTCGACAGCGCGCAAACGCGGCGCGTTGGACGCGCTAGACTGTGCTGGAGAATCGGAGAAAACCCATGCGTATCCTTGCCACAATCCTGTTCCTCCTCGCCGCCGCCGCCGCGCAGGCAGCGGTCCGCCAGACCGAGGCCGGCCCGGTCGAGGTGACCGAGGTCGCCTCCGGGCTGGACACGCCCTGGGGGCTGGCCTTCCTGCCCGATGGCGGTTTCCTCGTGACGGAGCGAGATGGGCGGCTCTGGCATTTCGGTGCAGATGGGGGGCGCCAGCAAGTGCGCGGCGTGCCGAAGGTCGCAACCACGGGGCAGGGCGGGTTGCTGGACGTGCTTGTGCCGCGCGATTTTGCCCAGAGCCGGCAGGTCTATCTCAGCTATGCGCACAGGCAGGGCGGCGGCGCGGGCACGGCGGTCGGGGTTGGGCGGTTGTCGCGGGACGGACGGCGGCTTGCGGAGTTCCGGCGGATCTTCGAGATGGCGCCGGGCAGCCGCGGCGGGCGGCATTTTGGCTCGCGGCTGGTTGAAGCACGGGATGGAACGCTCTTCGTGACCATTGGCGAGCGCGGCGACCGGCCCGCGGCGCAGGATCTCGGGCGCAGCCAGGGCTCGATCCTGCGGATCACGCGCGGCGGCGCGCCGGCCCCGGGCAATCCCTTCCTCGGCCAGCCGGGCGCGCGACCGGAGATCTGGTCCTACGGGCATCGCAACCCGCAAGGCGCGGCGCTGGATGGTGCGGGCCAGCTTTGGGCGGTCGAACATGGGGCGCAGGGCGGCGACGAGGTGAACCGGATCCGCGCCGGCGCCAATTACGGCTGGCCGGTCATTTCCTATGGGCGGCATTACTCCGGCGGCAAGATCGGCGAGGGGACGGCGCAGGACGGGATGGAACAGCCTCAGCATTATTGGGACCCCTCCATTGCGCCATCCGGCTTGGCGATCCTGTCGGGCAATCTATTGCCGGGCTGGGACGGGGATTTCCTTATCGGGTCGCTTAAATTCGACCTGATTTCGCGCCTGGAACAGCGCGGCGGCGGCTTGGTGGAAGTGGAGCGGTTGACGTGGCCGGAGACCGAGCGGGTGCGGGATGTCCGGCAAGCGCCGGACGGGAGCGTCTGGTTTCTGTCAGAAGGGCATGGGGCCATCTACCGGATCGCACCGGCTGGAAGGTGACGCGACGCCGCTGATTTCTGCAAGTCGAACCGCGCCCGATCCGGGAAACCTCATCGGTTGGTCATTTGATCGCCAACCACGTCTCCTGGATGACATCCGCGGCCATCAGCACATCGCCTCGCGTGGTGTCGAACTGACCGACCTGGAACCGGATGATCTTGCGCCCACCGAATGAGCCCTGCGTGAGGTAGATACGTCCATCGTCGTTCAATGCGTCCACCAGTCTTTGCTGTGTCGCATCGTCCCCCGGGGCGCGGAAGGAGAACAGACTCAGGATCGGTTCTGTCACGATCTCGAACCTGTCGATGGACCGAATGGCCTCGCAGACCTCCGACGCCCAGAGAACATGGTTGAGGATGCGTTCACGCAGCGCCTCGATCCCGTAGGAGCGGATCAGGAACCATATCTTCAGCGCGCGGAACCGGCGGCCCAAGGGAATCGTCCACTCGGAGAAATTGGTGACCTCGACGCCGGATGTCTTCAGGAATTCGGGTTCGATCTTCAACGTGTTCAGCTGCGCGGCCGGGTCCTTGAGAAACTGGACGGAGCAGTCGAACTGCGCGCCCAGCCATTTGTGGGGATTGAAGACAATGCTGTCGAACCCGGCGACATCCGCCCAGAAATCATCCCGGAATTCCGGGCAGATCATCGCCGCGCCGGCCCAGGCCGCGTCCAGATGGGTGTAGAGGCCCTCTTCCTGCGCGATTGCCAGCACGGGTCCGAGATCGTCCGATGCGCCGACGCCTGTTCCGCCCGTGATGGCGATGATCCCAGCCGGAATATGACCCGCCGCGCGGTCCTGAGCGATTGCGTGCCGCAAGGCGCTTGCGTCAATCGCGTGGCGCGGACCGACGGGCCCGATCTTGACCAGGTTGTCCTGTCCGATCTCGGCGACCCAGCAGGCCCGGTCGATCGAGGAATGGACCTGATCGGAGCAATAAATCCGGAGAGTTCCCTTCGCGTTCAGCCCCTCCCGGTTGCCCGAAAACCCGTTGGCAACCTCGCGCATTGTCAAAACCGCCGACAGGGTCGCGGACGAGGCGCTGTCCTGGATCACCCCATTATAGGTCTCGGGCAGGCCCAAGGCCTGCCGCAACCAGTCCACCATGACCTCCTCGATCTCGGTCGCGGCTGGCGAGGTCTGCCACAACATGCATTGCGCGGCGATGGTGGTCACAAGCATCTCGGCCAACATCGACGGCGGTGCCGCGTTGGCCGGGAAATAGGCAAAGAAGCGTGGGTGCTGCCTATGGGTTATCCCGGGCATCACAACGGTTTCGAAATCGTTCAGGATCGCAGCCATGTCTTCGCCCATTTCGGGCGGAGCAGAGGGCAGGCGGGACGCAACCTCGCCGGGCGCGGTCTGGGCGGTTCCGCAAGGTGCGGTGATACTCTGCTGACCATTTTACGATCCAATCGCCCATTTCTCGAATTCGTTCCACTGCATGTCGTGCTCCGGATCTGTTGCTGCGAGTCCCATCATCGAATGGCCGCGCCGCAGTTGGAGCGTTCCGCCAGCGGGGCCGGTCCGGGGGGCGGGTGGCTCCGGCTTCTGCCAAAATAATGTGCACACTCCCGTGGCAGCGCGCCAAGGGGCTTCGAAAAACGCCAATTCGACCAAAACCCTCTCGCAAGGGTGCGGCGGCTGTGTTTGCTGGAGGACGAAGACGCGTTCAGGGAGAAAACATGTCGATCAAGGCCGCAATCCACCACCTGACCCATTACAAATACGACCGGCCTGTCACGCTCGGCCCGCAGGTCATACGCCTGCGCCCCGCGCCACATTCGCGCACCCGCGTCATCTCGCATTCGCTGAAAGTCTCGCCGGGAGGGCATTTCGTCAATCACCAGCAGGACCCCTATGGCAACTGGCTGGCGCGCTACGTCTTCCACGAACCGGTCCGGGAGCTGAAGATCGAGGTGGACCTCGTCGCGGACATGACCGTCTACAACCCGTTCGACTTCTTCGTCGAGGAGGAGGCGGAACATCTGCCCTTCGACTACCCGGACGATCTTACCGAGGATCTGTCGATCTACCTGTGGCCGGAAGAGGCCGGGCCGCGCCTGAAGAAGCTGATCGAAAGCATTGAGTTCAATCCCGAAGAGACGACGGTCGATTTTCTCGTCGGGTTGAACATGCGGCTTCAGAAACTGGTCGACTATGTCATCCGCATGGAACCCGGCGTGCAGACGCCGGAGCAGACTCTGGAGCGGGCCAAAGGTTCCTGTCGCGACAGCTCTTGGCTGCTGGTGCAGCTCCTGCGCCATCTCGGCATCGCCGCGCGCTTCGTCTCGGGCTACCTGATCCAGCTCGAACCGGATCTGAAGGCGCTGGACGGGCCCTCGGGAACGGATCACGACTTCACCGATCTCCACGCCTGGTGCGAGGCCTATCTTCCCGGCGCCGGCTGGATCGGGCTCGACCCGACGAGCGGATTGCTGACCGGCGAGAGCCACATCCCGCTCGCCGCCACGCCGCATTATCGCAATGCCGCGCCGATCTCGGGGCTGGCGACTCCGGCCGAGGTCGAGTTCGAATTCGACATGACGGTGACCCGCATCGCCGAGCATCCGCGGATTACCAAGCCGTTTCCGCAAGATAGCTGGGAGAAGCTCGATGCGCTCGGCAAACAGGTCGACGAGGTGCTGGAAGATGGAGATGTCCGCCTGACCATGGGCGGCGAGCCGACCTTCGTTTCCATCGACGATTACGAGAGCGACGAGTGGAACACCGCCGCTGTCGGGCCGATGAAGCGGGAACTGGCGGATGAGCTGATCCGGCGCCTGCGCGACCGTTTCGCGCCGGGGGGCTTTCTGCATTACGGGCAGGGCAAGTGGTATCCGGGCGAGACCCTTCCGCGCTGGACCTTCTCGCTTTACTGGCGCCGCGACGAGCAGCCGATCTGGCGTAACCCGGAGCTGATTGCGAAAGAGGCCGAGGACACCAAGGTCGGTCCGGAGGAGGCGAAGGCGGTGCTGCGCCATATCGCCGAGAGCATTGCGGTCGACCCGGATCACGTCCAGCCGGCTTATGAGGACCCGGCGGAATGGATTCTCAAGGAAGGCAACCTGCCGGCCAATGTCAGCCCGGACAACCCCAAGCTGAAGGATGCCGAGGCGCGGCACCGGATCACCCGCGTCTTCGAGCGCGGGTTGACCCAGCCCTCGGGCATGGTGCTCCCCGTCCAACGCTGGCAGACCCGGGCGACGGGCGGCTGGGTGTCTGAACTTTGGCGCACACGGCGTGGAAAACTCTACCTTATTCCTGGTGACAGCCCGGTCGGGTTCCGGCTGCCACTGGAGGCGCTGCCCTACGTCTCCGTTGGCGCCTATCCCTATAGCTACCCCGCCGACCCGGCGACGCAGGAGGGCGAGCTGCCGGTCTTCGACCCCGAGGCGCGGGCGCGCAACCGGGGCGAACCGGCGGTGACGCCCGGCCACCGGCAGGCTGGACAATTCACCCCCTCCGAGCGGGTGCAGGACCGCAACGCGCAGCGCGCGACTCCGCTGGACGATACCACGGGCATGCCCACGGGCGGGATCGTGCGGACAGCGATGTCGGTGGAGCCGCGCGACGGACGGCTCTGCATCTTCATGCCGCCGACGGAGCGGGTCGAGGATTACCTCGAACTGGTCGCGGCCGCCGAGCAAGCGGCGGAAGATCTGAAGCTGCCGGTCCATATCGAGGGCTACTCGCCGCCCAATGACCCGCGCCTGAACGTGATCCGCGTGGCGCCCGATCCGGGCGTGATCGAGGTGAATGTGCACCCGGCGCAGAACTGGGAGGACTGCAAGTCGATCACGCAAGCCGTCTACGAGGAGGCGCGTCAGTGCCGTCTCGGGGCGGACAAGTTCATGATCGACGGGCGGCATTGCGGCACGGGCGGCGGAAATCACGTGGTCGTGGGCGGCGCGACGCCGCTGGACAGCCCCTTCCTGCGCCGGCCGGATCTGCTCAAAAGCCTGATCCTGCATTGGCAGCGCCACCCCTCGCTCTCCTATCTCTTCTCCGGACTCTTCATCGGCCCGACCTCTCAGGCCCCGCGCATGGATGAGGGGCGGCATGACAGCCTCTATGAGCTCGAGATTGCGCTGGACCAGATCCACCCGCCGGGGCATGGCGACGTGCCGCCGCCCTGGCTGACGGACCGGCTGCTGCGCAACATCCTCATCGACGTGACCGGCAACACCCACCGGGCCGAGATCTGCATTGACAAGCTCTATTCGCCGGACGGCCCGACCGGGAGGCTCGGGCTGATCGAGTTCCGCGGCTTCGAAATGCCGCCCGATCCGCGCATGTCCCTCGCTCAGCAACTCCTGATCCGGGCGCTGATCGCCCGGATGTGGCAGAGCCCGGCCCAGGGCGCGCCAATCCGCTGGGGCACGCGGTTGCATGACCGGTTCATGCTGCCGCATTTCGTCTGGGAGGATTTCCTCGACGTGCTGCGTGACCTGCGCGACCATGGTTTCGAGATGGACTCCGAATGGTTCAAGGCGCAGGCCGAGTTCCGTTTCCCCTTCTGCGGCGAGATCGAGGCGGACGGTGTTCACCTGGAGCTGCGGCAGGCGCTGGAGCCGTGGCATGTGCTCGGCGAAACCGGCGCCATCGGCGGCACGGTGCGCTATACGGACAGCTCGGTGGAGCGGCTGCAAGCGCAGCTCACCACCACCGACCCCGAGCGCTACGCGGTGACCTGCAATGGGCGTCGCCTGCCGATGCAGGCAACAGGCGTCGGCGGGGTCTCGGTTGCGGGGCTGCGCTTCAAGGCCTGGCAGCCGCCCGAGGCGCTGCACCCTGTGTTGCCGATCAACGCGCCGCTCACCTTTGACATCTTCGACACCTGGACCGGACGGGCGCTTGCGGGCTGCACCTACAGCGTCGCCCATCCGGGCGGGCGCAACTATGACACTTTCCCGGTCAATGGAAACGAGGCCCAGGCACGGCGCCTGGCGCGGTTCGAGCCGCATGGACATAACCCTGGAGCCTACTTGCCCCCGGCCGAATTGCCCCCTAGGGAATTCCCGATGACGCTCGACCTTCGTCGGGCGCCGGGACTTTAAGGCAAGGGCCAACGGTCGGAGGCAGGATGCAGGGAGAGGGAGGCGATCCGCTGACGCGGCTGCTTGCGGGGTATCTGCCGCAGGACGGTGTTCCGGACGAGCTTCTGGGACCGGATGGCCTCGTGCGCCCGGTATGGGTCAATTTCGTGCGTCGGCTGGCCTCGATGCCCGAAGGGCGGCTGGCCGAACGGATCTCCCATGGCGACCGCTACCTGCGCGATGCCGGCGTCTATTACCGCCGCTATGGACAGGATGACAACGCGCAGCGCGACTGGCCGCTTTCGCATGTGCCGTTGCTGATCTCGGAAGACGAGTGGAGCGAGATCTCCGCCGGGCTGGCCGAGCGCGCCGACCTGCTGGAGAAGCTCGCCGCCGATCTCTATGGCGAGAACCGGCTCGTCGCCGAGGGGCATCTGCCGGCCTCGCTGATCGCCGAGAGCCCGGAATGGCACCGTCCGCTGGTCGGCCTGCGCCCGCGCGATGGGCATTTTCTCGACTTCATCGCTTTCGATATCGGGCGCGGACCGAATGGCAATTGGTGGGTGCTCTGCGATCGCACGCAATCGCCGTCCGGCGCGGGCTTCGCGCTGGAAAACCGGATCGCCACGACACGGGTCTACTCCGACATCTTTGTCAGCGCGAATGTCACCCGGCTCTCCAACTTCTTCCGCGACTTTCGCGACCGCTTGATGGGCTTGCGCCCGGGGCACCGGGGGCGCGTCGGCATCCTGACGCCGGGGCCGTTGAACGCGACCTATTACGAGCACGCATATATCGCCCGCTATCTCGGTTTCACCCTGCTGGAAGGCGATGACCTTACGGTGCAGGACGGCCAGCTCATGATCCGCACCATCGACGGGTTGCAGCCGATTTCGGTGCTCTGGCGCCGGCTGGACAGCGACTGGGCCGACCCGCTGGAGCTGAATGAGGGCTCGCATCTGGGCACGCCGGGGCTGCTCGGGGCGATCCGGTCGGGCAATGTCTCGATGCTCAACGCGCTCGGCGCGGGCGTGCTGGAGACGCGGGCGCTGATGGCCTTCCTGCCGCGACTGAGTGAGCTGCTGGACGGCCGGCCGCTGCGAATGCCCAATGTCGCCACATGGTGGTGTGGGCAGGAGAGCGAGCGGGCGCATGTGCGCGCCAATGCCGATGCGATGGTCTTTTCTTCGGCCTGGGCCACGGGGCTTGCGCATGAGACCGGCGGTGTGACGCCGCCCTCCACCGGGCTCGATTCCTGGATCGAGCGGCGCGGGGCGGCGCTAGTGGCGCAGGAACAGGTGCAGCTTTCGACCGCGCCGGCGCTGGTCGACGGCGCGCTGGTGCCGCGCCCGATGACGCTGCGGGTCTTCCTCGCGCGAACCGAGGAGGGCTGGGTCGCCATGCCGGGCGGCTTTGCCCGGATCGGACGCTCCGAGGACAGCTCGGCCATCGCCATGCAGCAGGGCGGGCAGGTGGCCGATGTCTGGGTAATCGGGCAAAAGACCGAGCGCGCCGCGAGCCTGCTGCGCTCGGACGAGAGTTTCGAACGCAGCCCGCCGGCGGCGCTGCCGAGCCGGGCAGCGGATAATCTCTTCTGGTTGGGCCGCTACGTGGAGCGGTCCGAACACATGGTCCGGGTTTTACGCGCCCGCCATGCGCGGCTGGCCGAAAGCGACATGCCGGACGCGCCGCTGCCGCTCTTCGCCGCGCGCTACCTCGAGAATCTCGGTTGCACCAGTGTCGAGGCTGTTCCGAGCGAGCTGGTCGACAGTGTCTCCGCCGCGCTCGGGTCCGCTGGCCATGTCGCGGACCGCTTCTCGGTCGACGGGATGCTGGCGCTCTCGGACCTGACGCGAACCGTGCGCGAGTTTTCCGAGCGGGTGACGCCCGGCGACGATGCGGCCCGCGCGATGGGCGTGCTGATCCGCAAGCTGAACGGCTTTGCCGGGCTCGTGCATGACAACATGTATCGCTTCGAGGGCTGGCGCTTCCTGTCCATCGGTCGGGCGCTGGAACGGGCCTCGACCATGAGCACCTGTCTCGCCGCTTTCGCCGACCCGGCTGCTCCGGCGGGGGCGCTGGACATGGCGGTGGAGATTTCCGACAGCGTGATGACGCATCACCGTCGCTACACGGTGGCGACCAACCGGGCGACGGTGGTCGACCTGCTGGCGCTGGACGAGTTGAACCCGCGCTCGATCCTCTGCCAGCTTGGCGATATCGATGCGCATCTGGCGCATCTGCCGGGCTCGGGCCAGCACCGGCAGATGACGCCGCTCACGCGGGCGGTCCTGCGGGCGCGCACGGATCTCGCGCTGCAGGTGCCGGAGACGGTCGGGACCCGCGCCCTGGAGCGCCTCGGGGATGATATCGCCGAGATTTCGGACCAGCTCACGCTGGCCTATCTGAGCTGAGGGGCGGGAAGATGCGCTACGAGATCCGCATGAAGCTGAGCTATCACTACCCGGTTCCGGCAACGGCGGGTCGGCATTTGCTGCGGCTGATGCCGGCCAGCATTGCGGGAGAACAACGGCTGGAAACGGCCCATCTGACGGTGCGGCCCGATCCGGTGGAATGGCGAGAAGGGGTTGATTTTTTTGGCAACCGTACCGATGACGTGGCGCTCGACAAGCCGCATTCGGAGAGCGTCTTCGAGATGACCGCGCGGATCGACCGGATGGTCGATGGGCAGCGGATCGATTTCTCAGCCCGTCCGGACATGCTTGCACGCGAGATCGCGGCACAGGCGACGCTGGCCCCCGAAGCCCCGCATCACTTCCTCGGCGCCAGCCCCCGGATCACGCTGCATCCGGCGATGACGAATTACGGGTTGAAGGCGGCGCGGGGAGCGCAGTCGGTGCTGGAGATTTTCTATGCACTGGGCCGCCTGATTCATGCCGAGTTCAAGTTCGATCCGGACGCGACGGAGGTCGACACGCCGGCGCTGGAGGCGTTCGAGCGGCGCGAGGGCGTATGCCAGGATTTCACCCATGTGATGATCTCCTGCCTGCGCGGGATGGGGATTCCGGCAGGCTATGTGTCGGGTTTCCTGCGCACCGTGCCGCCCGAGGGGCAGGCGCGGCTGGAAGGCGCCGATGCGATGCATGCCTGGGTGCGTGCCTGGTGCGGCGCGCGCATGGGCTGGGTGGAATTCGACCCGACCAATGCGCTCGAGGTTGCCAATGACCATGTGGTGATCGCCTATGGGCGCGACTATTCCGACATCGCGCCGGTCAAGGGCGTGATGCGGCTTGCGGGTGGTCAGAGGACAAGCCAGGCGGTGGATGTGATCCCTCTGGACACCGGCTGATCTGGGCTCAGAGGCACTCAATCTAAAGTATAATATAATTTTGTCAGTGGGTTGCGGTGGGTATTTGATGAAACCGAACGGATTTGGGTCTGCCGTGGTTCCACGGCCTCGGAACGGGAGCCATGCCAACGAGCGCTCTCTTGTTCCGACAGGTCCGACCGGACCTGAACCTCAGCCGGTCGGCATGACCGGACCTTCCTTCGCGCCCGCGAAAGGCGCGATACGCAGGATCGTTCACGCGCGCGAAGCGCGCGCCTCCGCGCTGTCCGTCCCGTTCTCGTCCCGCGAGTCGAACTTGGCGATCCAGCGCTCCACCGAGAAGATGTCGAAATAGATCGACAGCAGCGCCGGCAGCACCAGGATCACGAGGATCATCGAGGCCAACAGCCCCGCCGCCACCGAGACCACCAGCGGCACCATGACCTGCACCTGCGGCGAGCCGTCGGATATCAGCGGCAGCAGGCCGATCACGGTCGTCCCGGTCGAAAGCAGGATCGGGCGGAACCGTTCGCGCACCGCGTCCAGCGCGGCGGCAACATGGTCCTCACCCTTCAGGTGGGTCTGGAAGAAGGTCAGGAACAGGATCGCGTTGTTGACCACGATGCCGGCCAGCGAGGCGAAGCCGATGAAGCTCGGCATGGCAAGGTCGATGCCGAGCGCCCAGTGACCGGTGATCGTGCCGATCAGCGCGAAGGGAATGGAGAGCATGACCACCACCGGCAGCGTGTAGCTGCGGAACTGGAAGGCGAGCACGAGGTAGATCCCGACCAGCCCGAGCAGCAGCTTGGACATGGTCGAGGCCTGCGATTCCTGTTCGTCTTCGGAGGCGCCGCCGATGGAGATGGTCACGCCGGGATGGGTGCGCATGATTTCGGGGGCGAGCTCTCCGGTCACCACGGCGGCGATCTTGCCGGGCGTTGTCGTGGCGCGGTCGATCTGGCCGATGATCTGCGCTGTGGCCAACCCGTTCTTGCGCTTGATGACCGGGTAGGAGGAGGTGACGGAGATATCGGCCACGGTCGCCAGCGCCGCCAGCTCGCCGCCGCCGACAAGGATCGGGAAGGCCTCCAGATCCGCCATGTGACGCACGGAATCGTCCAGCTCGACCTGCACGGTCACGTTGGAGAGCCCGGTGCGGAAGCTGTCCGTCTCCGAGCCCGCGAAGGCGTTGCGCAGCTGCGCGGCCAGCGCCTGCGGCGTCAGCCCGATGGAATAGCCGTATTCATTGAGCGAGAGCTGCACCTCGCGGCGCCCGCCATAGAAATCGGTGAAGGCCTCGGTCACGTCGTCACGCGCTGTGAGCGCGGCGAGGAGCTGGCTCGCAGCCGCTTCCAGGTCCTCGAGGTCGCGCCCGGCCAGCTCGACATCGAGATCGTTGCCGCCCGGGCCAAGCTCGGCCTGCGCGAAGCTCGCCTGGATCACATCCGGCAGCGGCCCGGCCTCTTCGCGCCAGCGCGCGACCACCTCGTCCGCCTTCACGTTGCGCCGGGCGGAGGCCAGCAGGTCGACCGTAAGCGTGGCGGTGTTGGAGCCATTGTCGTTGACGTTGGAATTCGTGGCGTATTGCACCAGCACCCGTTCGACCAGCTTCTCGCCGCCCTCCGTCCCGGGTGTCAGCTCCGCATCGACACGCTGCAAGGCCGCGATCAACTGGTCCACCCGTTCGATGGTGCGTTCACGTTCGATGCCGGTGGTGAGCGAGATCTTGGCCTGGATCGTGTCGCCCTCGATGGTCGGGAAACCGACCACCTTGACCTGTCCGGAGGCAACAAGCCCGATGGCGAGCATAAGGCAGGCGATCACCGCACCGATGGTGAAATAACGGACCTTCACAAGGAAGGTGACCAGCGGGATGACGATGCCTTCCTTGAAGCGGTCGAGCAGCCGCGCGGCGGGGCGGTGCTCATGTTCGGACGGGTCGTCCGTGCCGGAATGGCTGAGGTGATGCGGCAGGATCAGGAAGCCCTCGACGAGGCTGAAGCCGAGGGTTAGCAGCAGCACCATCGGGATATAGGCGAGGATCTGTCCCATCGTTCCGGAGACGAACATCAGCGGCCCGAAGACACAGGCCGTGGTCAGGAAGGAGGAGGTGATGCCGGGCACCACTTCCAGCGTGCCGCGACTGGCGGCTTCCAGCTTGCCGGCCTTGCGGCGCCAGCGTTCGATGTTTTCGGCGATGACGATGGAATCGTCCATGATCAGGCCGACCGCCATCAGCAGCGCCACCAGCGTGATCATGTTGATGGTGATGCCGAAGCTGTCCATCAGGAAAAAGGTGCCGAGGAAGGAGACGGGCAGGGCGGCCGAGATCCACAGCGCCTCGCGCAGGGTGAAGAAGAGCCACATGGTGGCGAAGACCAGCACCAGCCCGATGCCGATATTCTTCAGGATCAGCGTCAGCCGTTCCTCGACCAGCTCGGTCATGTTGAAGAGCACGGTGATGTCGAACGGGTCCGGCCAGGCCTCGCGCTCGGCTGCCAGCACCTCCTCGACCTCGTCGAAGATGCGGATCGCGTCGCCTTCCTTGCCCTTGAAGACGGTGACAATGGCGGCCTGGGTGCCGTTGATGAAGCTCTGCATGTTCTCGTCGGTATCGACGATCTGCACCTGCCCGAGATCCTTCAGCCGCACCATGCCGCCCGAGGGGTTCTGGATGACGATGAGGTCTTCCAGCTCGGCGATGGAGCGGCGCGCATCGGCGTAGCGCAGGGTGATCGAGCTGCCATCGGTATCCACGGCGCCGAGCGGCTGGCGCAGCGAGCGGGCGCCGATGGCGTTGACGATGTCCTGGCTGGAGACGCCATAGCGGCGCAGGGCGGTGGTGTTGAAGCTGACCTTGAGCTCGCGATCGGTGATGCCGGACACGGTGGCCTGGGTGACGCCGGGCAGCGAGAGCAGCCGGTCGGCCAGCGTGTCGGCATATTCGGTCAAACCGCGTTTGCCGTAGATACCGGAGATGGCAAGCATGGCGATCAGCTCGTCGCGCCCGCCAAGCTCGACGGACCAGTTCTCGGCATCTTCCGGCAGGTCGCCAATGCCGGAGACGGCGGAGTTGATGTCATTGTAGAACTGCGCGAGATCGCCGCCTTCCTCCAGCTCGGCGGTGGCCGAGGCAAGCCCGTCGACGCTGAGGCAGTCGAGATCGGCCAGCCCCGCGGTGCCGGTCAGCGCGTCTTCCAGCTCGGCACAGATTTCCTCGTCCACATCGAGCGCCGAGGCGCCGGGATAGACCATCGAGACCCGAACGGTGGAGGCGGCGACATCGGGGAAGGTCTCGCGTTCGAGCTGTGGCAGGGTGGACAGGCCGAGGACACAGACCAGTATCATCAGCAGGTTGGCGGCAACCGGGTGCCGGACGAACCAGGAAATCATCTCACTGATCTCCCTGCGGCACGGCCTGCGATCCGACCTGCGGCCGGACAAGCTCCAGCGGCGTGCCGAGCACCGGCGGGCGCGGATCGGTCAGCACCAGCAGCTCGCCGCCCGCCAGCCCGTCGAGCACCAGGACATTCTCGCCGATGACCTGCCCGGTCTCGACCGGCAGCACCGCAAGCTGTTCCTGCGCATCGGCAATATAGACGAAGGAGGCGCCCTCATCGTCATAGCGCAGCGCGGCGCGGGGGACGGTCATGCCGTCGGGCCGTGGCTCGGTGGAAAAGGTGACGGTGACGAAGGCGCCCACATTGAGCGGCGGGCGGTTGATCTTGCGCTTGCTGAAGAGCGGATCCTTGACCCGGACGACAAGGCCGAGCGTGCCGGTCTCGCTGTCCATCGTGCCGCGCAGCCGCACGATCTCGGCCGGCCAATGCGCCTCGATCCCGGCAATCTGCATCGAAACGGCGGCGGTGACTCCGGCCTCGGTCAGGATCTGCACCGCCTGCGCCACGTCGACCACGCTGTCGCCGTCGAAACGGTCGCCGAGGGCGACGGTGATCATCGGCACGAATTCGGTCGGCTGGATCTCGGCAGTGATCTCGACGGCGGCGGTGTCATCCATCTTCAGCAGCGTGTCGCCGCTGCGGGCAAATTGCCCGCTCTCCGCATTGAGTTCGCTGACCCGGCCGCGGAAGGGCGCGCGGATGGTTGCCTTTTCGAGGCTGCGTTCGGCCTCGGCCAGCTCGGCGCGGCGCACAGCGAGCGTGGCCTGCAGGCTGTCGCGCTGCGAGGGGAAGAGGGCGAGGGTGTTCTCCAGCTGGGTCACGGAATTGGTCTGTGCCAGCAGGGTTTTCTGGGCGCCGTCCAGCGCCGCCTGGGTCGAGGTGCCGCGCCCGACGAGGGAATCGATCCGGTCATATTCGGCCTGGGCCACTTCCAGGATCCGCTTCTCGACCGCCAGCGAGGCGCGCGAATTGACCTCCTGCCGGTCCAGTTCGGCGAGCTGCGCCTCGGCGGCGGAAATATTGGCGAGGGACTTTTGCCGTGCGAGCTCGTAATCGGTGCGGTCGATCTCGGCCAGCACGGTGCCCGCCTCGACGATGCTGCCCACGGCGAGCCCCTCGGCCAGCGTCACGATCCGCCCCTGAACCTCGGAGATTGCCGACCAGTCCCGCACCGGCTCGACGCGGCCATAGCCCACCGCCGTGGCCGCAACCGGGTGCGGCTCCAGCTCGATCACCCGAACTGCGAGCCGGTTCTCCTTCGGAGTCGAGGTCGGCACATCGCCCTCCTGCGTCATCATCCGAAACCCGAAGAAGCCGGCCAGAAGCGGCGGGATGATCAGCAGGGGGCGCAGGTTCATGGCGTGTCTCCATTTCGGGACGGGCTGTCGACGAGGGTCACCCTCTTCGGTTGCGTCGAACGGACAAAAAAGACAATAGGGCAGGGACCGCCGATGCGGTGCTGCGCCCATTGAGCGCGGCACAGGGACATGCCGGGGCGGCGAAGGGGAGTATTGCCATGAGACCGGAAGCCCGCCTCGCAGCGGCCGCCGAGATCCTCGATCTCTATCTTGCCGGGGAGCCGGCCGAGAAGGCGCTGACCAACTGGGCCCGGCGCAGCCGGTTCGCCGGCTCCAAGGACCGCGCGGCCGTGCGCGACCATGTTTTCGACGCGATCCGCCAGCGCCGTTCCGCCGGCTGGGCGGGCGGGGCGGAGACGGGGCGCGGCCTGGTGATCGGGCTGTTGCGCTTGCAAGGCCTCGACCCGGCCGCCTCCCTGACCGGTCAGGGATATGCGCTTGCCCCGCTGCGCGAGGATGAGGCGGCGGTCGCGGACACCGCGCCCGAGCTGGTCGCGCTCGACTGCCCGGACTGGCTCGAAGAGGATCTGCGCAGCAGTCTCGGCGCGGATTTCTCCCCGGTGCTGCAGCGGTTGCGCGGGCGTGCCGATCTCTTCCTGCGGGCGAACCTGTTGCGCGGCACGCCGACGGAAGCCGCGCGCGCGCTGGCCGAGGATGGGGTGGAAACCGAGCCGCACCCGCTCTGCGATACGGCGCTTCGCGTCCTGGGCGGCGCCCGGGCGCTGCGCAACGGTCAGGCCTATCGTGACGGGCTGATCGAGATCCAGGATGCGTCGTCGCAGGCGGTCGCGGCTGCCGTGCCCTTGCCCGCGTCGGGGCGCGTTCTCGACTATTGCGCCGGCGGCGGCGGCAAGGCGCTGGCGTTGGCCGCCCGCAAGGGCGGCGAGATCTTCGTGCATGATGGCAACCCCCGGCGGATGGCCAATATCCCCGAACGGGCCCGCCGGGCCGCTGCCCGCCTCACGCCGCTTGAGGAGTCCGATCTGGAGGCCGGCGCGTACGATCTTGTTGTCACCGATGTGCCCTGTTCGGGGAGCGGTGCCTGGCGACGGCAGCCAGACGCCAAATGGCGCCTGGATGCAGACGGTCTTGCCGGCATCCTGCAGCTTCAGCGCAGCATCCTTTCCCGCGCGTCAGATCTCGTCGCGCCGGGCGGGGCGCTGGCCTACATGACCTGTTCACTGCTGGATGCGGAGAACGAGGCGCAACAGGAGCAATTTCTCGTCGAACGCCCCGGCTGGCGGCTGGAGCGCGAGATCCGGCTGTCGCCGCTTCAGGGCGGGGACGGGTTTTTCCTTGCAATCCTGCGCGCTGAAAGGGGAGCATAACAGCATTCGGGGGAGCTATTTTCGTTTTGGTGATTTGCCTTAAGCGAGGATTAACAAATTGCGACCGAAATACGGGGGAAACGAATCGAATGGGAGAAGACCCTTGTCGCATCCGGCGCTCGCCCCCGCCCCCGTGACCCGAACGGCTTCCGGCTTTGCCGGGCGGGCGCTTCATGTTGGGGTTTTTGCGCTGGTGCTTTTCGGCGCAGCCTTCTACGTGCCGGACCCAATGGTCGGCCTCGTCCTGTTCGGATCCGGGGGCTCGCTTGCTGCGCTCGCCCTTCTGATCCGCCTGTTTTCCTCGCGCGAGACGGAGCGCAAGGTTCAGGCCGCCGATGCAGTTTCGGTCTTCATCGAGAATGATGTCGCACCCAGCTTCACAGCCGATATCGACGGGGTGATCGAGCATCGCAACAAGGCCGCGCGGGATCGCTTCGGCGTCGGTGCGGGGCCGGAAGAGACGCTGGTGCGGTGTCTGCGGGATATGTTCGCCAACCCGGCCGCCGTGCTGATGCGGCTGCAAAACCGGGCCGAGGCGCGCGGCGCGGCACGCGAAGACATCGTCACGCGCCGGGGCCATGTCCGACTCGCGGTGCACCAGATCGACGACGAGCGCTATCTCTGGCGGCTCGAGGATCTCGTTGAGCGCAACCATGTCGGGCGCGGCGTGGATTCGCTGTCCCTGCCAATGATGACGGTCAGTCGTTCGGGGACGATCCTGTTCATGAATGATGCGCTGCGCCGGATCCTCGGCGGCCGTGTCAAGACGCTGGAACGCGTCTTTTCGGACCTGCCGCTGGTCCCGAACCAGATCCACCGTGTCCAGGGGGCCGACGGGCCGGTCCGCGTTCGCGTGGTGGAAATCGACGGAGCAGGCGGTCGTCAGGAAGTGTTTCTCATCCCGATCGGCGACGGTGCGGAGGACGAGCAAACGCCAGCAGTAGCTGACGTCACGCGCGATGGAGAAGTGAGCCTTGGCGTTCTTCCGGTGGCGCTGTTGAGACTGGACCGGGAAGGCAAAATCCTGTTCTCCAACGCCGCGGCACGGGAGATGTTCGGTTCGGCCGCAGATCCGGAGTCTGAATTCCACACGCTGGTTGAAGGGCTTGGCCGCTCGGTCAAGGACTGGCTTATGGATGCGGCCGATGGCCGTGGGCTGGGCCGTCCGGAATTCGTCAGAGCCAGCGTGCCGGACAAGGAGCTTTATCTTCAGGTCACGCTCGGTCGGCATGTCGAGGACGGCCGGACGATCCTGAATGTTGTCATCAATGACGCCACAGAGCTGAAGACGCTTGAGGCGCAGTTCGTGCAAAGCCAGAAGATGCAAGCGATTGGCCAGTTGGCGGGCGGTGTTGCCCATGATTTCAACAACTTGTTGACGGCTATCTCCGGTCACTGCGACCTTCTCCTGCTGCGCCACGATCAAGGCGATCAGGACTACGCCGATCTCGTACAGATCAACCAGAATGCCAACCGCGCCGCCAGCCTGGTCGGCCAACTCCTTGCCTTTTCCCGCAAACAGAATCTCCAGCCGGAGATTCTCGACCTGCGCGACACGCTTTCCGATCTGACCCATTTGCTGAACCGGCTCGTGGGCGAGAAGGTGACGCTCTCGCTCTCGCATGATCCGGGGCTGCGTCCGGTGCGTGCGGACAAACGTCAGCTGGAGCAGGTCTTGATGAATCTCGTCGTGAATGCGCGTGACGCGATGCCGAATGGTGGTGAGATCCGCATCGTGACTGAGAGCAAGCGGATCAACGAGCCGCTGGTGCGGGATCGCGCCACCGTCCCGGCGGGCGATTATGTCGTCGTCAGGGTAGAGGATGAGGGGGTCGGAATTCCGGCCGACAAGCTGGCGAAGATATTCGAACCGTTCTTCACCACCAAACGTACCGGAGAAGGCACGGGACTTGGACTCTCCACGGCCTATGGCATCATCAAGCAGACGGGTGGCTTCATTTTCGTCGACTCCGAAGTCGGCTCCGGGACCAGCTTTTCCCTCTACTTCCAAGCCTATGACCGTCCGGCGGAGCAAAGCGTGCTCAAGCAGGAACTCCCCGGGACGGTTCAGCTCCAGCAGGAGGAAGGCGTCGTCATGCTGGTCGAGGACGAAGCGCCGGTCCGAGCCTTCGCGTCCCGCGCGTTGCGCATGCGCGGCTATACCGTGATCGAGGCCGAGAACGCCGAGGAAGCCCTGGATACCCTTTCGGATTCCAGCCTGAAGGTCGATGTCTTTGTGACCGATGTGGTCATGCCCGGTATGGATGGCCCGACCTGGGTACGCTTGGCGCTCAAGGAACGTCCCGAAGTGCGTGTTGTCTTCGTTTCCGGTTATGCCGAGGACCGATTCTCCGACGAACAGGCGGGAATTCCGAATTCGATCTTCCTGCCGAAACCCTTCTCGCTGAACGAGTTGACCGCCACGGTGCGCGACCAGATCCACTAGCATTGCCGACAGGCATTCATGCCCTGTCAACCATGGTGTTGGAGGATCAGCCAGAGGGACAGCTCTTGCCATGTTCTTCTTTTGCCCCCATAACGTGGAGAACAAGTGGTGAACAAGAGCAGTCATTGCCGCCCCGCGCGGTTCATGAAATAAGGACGGAAACGATGGCGACGGCGAGCCTTCTCGACATGGCAGACAAAAAAAGTTCCGATAAACAGAAAGCGTTGGACAGCGCTCTGGCGCAGATCGAGCGTCAGTTCGGCAAAGGGTCCATCATGCGGCTTGGGGCCGATAACCCCGTGGCCGAGATTGAAGCGACGTCGACCGGCTCACTCGGCCTCGACATCGCGCTCGGTATTGGCGGCCTCCCCAAGGGACGCATTATCGAGATCTACGGACCGGAAAGCTCCGGCAAGACGACGCTGACCCTGCATTGCGTCGCCGAAGAGCAGAAAAAAGGCGGCGTTTGCGCTTTTGTCGATGCCGAGCACGCGCTTGATCCGCAATATGCGCGCAAGCTTGGGATCAATCTCGACGAGTTGCTGATTTCCCAACCCGATACCGGCGAACAGGCGCTGGAGATCACCGACACGCTGGTGCGCTCCGGGGCGGTCTCCATGGTCGTGGTCGATTCGGTCGCGGCACTGACGCCGAAATCGGAGCTCGAAGGCGATATGGGTGACAGCTCGGTCGGCGTGCAGGCGCGGTTGATGAGTCAGGCGATGCGCAAGCTCACCGGTTCCATCGCGCGATCAAAATGCATGGTTATCTTCATCAACCAGATTCGCATGAAGATCGGCGTCATGTTCGGTAGCCCGGAGACCACCACCGGCGGCAATGCGCTGAAGTTTTACTCGTCTGTCCGGCTCGACATCCGCCGCATCGGTGCGATCAAGGATCGCGATGAGGTCGTGGGCAATGCGACGCGCGTCAAGGTCGTCAAGAACAAGGTTGCGCCGCCTTTCAAGCAGGTCGAGTTCGACATCATGTATGGCGAGGGCATTTCCAAGACCGGCGAGTTGTTGGATCTGGGCGTGAAAGCCGGCGTGGTGGAGAAATCGGGCTCCTGGTACTCCTATGGCGACGAGCGCATTGGGCAGGGGCGCGAAAACGCCAAAACCTTCCTGAAGGAAAACGAGGCGATCGCATACGATATCGAGGACAAGATCCGTGCGGCCCACGGTCTCGATTTCGAAATGCCGAAAGATGATAGTCTGGTCGAAGAGTAACGTCTGACGACCACAGTCTCTGATTGCGGCGCCTGCCTCCTACGGGGCGGGCGCTTTTCTTTTGACTGCGCTATCGAAGAAAGAAACGCCGCAAGCAGTGGCATTCGGTGGACACCTGCAGCGCGGGTCGGTAAATCTGCCCCGCAGATCCGCCGGAGACCCAGATGCCAAGCCTGAACGATATTCGATCGACCTTCCTCGACTATTTCCGCCGTCAGGGACACGAGGTGGTGGACAGCTCGCCACTCGTGCCCCGCAACGATCCCACGTTGATGTTCGCCAATTCCGGCATGGTTCAGTTCAAGAACCTCTTCACCGGCGTCGAACATCGGGACTACAAGCGTGCGACCACGGCGCAAAAATGCGTCCGTGCTGGCGGCAAGCACAACGATCTCGACAATGTCGGCTACACGATGCGGCATCACACGTTCTTCGAGATGCTCGGCAACTTTTCCTTCGGCGACTATTTCAAAGAACAGGCAATCCCATACGCCTGGGAGTTGATCACGAAAGACCTGGAGATCGACAAGAGCAAGTTGCTGGTCACGGTCTATCATACCGATGACGAAGCGGCTGAACTGTGGAAAAAAGTTGCTGGACTGCCCGACGAGCGGATCATCCGCATCGCGACCAATGACAATTTCTGGATGATGGGACCGACCGGCCCCTGCGGTCCTTCCTCCGAAATATTCTACGATCACGGCGATCACATCTGGGGTGGCCCTCCGGGCAGCCCGGAAGAAGATGGCGACCGCTTCGTCGAGATCTGGAACCTCGTCTTCATGCAACATGAGCAGTTCGAGGACGGCTCCCGCGTTGACCTGCCCAACCAGTCCATCGATACCGGTATGGGGATCGAGCGGGTCGCGGCGCTTTTGCAGGGCACGAATGACAATTACGCGACCGATCTGATGCGGGCGTTGATCGAGGCGTCGGCCAACCAGAGCTCGACCGATCCGGACGGGCCGGGCAAGACACACCACCGTGTCATCGCCGATCACCTTCGTTCGACCTCATTTCTAGTCGCCGATGGTGTGATGCCGTCCAACGAGGGGCGCGGCTACGTGCTGCGCCGGATCATGCGACGCGCGATGCGGCATGCGCATCTTCTTGGCGTGAAAGATCCGCTGATGTACCGGTTGGTGCCGGAACTGGTGCGCCAGATGGGTGGCGCCTATCCGGAACTGCAGCAGGCGCAGGCGCTGATCTCGGAGACGCTTGAGACCGAGGAGACTCGTTTCCGCCAGACGCTGGATCGCGGCCTCCGCCTGCTGGACGACGAGTTGGCCAAACTGCCCGATAGCGCGGAATTGCCGGGCGAAGCGGCCTTCAAACTCTACGATACCTATGGGTTCCCGCTCGATTTGACACAGGATGCGTTGCGCGAGATGGATCGCAGCGTCGACACGGACGGATTCGATTCCGCGATGGCTGAGCAGAAGGCCAAGGCGCGCGCAGCCTGGTCGGGAACGGGCGAGACGCAGGATGCAACGGTCTGGTTCGACATTGCCGAAACGCAGGGAACGACTGATTTCCTTGGATACGACACTGAAGTGGCCGAAGGCCAGATCCTTGCCGTCGTCAAGGACGGCGCCAGGATAGAAAAGGCGAGCGCGGGCGAAAGCGTCCAGATCGTTTTGAACCAGAGCCCGTTTTATGCCGAATCCGGTGGACAGGTCGGTGACAGCGGGACGCTGTCGACCGAAATTGGCAAGGCGCGGATCACCGACACCAAGAAGGTGGCGGGTGTCTTCATCCATTTGGCCGAGGTCACGGAGGGCGAGATCCTGTCCGGCGCCGGTGCCGAGCTTGTCGTCGATCCGGACCGCCGTGGTGCGATCCGTTCGAACCACTCCGCGACGCACCTGCTGCATGAGGCGCTGCGCGAGCGGCTCGGAGATCATGTCGCGCAACGCGGCTCGCTGAACGCGCCGGACCGGCTGCGTTTCGATTTCTCCCACAACCACGCGCTGTCGGCCGACGATCTGGCCGAGGTCGAGGCGCAGGTGAACGCCTTTATCCGGCAGAACTCGGTCGTCGAGACCCGGATCATGACTCCGGACGATGCCCGCGCCATCGGCGCCCAGGCATTGTTCGGCGAGAAATATGGCGACGAGGTCCGCGTTGTCTCCATGGGCAAGGCAAAGACGGGCAAAGGCGCCGACGGCGATACCTGGTCGCTTGAGCTGTGTGGCGGCACACATGTGCGCCAAACCGGCGATATCGGGCTCTTCGTGGCGCTTGGCGACAGTGCGTCCTCGGCCGGGGTGCGCCGGGTCGAAGCGCTTACGGGCGAGGCGGCGCGCGCCTATCTGGCCGGGCAGGACCGGCGTGTGGCCGAGGTTGCCGCGGTGGTGAAAGCGCCGCAGGGCGAGTTGGTCGATCGGGTGAAGAGCCTGATCGATGAGCGCAAGGCGATGCAAAACGAGATCGCCCAGCTGCGCCGGGACCTCGCGATGGCCGGCGGTGGCAGCGCCTCCAGCGGGCCGGACGTCAAAAAAATCAACGGCGTACCCTTTGTTGCTCAAGTGCTGAAAGGCGTGAACGGCAAGGATCTTCGCGGTTTGATCGACGAGCACAAATCGCGGATCGGGTCCGGTGCGGTGCTTCTGATCGCCGATGCCGAGGGCAAGGCGGCTGTGGCGGCGGGTGTGACCGAGGACATGACCGACACGGTCTCGGCGGTGGATCTTGTCAAGGCGGCGGTGGTCGAGCTTGGCGGCAAGGGCGGCGGCGGTCGTCCGGATATGGCGCAGGGCGGCGGCAAGGATGCTGCGAATGCGCAAGCAGCGATCGAGGCGGCGGAAGCCGTGATTGGAGGATAAGATGCCGGCACTCTGGATTGCCCATGTGACAGTGACCGATGACGTGGCCTATGGTAAATATGCCGCCATCGCCACTGACGCCATTGCCGAGCATGGCGGCAGGTTCATCGCCCGTGGCGGACGCTATGTGCAGCTTGAAGGAAAGGAGCGGCCGCGCAATGTCGTGGCCCGGTTCCCCAGTGTCGAGGCTGCGGAAAATTGCTATAATTCAGACCGTTATCAGGAGGCGTTGAGCCATGCGCGCGGTGCTTCGGAGCGCGAGCTCCTGATCGTCGAGATCGAAGAATAGCCGCGCGGGCTCAGTCGATTCGTGCTTCCCGGCGATGGCTGACCTGAACCGGCGAGACTGGAGACATGAGCAACAGCACGAAGCCCGCCACGGAGGTTCCGCTGGCGGCGAGCCAGGGGAGATGTTCCTCGGTCTCTCCGACTGGAATCGTCCGGCACAGGAACTGGCCGCGTTCGGAATTGCGCGCGAAGAAGGGCAGGCCAAAGGTGATTTCGGGCTGGTTGAGGTCCTGAACCGACCGCGCGAGCGCTGCGAGGGCGCGGTTGTCCCGGAAGCGCAGGCGGGAGTTCATGTCCTGCTGGACGACATCGCCGCGGTCGATCATGCGCTGGCCCTGGCGGTTGGCATAGTGGATGCGGCATTGGCGGTCGAGCGCGAAGAGCGCCGTGATGTCCGGCTCCATTCCTTCCCGTAGTATCTTGTTTTCAATGGATATGTTGCCGAGGACATGGGAGATCGCCAAAGCGTTTTGCAGCAGTGGTGAGAGCTTTTGCAGCAAGTCGACGAAAGGTTGTTCGAGCTGGTCGCGATCCTTGCGGCGGATATTGCCGCCCACGAGGGTCAGACGGGAGGCTGTATGGTTCAGGACCGAGAAGCCGCGCCCGATGATGTCTTCCTGTGGACGCACCCAGTCATTGTAGAACTCGGTCTGTTCCAACCGCGCATCCGGGATCAACTCCTCCGCACGCACGGCTTTGCCCGGAGCGGCGTGCAGATAGGCCGGAGCCCAGGCATTGCGCTTCCCGTAATAGGCGTCGAAACTGTCCACGAAAACAGGGTCATAGCCGTGTTCCATATGGCCAAGCGCGGTGTCTTTTTCGCTGTCATGGACGAGCAGGTGAACGCGGATGCCGCCAGAAGCTTCCGACAATTCACGCAGGAACCAGCGCCACTGTCGGTGATCCAGCGCGGCGGCATTTGCGAAGGTTGTAAGGCGTTGAAAGGCCTTATCTTCTATCGAACAGATCATGGCAGCACGGCTCGAGGGAACAGTACGGAACAGAGTGGATAGCTTGCTTCTTAGCAGCTATAAAAACCAATCTACAAGATTTGTCTTTTGTTATTCTTAATATGTGGCATTCCGCCCCGATCTGGGGACGGAATGCCGGAAGCCGCGCGTCTCAGGCTTGTGTCTTAGCCTTGGCCTGACGCTTGCGCTCATGCGGATCGAGATACCGCTTGCGCAGGCGGATTGCGTTCGGCGTGACCTCGACCAGTTCGTCATCGTCGATATAGGCGATGGCCTCTTCGAGGCTCATGATGACAGGTGTTGTCAGCCGGACCGCGTCGTCGGTCCCGGAGGCGCGCACATTGGTCAGCTTCTTGCCCTTGAGCGGGTTCACCTCGAGATCGTTGTCGCGGCTGTGTTCGCCGATGATCATGCCCTGGTAGATCGGTTCCTGCGCCGGGATGAACATCCGGCCACGCTCTTCGAGGTTCCACAGCGCATAGGCAACAGAGACGCCCTGTTCCATCGAGATCAGCACACCGGCACGGCGGCCGGGGATGGCGCCCTTATGCGGCGCCCATGTGAAGAAGACACGGTTGAGCACACCCGTGCCGCGCGTGTCGGTCAGGAACTCGCCGTAATAGCCGATGAGGCCGCGGGAGGGGACATGGGCGATGATCCGGGTCTTGCCGCCATTCTGGCGCATATCGACCATCTCGCCTTTGCGCACGCCGGTCAGCTTCTCGATCACGGCGCCGGAATACTCGTCATCCACGTCGATGGTGACTTCTTCCACCGGCTCCATGGTCACGCCGTCTTCCTCGCGCAGCAGCACGCGGGGACGGGAGATCGAAAGTTCGAACCCTTCGCGGCGCATGTTCTCGATCAGCACGCCCATCTGAAGCTCGCCCCGGCCGGCAACGTCGAAGGCCTCGCCGCCGGGCGTGTCGGTCACGCGGATGGCGACATTGGTCTCGGCTTCCTTCATCAGCCGTTCGCGGATGACGCGGGACTGAACCTTCTTTCCGTCGCGCCCGGCAAGCGGGCTGTCATTGATGCCGAAGGTGACGGAGATGGTGGGCGGGTCGATGGGTTGCGCGGGGAGGGGATCCTCGACCGCGAGGGCGCAGATCGTGTCCGCGACAGTGGCTTTCGTCATGCCGGCGAGCGTGACGATATCGCCGGCCTGTGCCTCGTCGATCTCCTGCATCGCAAGGCCACGGAAAGCCTGGATCTTGGAGATACGGAATTGTTCGATCTTCTGGCCGATACGGGAGAGGCCCTGCACCGTCGCGCCGACCTTGAGCGTGCCGCTTTCGACCCGGCCTGTCAGGGTTCGGCCGATGAAGGGGTCGGCGCCAAGCGTCGTTGCCAACATGCGGAAGTCGTCGCCCTGGCGCTTGATCTGCTTGGGCGAATGGACGTGATTGACGACCAGTTGGAACAGTGCGTCGAGATCCTTGCGCGGACCGTCAAGCTCGGCATCGGCCCAACCGGAACGTCCGGAAGCGTAGAGATGTGGGAAGTCGAGCTGGTCCTCGTTGGCGTCGAGGCTGGAGAAGAGATCGAAGACTTCGTCCAGCGCGCGGTCGGGCTCGGCATCTGGCTTGTCGACCTTGTTGAGCACCACGATCGGACGCAGACCAAGTGCCAGCGCCTTGGAGGTGACGAATTTCGTCTGCGGCATCGGGCCTTCGGCAGCATCGACGAGCAGGACAACGCCGTCGACCATGCTCAGGATCCGTTCGACCTCGCCGCCGAAATCGGCGTGGCCGGGCGTGTCCACGATGTTGATCCGTGTGCCGTGCCATTCGACAGATGTCGGCTTGGCGAAGATGGTGATGCCGCGTTCGCGTTCGAGGTCGTTGCTGTCCATGGCGCGTTCGGCCACGGCCTGATTGGCGCGGAAGGCGCCCGACTGCTTGAGGAGCTCGTCGACGAGCGTGGTCTTGCCATGGTCCACGTGGGCGATGATGGCGATATTGCGAAGGTCCATTGGGGTGTCCTTGAAATGTTGCCGCGTCGGTAACGTGGGAGCGGACGAAAGGCTAGGGGAAAGGCAGGGATTGGGTACGGGGAGGCGGGTTTATTGGTATATTGTGCGCCTTGCGGCGCGTTGGTCTTGCGCGCTGACGCGCGGATTGGCTTCGGAGATCACCAAAGCGCAGGCGCTTCCGATCCGTCCTCGCTTGATGCTTGCCTGCCCCACGCCGCTCCTCCGCTCAAGCAGAATAGTGGTATCCACGGCTTCGCCGCGGAGCCTCCGCGATTCTGCTTGACCCTCGTCCCGTCGTGGCGCCGCCCGGGCGCATGCGAGGACGGCTCCGAAGCGCAGGCTCAGGTGGCCAGTGTGACCAGGGCGTGGCGTTTCTTGCCGGCGGAGAGCTTGATTGGCGAGGCGAGGGCCGCCGCATCGATCATCAGGCCGGCGTTGGTAAGCGGGGCGTCGTCGAGCCTGGCGCCATTGTCGGCGATCAGGCGTTTGGCTTCCTTGCCGGATTTGGCCAGCCCTGCGCGGGTGATGAGCTGGACGATGGAGATGCCGTCGCCGAGCTCCTCAGCGGTGAGTTCGAGGGTTGGCAGGTCGTCGCCTACGCCGCCTTTTTCAAAGACCTCGCGGGCGGTGGCTTCGGCGGCGGCCGCGGCGTCGGCGCCGTGCAGGAGTGCTGTAACCTCATTGGCGAGTCGAATCTTGGACTCGTTGATTTCGGAACCTTCCAGCGCGCCGAGGCGGTCGCATTCTTCGATGGGAAGCTCGGTGTAGAGCTTGAGGAAGCGTCCGGTATCGGCATCGGTCGTGTTGCGCCAGAACTGCCAGAACTCGTAGGGGCTGAGCATATCCGGGTTGAGCCAGATCGCGCCAGAGAGCGATTTGCCCATCTTCTTGCCGTCCGAGGTGGTCAGGAGCGGCGAGGTGAGTCCGTAAATCTCGTGATCGAGCACGCGACGCGTCAGGTCGATACCGTTGACGATATTGCCCCACTGGTCCGAACCGCCCATCTGAAGCGCGCAGCCATAGCGACGGTTCAGCTCTAGGAAGTCATAGGCCTGCAGGATCATGTAGTTGAATTCGAGGAAGGAGAGCGATTGTTCGCGGTCGAGCCGTGATTTCACGCTCTCGAAGCTCAGCATCCGATTGACCGAGAAATGCCGGCCGATATCGCGCAGGAAATCGAGGTAATTGAGCTCGTCCAGCCATTCGGCATTGTTGATCATCAGCGCGCCGGTTTCGCTGTCGTCATAGGAGACATAGGCCGAGAAGACCTTTTTGATGCCGGCAATATTGTCGTCGATCTGCTCCGGGGTCAGCAGCGGGCGCTCATCGGCGCGGAAGGAGGGGTCGCCCACCTTGGTCGTGCCGCCGCCCATCAGCGTGATCGGCTTGTGGCCGGTCTTCTGCAACCAGCGCAGCATCATGATCTGGATCAGCGAGCCGACATGGAGCGATTTCGCCGTTGCATCGAAGCCGATATAGGCCGGGACCACGCCCTTCACCATGGCTTCATCAAGGCCCTGCATGTCGGTGCAATCGGCCATGAAACCGCGTTCGATCATGATGCGGATGAAGTCGGATTTCGGGTGGTAGGTCATGCGGCTTTCGGTCCATTCTCGTCTCGGGCGAATGGCGCCTGTCTAGCGGTGCCGGCGGGCGAGGGAAAGAGCATGTTGAAAGAGGGTGCGGTTCGGGTTCTGGGGATGATGTCCGGGACGTCGCTCGATGGCGTCGATGCGGCGGTGATCGAGACCGATGGCACGGCAATTACCGGTCTTGGCGAGCATGGATACCGGAGCTACTCGGATCAGGAGCGGGACGTCCTGCGCGCCGCTCTTGGGCGCTGGCCCGGCGAGCCGGGCGTGGCCGAAGCGGCAGAGCTGGTCGAGCGGGCGCATGCGGAACTCATGGTTGGCTTCTCGGATGTCGCGTTGGCGGGGTTTCATGGCCAGACGCTGGCGCATGAGCCGGACAAGCGCGGAACCCATCAGGCCGGCGATGGACGGGTGCTGGCCGCGGCACTCGGGGTTCCCGTGGTCTGGGATTTTCGCTCGTCCGATGTGCAGATGGGCGGGCAGGGCGCACCGCTGGCCCCGGCCTATCACTTCGCCCTGGCCAAGTGGATCGGAGCGGAGACGCCGTTGGCCTTCCTCAATCTCGGCGGGGTTGGCAATGTGACCTGGGTCGATCCTGCGAAATCGGCGCCTGAGGAGGCGGGGGCGTTGCTGGCCTTCGACACCGGGCCGGCCAATGCTCCGATAAATGATTTGATGCAGGCACGGCGTGGTCTGCCCTTTGACGAGGACGGGGCGCTGGCGGCGGCAGGGGTGGTGTCTGTGGAGATCCTCGACGCGTTCGCAGCCCATGGGTATTTCCTGAAATATCCGCCGAAGTCGCTGGATCGGGATGATTTTTCCGGGCTCCAGGAGCAGGTTGCGGATCTTTCGGATGCGGATGCCGCGGCCACGCTTACCGCGGCCGCGGCGGTGGCTGTCGTGCGGGCGGCGGAGTTCTTCCCGGCGCCCGTCGAGCGGCTGCTGGTCACGGGGGGCGGACGGCTGAACCCGGTGCTGATGACGATGCTCTCGGAGGGGATGGGCTGTACGGTCGAACCGGTCGAGGCGGTCGGGCTCGATGGCGACATGCTGGAAGCGCAGGCTTTCGCCTTCCTTGCCATGCGCGTGATGCGCGGCCTGCCGACATCCTTTCCCGCGACAACGGGCGTCGCGGCGGCGGTGGGCGGCGGTGAGATCAGCACGCCATTCGGTCAGTGACGCGGGATGTCGAAGCCCGGCGGGGCGAGCGTGAACCCGTCAAAGGAGAATCCCGGCAAGACCGTGCAGCCAACCAGCGCCCAGTTGCCAGACGGGCGGGCACTCTGCCAGTGGTTCTTGGGAACAATGACCTGCGGCGATTGGCTGGCGGCGAGATTGGGGCCGAGCAGGTGTTCTTTTGCGGGGCCGTCCTCGCTCTCGCTGAGTGACAGGATCAGCGGGTCGCCGGCGTAGAAGTGCCAGATTTCCGTTGCGTCGACCTGATGCCAATGGCTCACCTGACCACGTTCGAGCAGGTAGTAGATCGCGGTTCCGGCGGGGCGCCCCTCGGTCGGTTCCTCGATCCAGGTCTGGCGATACCAGCCGCCCTCCGGGTGCCGCTCGAGGCCGAGATGGGTGATGATTTGGGCGGGGAACATGCAAGTCGTCATGAAATCAGTCCCTTACAGGAAGTTTTTCAAGCGCAACAATCCGAGCGCTGCGAGCGTGGTAGTGTCCATCATACGACCGTCTTCGATCATGGCCAGCACCTCCGGAAACGCGAAGGCGGCGGTCTCCATATCCTGTTCGGCGTGGTCGCGATTGAGCGTGCCGGGGGTCAGATCGGTGGCCAGAAAGAGATCATAGCCCTGACCGCAATAGCCCGGCGCCTGATGATAATGGCCGATATGGCGGAGCGTGCCGGCGCGAAAGCCGGTCTCTTCCTCCAGTTCGCCGCGCGCGAGAGCGACGGGATCAGCATCGGGGGTCTCCTCCCAGGAGCCCTGCGGGACCTCCCAGAAACGACCCTGAACCGGGTAGCGATATTGGCGGACAAGTTGCAGGCGGCCATCGTCATGCAGCGGCACGATGACGGCGAAATCGTTCTTGTCGACGACGGAGAAGCTGCCCTCGCTGCCATCCGGAAAGCGGACGGCATCCTCGCGCACATGCATCCAACGGGTCTGGTGGACAGTGCGTGTCGAGAGCTGGTCGATGGTTCCGGCCATTCTGGCCCCCTTCCGAATGCAGCAGCGAATTCCGGGTGGCGCGCAAGGAAAGGGCCCGCCCGCTTTGCGGACGGGCCCATGTTTTCAAGCGGTTGTTGCGCTTACTTGAGGATCGACTTGCCTGCGTAGATGGCGGTCTCGCCCAGCTGCTCTTCGATGCGGATCAGCTGGTTGTACTTGGCGAGACGGTCGGAACGCGACATGGAGCCGGTCTTGATCTGGCCGCAGTTGGTTGCAACGGCGAGGTCGGCAATGGTGTAGTCCTCGGTCTCGCCGGAACGGTGAGACATGACGTTGGAATACTTGGCGCGGTGGGCCATTTCCACGGCGGCGAGCGTCTCGGTCAGCGAGCCGATCTGGTTGACCTTGACGAGCATGGAGTTGGCAACGCCTTGCTCGATGCCCATGGTAAGGCGGGCCGGGTTGGTCACGAAGAGGTCGTCGCCGACCAGCTGGACCTTGTCGCCGAGAACTTCGGTGAGCAGCTTCCAGCCAGCCCAGTCATCTTCGGCGCAGCCATCTTCGATCGAGAAGATCGGGTAGTCGGCGCAGAGGGCTTCGAGATACTTGACGTTCTCTTCGGAGGTCAGCGAAAGGCCTTCGCCGGCCATCTCGTATTTGCCGTCCTTGAAGTACTCGGTCGAGGCGGCGTCGAGAGCCAGAACGATGTCTTCGCCCGGCTTGTAGCCTGCGGTCTCGATGGATTTCAGAACGAAGTCCAGCGCGGCGCGGGTGGAGGACAGCGCCGGAGCGAAGCCGCCCTCATCGCCGATACCGGTGGCGTAGCCGGCGCCGGAGAGCTCTTTCTTCAGCGTATGGAAGATCTCGGAGCCCATGCGGACAGCGTCGTGGATCGACGTGGCCGAGACGGGCATGATCATGAATTCCTGCACGTCGATCGGGTTGTCGGCATGCTCGCCGCCATTGATGATGTTCATCATCGGGACGGGCAGGACGCGGGCAGCTGTGCCACCAACATAGCGGTAGAGCGGCTGTGCGGTGTAGTCGGCAGCGGCCTTGGCGGTCGCGAGCGAGACGCCGAGGATGGCGTTGGCGCCGAGGCGACCCTTGTTCTCGGTGCCGTCCAGCTCGATCATGGCGGTGTCGAGGCCGACCTGGTCGGTGCCGTCGAAGCCGACGAGGGCTTCGGCGATCTCGCCATTGACGGCGGCGACGGCCTGGCTCACGCCCTTGCCGCCGAATTTGGACTTGTCACCGTCGCGCTTTTCAACGGCTTCGTGGACACCGGTGGAGGCGCCGGACGGCACCGCGGCGCGGCCCATGGTGCCGTCTTCGAGAGTGACGTCAACTTCGACGGTCGGGTTGCCCCGGCTGTCAAGAATCTCGCGTCCGTGAATGTCGATGATGGTGCTCATAGCGACGGTCCTTTCCGTGCGGTCATGAAACTCGAGGCCCTTCTACCCTTGAAGAGCCTGTGAGAAAAGTGCGCGTTCCCGCGCAAGCGTGTAGAGACCGGAGCCGATGATGAGGCTCGCTCCGGCCAGGGTCAAAAGATCGGGGCGCTCGCCAAGGAAGAGAACGGCAAGCGCAAGTGCGAAGAGGAGGCGCGAATAGCGGAAGGGCGCAACGGCTGAGACATCCGACATGCGCAGGGCCTCGACGACGATATAGTAGCCCGCAACACCCAGAACGACGATGCCCAGCATCTGTGGCATGGCGTCGACCGGGATGGCGACGAACCCGTCGGACAGGGTCACCATGACCGCGCCCAGCAGGGTCATCATGATATAGCCCCATTGCGCGATCTGGATCGTGCTCATGCTTTTCGGCGCGATCCGGGTCGTCAGGTCCCGCAGCCCAAAGGCGAAGACGGCCATGACGGCGTAGAGCGAATTGGGCTCGAACCCGGCAGTGCCTGGGCGCACGATCAGCAGCATACCGAGAAACCCGACCGATATGGCGCACCAACGACGCCAGCCGACTGTCTCGCCCAATCCGAGCGCGGCCATCATCGTCACGATCAGTGGCAGTGCCTGCAGGATCGAGGCGGCGGAGGTCATCTCGGTCAGGGACAAGGCGGTGACGAAGCCGAAGGTGGCGATGACCTCGGACATGTTGCGCAGCAGGATGGCCGGATGCAGAAGGTCTTTCGGGACGAGGCGCTGGCGCTTTGCGCGCACCAGCCAGCCATAGAAGAGCGCTCCGAAGACACCCATCACCAGCAGGATCTCGCCAATCGGCACCGTGACGGAGGTCTGCTTGATGAACAGGTCCTGCACGGCAAAGATGCCCATCGAGACGATCATCAGAACCGCTCCGCGAAGGTTGTTCATACAGGAAATCCGGGCCTATAGGCTGTTGAAACCGCGTTTGCGCCCCGTCTAGCCCGGTTTTGGGGCGATAACAAAGCGCCAAACCGCCGCTCCCCCTGAAAACCCGCATTGCGCAAAATGCAATCATCCTGCCCTTGAAACATGCGCAAGCCCGATGCTCTCGTGGAAATCCCGGAACGCGTCGCATGCCGGGCCAGCGACATCACGGCTCGGTTTTCGGTGGCGGCCCCATGGAGGGAGCGGTCAGCCGCGACGGCGCGGCACACCGTAGAGCTCGAGCCTGTGGCCCTTGAGGTCGTACCCGAGCCGTTCGGCGATCTTTTCCTGCAATGCCTCGATCTCGGGATCGCAGAACTCGATCACTTCGCCGCTATTGATGTCGATCAGGTGGTCGTGATGCTCGCGATCCGCGTCCTCGTAGCGCGCCCGCCCGTCACCGAATTCCAGCCGGTCGATGATTCCGGCCTCTTCGAAGAGCTTGACCGTCCGGTAGACGGTCGCGATGGAGATCCTGGGGTCTTGCTCGGACGCGCGATTGTAGAGTTCCTCGACATCGGGATGATCCGTCGAGGCGCCAAGCACCTCTGCGATCACGCGCCTCTGGCCGGTCATCCGCAGCCCCTTGTCCTCGAGGCGTTCCAATATCGTCTTGCTCATCTCGATCGTCCTTGCCCTTGGGCGCGCAGGTTAGCGGATCGAATGGCGAGGGGAAAGACGTCTGCGCCGCTATTCGGGCGGCCGGAACAACCCGCGGAACCGGTTGCCGCGCATATGATAGAGCGCACTGCTGTAATCGGTCTCTCCGGCATCGAAGAGCAGTTCCATCGCCAGCCGACGACCGCGATAGCGCAGTTCGAAGCCGAGTTCGGTGGCCTCTTCGGGCGGGAGTTCGAACAGTTCCTGTCCGTCGGTCAGGCATTCCTCGACCACCGAGACGTCGCCGGTCGGCGCCAGCCGAATACCGTCGTTCATCAAGGCCGGCAGCGCGATCAGGTTCAACCCGTCGATCGGGCGGGACAGGAAATGGAACCGCAGCGCCAACCCGGTCATGGAGACCCGCCCCGGCATGTGCAGCCCCGGGCAGTCCACCGGGCCGATCCGACCCAGCCGCACAAGCATACGCCGCCGAAGCATGTTGCGTGGCACGCCGCGATTCGAGACCAGCCAGGAATCAACCGCCCCGATCAGCACCTCACTCATCATTTCGCGCGCCGCCGCCGTCAGGGACAACTCGCCGAGAGAGGCCGACTCCTCCGGAGTTTTGGTCGGTGACGCGGCTTGTTCGACAGGTGACGGACGGTGCCTTTGCTTTGGAGTGCCGGGAGTGCCGGCCGGAGACGTCCGCATGTGCTTGCGGACGGGCGGGGGCTCAGGCACCGTCTCGGATCCGGAGCGGGTAGACGCCGGGGGCGGTTGCGGAGCTGCGTCGATCTTTCTTTTGAGAGTGTCATGCAATGCATTGATATGGCGCATGATTTCATGCGACCCATCGGCCCCGGAATCCGGGTGGTAGCGGCGCGCGAGTTGCCGGTAGACACGACGCAGTTCGGCTGCCGTCAGGCCGGGAACCAGCCCGAGTTCCTGTGCGCCGGGCAATTGGCCAAGCCGGTCCATCACGTCACCTTCAGGCGCGCGCAGACAGGGATGGTGTTGGAAATCAGCACTTTGAAACTCCGGATAATCACTTGGGATATCGGAGTTCTTCCGCGCGGCGGCTCTCGGGCCTTGTCTCGGAGTTTTGCGGTGGATCTGGGCGAAAAGAAGGAAACGCTGCGGCCAACGGGCTTCGCGAATCTGACCTATTCAGACAATTTTAAGAGTTGAGGCCCGTTCGCTGCTGACGGCAGTGAGCGGGCATTGGATGGTGGGATCGAGCCCTGTTCGGCACGGCCACCGTTGTGCGCGCGGCGACGGGCGGCAGTGTCCGCAGGTTGGCCCGATGAGTTCACCGCCGCGGGACTGTTACGCCCCTTCAGCGCCCCCGCCGCGCCAGGAAGGCCAGCCGTTCGAAGAGATGCACATCCTGCTCGTTCTTCAGCAGCGCCCCATGCAGTCGCGGCAGCGCTTCGGCGGCATCGCGCCGCAGGTCCTCCGCCGAGAGATCCTCGGCCAGCAGCAGCTTCAGCCAGTCCAGGACTTCCGACGTTGAGGGCTTCTTCTTCAGTCCCTGCTGCTCGCGGATCTCGTAGAACTGCGTCAGGGCCTCGGTCAGCAGCGCTTGCTTGATGCCGGGGTGATGGACTTCGACGATTTGTTGCATCACCTCCGTGTCCGGGAAGCGGATATAGTGGAAGAAGCAGCGCCGCAGGAAAGCGTCCGGCAACTCCTTTTCGTTGTTGGAAGTGATGATGACGATGGGCCGGTTGACGGCCCGAACCGTCTCGTTGGTCTCGTAGACATGGAATTCCATGCGGTCGAGTTCCTGCAACAGGTCGTTCGGGAACTCGATATCGGCCTTGTCGATCTCATCGATCAGCAGCACGACCTTTCCCTCGGCGGCGAACGCCTCCCAGAGCTTGCCGCGCTTGATGTAATTGGCCACGTCATGGACGCGTTCATCGCCGAGCTGGCTGTCGCGCAGCCGCGACACGGCGTCATACTCATAGAGACCCTGCTGGGCGCGGGTGGTCGACTTTATATGCCATTCGATCATCGGCAACCCGAGCGCGGCGGCAACCTGGCGGGCCAGCTCGGTCTTGCCGGTGCCTGGCTCGCCTTTGACGAGAAGCGGCCGTTCGAGTGTCACCGCAGCGTTGACAGCGACCTTGAGGTCCTCTGTGGCGACATATGAATCAGTTCCCGAGAATTTCATTTGGTTTTACCGCCCCTTGGGTTGCGAACTTGAAGCGCGGCCCGTCCCGCATCTGCGCCACACTGCCTTTGCTTTTTGTAAGTGACAACCCGGTATGCTTGGAGTAAGCACCGCGCCAAGGGAGACAAGATGCCTGTGACGGAAGACCAGATGGACAACGAGATGCCGGAGACCGGCAAAGGGCACGCGACGCAGGTCGACATTCGAGAGGGAGCAGGGATGAAACAGGAAACTTTTCTGCCGGAAGACTACCGTCCCGCCGAAGACGAACCTTTCATGAACGAGATGCAGCTGGAATATTTCCGGCGTAAGCTTCTGGCATGGAAGGAAGACCTTCTGGCTGACAGCCGCGACACGATCGAGGGGCTGCAGGACAGCACGCGCAATATCCCCGATGTGGCCGACCGGGCCAGCGAGGAGACGGACCGGGCACTGGAACTGCGCACGCGGGACCGCCAGCGCAAGCTCGTCGGCAAGATCGACTCGGCGATGCGTCGGATCGAGGAAGGCGAATACGGCTATTGCGAGGAGACCGGCGAGCCGATCTCGCTCAAACGGCTGGATGCGCGCCCGATCGCGACACTGAGCCTCGAGGCGCAAGAGCGTCACGAACGTCGTGAGAAGGTGCATCGCGACGACTGAGCCCGGGGCCGCTTTCCGGAGCGGACGGGACAGAAGATGATACAGGGCGCCGGGAGCATCTCCCGGCGTTTTTTTGTGAGTTGGGATGGCCTATGAACCTGATCGGACAGCAGATTACCGTCCTTGGCGCCGGCATTGCCGGGCTGAGCGTGGCGCGGGCGTTGGCGATGCGCGGTGTCTCCGTGCGTGTGCTGGAGCGGGCGCCGGAGATCACCGAGGTTGGCGCCGGGATACAGATCTCGCCCAATGCTGGGACAGTCCTGCGGGCGCTCGGGCTGGAGCGGGAGTTCGAGGAGATCTCTGTGACCTCGCGCGGCGCGGTCCTGCGGGACTATCGCCGCGGCGCGGACGTGCTCCGCCTGGATCTGTCGAAATTCGGACGCTTCGGTCTGGTGCATCGGGCGGATATGGTCGGGATGCTGGCCGATGCGGCCCGCGAGGTCGGGGTCGAGATCGAAACAGGCGTGTCGGTGTCGGAGGTCTCGCTCGCGGGCGAGATTCCGGTCCTGTCCCTCGAAGATGGAACGACGCGGGAAGTGGACTTCCTGGTCGGGGCGGACGGACTGCGCTCCAAGCTCCGCGCGGCGCTGCTTGGCGCAGAGACGCCGGACTTCACCGGCCATGTCGCCTGGCGGGCGCTGTTGCCGCTCGAGCCCGGGGAGGTGCCGCCGGAAGCGCATGTCTTCATGGGGCCGGGGCGGCATCTCGTCGCTTACCCGCTGCGCGGCGGACGGATGCTCAACCTTGTCGGCGTGCATGAAACGGGCACCTGGACCGACGAGGGCTGGCATCATCCGGGCGATCCGGCGGAATTCCGTGCGGTGTTCAGCCGTTTCGGCGCGCCGGTGCGCGGCTGGTTGGAACGTGTCGAGCAGGTGATGGTCTGGGGGCTGTTCAAACATGCCGTCGCGCCGCGCTGGCAGGGGAGCAATGCGGTGCTGATGGGCGATGCGGCCCATCCGACGCTGCCTTTCCTCGCACAGGGCGCCTGCATGGCGCTGGAAGATGCCTGGGTGCTGGCCGAATGTCTCAGCACGATGGAGAGCCGCTCCGCCGCGTTGGCCTGCTATGAGCGCATCCGTGCGCCGCGCTGTCGGCGAATCGTCGACGCGGCGACGGCGAATGCGCGCAACTATCACCTCTCCAGCGCGCCGGTGCGCGGGGTTGCCCATCTCGGGCTGCGGGTGCTCGGCAAGACGCTGCCCGGCTTCATGCCGGACCGATTCGACTGGCTCTATTCGCATGATGTGACGAAAACGGTGTGAGTCGGGCGCACAGGGTCGATTGATTCTTGGCGCTGATTGGCACAGGATCACGGCGTCAGACCGCCACGCCCGCGCCGGGCCGCTCAACCATCTTTCGCCAGCGGGTGATGCTCCAGCACCAGGTCCCGCAGCCGCTCTTCGAGCACATGGGTGTAGATCTCCGTGGTCGAGATATCGGCATGCCCCAGCAGGGTCTGGATTGCCCGCAGATCGGCGCCACCTTCCAGAAGGTGGGTCGCGAAGGCGTGGCGCATCACATGCGGCGTAACCCGGGCCGGGTTGATCCCGGCAGCGAGCGACAGCTCCTTGACCAGCCCGTGGAAACGATGCCGGGTCAGGTGGCCGGCCTTGCCGGAGGAGGGGAAAAGGAAGCGCGATTGCGGCCGACCCTTGGCGCGGGCGGTCTCCTCGCGGGTATCGCGCTCGGCGAGCCAGGTCGCCAGGGCCTCGCGCGCGGGCGGTGAGAGCGGCACCATGCGCTCCTTGTCGCCTTTGCCGCGCACCAGCAACATGCGCGGATCGCCCCGTGCCGCCGCAACCGGCAAGGAGACCAGTTCGCTCACCCGCATCCCCGTCGCGTAGAGAAGTTGCATCAGGCAGGTATTGCGCAGCCGGTCGGCTTCCGTCCGCCCGGTCTCCTGCGCCGCGCCGAGCAACGCCTCGACCTCCGCAACGCTCAGTGTCTTGGGCAGGCTCTTGGCGCGGCCCGGCCCCTTGATCTGGATCGCCGGATTGTCACCGCGCCAACCCTCCTCGAAGGCAAAGCGATAGAGCTGGCGAATGGAGGAGAGCCGGCGCGCCCGGGTTGCCCGGGACAGCCCCTCGGCATCGCAGGAGACGAGATAGGCCTCGACATCCTCTCGTCCGACCGCCGCGAAGGTGAGGCCGCGATGGGTCAGCCAACCGGCGAAATCCTTCAGGTCGCGCCCATAGGCCAGGCAGGTATTGCGCGATGCGTCCAACTCGGCCGCCTGTGCCTCCAGGAAGCCGGATATCCAGAGATCGGCGCTGGCCGGTCCACTCATGCGGCACGGTCCAGTAGCAGGATCTGCAGCGCGGCGCGGCGCGCGGTCTCTTCCAGCCCGATGCGACGCAGGAAGGCGAGCGACGCGGAAAGATCGCCCGGATCGGCCTCCGCCCCCTTGGCCAGCACCTTCAGCGCCGCCAGCAGGGCTTCGCCAAAACGCTGTTCGCGCACCGGATCGGAGATGCTTGCGGGAAGCTCGGGGGCCGCTGCACCAAAGGCCGCGCCGATCGCCTGCGAGAGCGCATCGTCGCTGCCGGCCGCTTCCTCGCCACGGGCGATGGCGGCCGGGAAAGCAAGATCCGGTGTCTCCGGAGCGATTTCCAGCGCCACGGTTTCGTAGTCGTCCGAGAGCAATCCGAGCCGGGTGGCCAGGGAACTCGGTGCGTCCATCGCCGCAAGCCGTGCCCCGAAAGCGCGAGCGAAGGGCAGGGCGAGCCTCGCGGCGCGCATTTCCTCCCAGGCCCGCGGCAGCGCGGCTTCTATCTTTTCGGTGTCGCCAGTCGTCAGCGCCGCGTTCAGGTCCTGGACAGCCGCGACCCGTTCCCAGACGCCGCCCGACGCAGAGGGCGCGCGTTCGCCATAGATCGCGATCAGCAGGTCCGGCGGGATCGCGCCGGCGCGGGCCAGCCGCTCGGCGGCCTCGATGCGTGGCTTCCAGCCAGACGAAGGACGCAGGTCCGAATGGGCGAAGGCCAGCGGCAGCGGGGCGGTCGGCATCGGCGCGCCAATCGCCTCCAGCATGCGGAAGGTCAGCGGGCTCGGCCGGTGCGGCGTGGCGATGGGGGGCATGAAATCGGCGAGCGCCGGGTCCAGGAATTGGGCCAGCAGCGCATCCTCTTCGATCGAGAGCTGCCCAAGTGCCTTGGCCGATTCCAGCGTCAGGGCAGCGGCCGCCCAGTCGCCGGTCCGCGCCAGGCAGAAGATGCGCACCGGGAAGGAGGGTGAGATTCCGGGCACGGCCCGCATCCGCGCGCAGGCCGCCTGTTCGCGTCCCGTCAGCAGCCCGACATCGAAGGCGCGGCGGAAGAGTTCGGGCTCCTTGGAACCCGCGCGTTCCAGCAATGCCTCGGCCTCCTCGACCGCGCCACGGGCCAGCAGCGCGTCAATCCGCGCCTGGAGCAGCGGGGCGCGGGGCGTCGATCCCCGCGGCGGATCCAGTTCAGCCAGCATGATATGCCGGAACTCGTCCTGCACCGCGGGCAGAGGCTCGGCAGGGAAATCGGCAATGATACGGATCAGCTGGTCGAGATCGGACGCACCCCAGAGATTGGCCGGCAACCCGGTCACCGCGCGCGGCAGCAGCCCCACCCCGTCGGGCGAGGGCGCGTCCAGCGACTGTACCGTGATCGGCTCGGTGACCACGCCATTGGTGACGGGAGCGGCACCGGGCGGGGTGGGAGGCGGATGGGCGAGGCTGTCCGAGAGCCAGTCGATGGCGGAGATCGGGTCCGGCGTGCTGTCCTGCGCCCATGCGCCGAAGGGCAACAGGCCGCCCATCGCGAGGCCGAAAATGGCTATCCTGAGATGCATCGGGTCAGTTCACATCCAGCGTGACCGGTTCGCTGACGCGCGTCTGGCTCGGGGTGAGATCGGCGATATAGGCGTAGCCGACAAGACCGATTCCGGCCAGCACCACGAGGTAGAGCAGTAGTTTGATCAGTCGCCACATCTTTTCGCCTGCCTTCTTTCCGCGCGCCTTCCACGACGCGTTCGGGGAATTTATACATGGCATCCCGGGCGAATTCACGCCATTGAGGGAGATAATTTTTCACTCGGCGAAGTGATGCCGGAATTGCCGCGCGACAGGCGAAAACGGGCAAATAAGGAGGCGGGTTTGACAGCGCGACTGAAGAAGACGGTTGTTCTGGTGGGCATGATGGGCGCGGGCAAGACGGCCGTGGGGACGGCGCTGGCGGCGCGACTCGGCGTGCCCTTTCTCGACAGTGATGCCGAGATCGTCGCTGCGGCGCAAATGCCGATTGCCGAGATATTCACCCGCGATGGCGAGGTCTTCTTCCGGGATCGCGAGGCCGAGGTGATCTCGCGCCTGCTCGACGGCGCGCCGGGCATCCTGTCCACCGGCGGCGGCGCCTTCCTTGCGGAGCGAAATCGCCAGATGATCCACGAGCGCGGTGTGTCTGTCCTGCTCGATGCCGATATCGACCTGCTCTGGAACCGGGTGAAGCACAAGGAGACGCGACCGCTGTTGCGTACCTCCGATCCGCGTGCAACCCTTGAGGAAATCTTTACGGTCCGGGCGCCGATCTACGCCCTGGCCGATCTCGCCGTGCCCGCGCGCCCCGAATATGCCATCGCTGACATGGTCGGGAAGGTGATTGAGGCGCTCGAAGGCCGGCCGGACGTGTTTGGGGAGTAATCGAGTCATGGAAATCGTTCATGTGCCGCTGGGAGAACGGTCCTATGATGTCGGCATTGGCTCCGGGATCATGGCGCGGGCGGGCTATCGCGTCGCGCCTTTCCTCAAGCGCCCGCTCGTGGCCATCGTCACCGACGAGACGGTTGCCGGGTTGCATTTGGAAGCGTTGAAGGCGTCTCTGGCCGAGGAGGGAATCAAGAGCGTCTCGCTGATCCTGCCGCCGGGAGAGGCAACGAAATCCTGGCCGCATCTCCAAAGCTGTGTCGAGTGGCTGCTCGAGGAGAAAATCGAGCGGTCCGACATGATCATCGCCTTCGGCGGCGGGGTGATCGGCGATCTCGTGGGCTTTGCGGCCTCGATCGTGCGGCGCGGCATCCGCTTCGTTCAAATCCCGACAACGCTGCTGGCGCAGGTCGACAGTTCCGTCGGTGGCAAGACCGCGATCAATTCGCCCTCCGGCAAGAACCTGATCGGGGCTTTCTATCAACCGAGCTTCGTGCTGGCGGATGTCGATGTGCTGGGCACGTTGACGGAACGCGATTTCCTGGCCGGCTATGGCGAGGTGGTGAAATACGGGCTGCTCGGAGATCTGAAATTCTTCGAATGGCTGGAAGAAACCGGCCCGGCGCTCGCGGCGGGCGATGTCGGGGCGCGGATCGCGGCGGTCAAGTGGTCTGTACAGATGAAGGCCGATATCGTGACCCGAGACGAGACCGAGCAAGGCGACCGTGCGCTGCTCAATCTTGGTCACACCTTCGGCCATGCGCTGGAGGCGGCGACGGGTTATTCGGACCGGCTGCTACATGGCGAGGGCGTTGCGATCGGCTGTGCGCTGGCCATCGAGCTTTCGGCGCGGCTGGGCCTGTCCTCGCAGGAAGATCCGAGCCGGGTGCGATCGCATTTGCGCCGGATGGGGATGAAGGTCGATCTGGGGGACATCCCGGGCGAGTTGCCTTCGGCCGAAGCTCTGCTGGAACTGATGGGGCAGGACAAGAAGGTTGTGGGCGGTCAGATGCGGTATGTTCTGACGCGCGGGATCGGTCGGGCTTTCGTGTCTGCGGACGTGCCGAGCGCCGAGGTTCTGCGATTGTTGCGGGATGAGCTTGGCAGGTGAAGGTCGCGCTGTAATTGATTGTTTTTGAAGTGAATAACTGCAGGATGCGTTTCTGATTCGAGCGCTGATTGGCACGGCTGTCCTTTCGGTTGCCTTTGACTGCCGCGATCGGTGGCTGCCGGCTCAGGCCGTCTCGCGCATATGCGCAAGCGTATAGGTCAGACCCTTCCGGATATGGGCTTCGAGATGTTCCCGCGCCAGGGACGCATCCCGCGCCAACGCCGCGTCGAACATTGCCCGGTGCTCCTCCACCGCCACCGTGCCGCGGTTGGTCATGACAAGCATCTGGTATCGCAGGTATTTATCATAGAGCCGCGCATGCAGCTCCAGCAGGTTCCGCGAGTCGCAGGCCTGGATCAGCGCCTGGTGGAATTCCCAGTCATAGCGTTTCCACAGCTCGACCTCCGAGCTGTCACCCTCCAGCATCCGCTGTTCCAGCAGGTGCAGCTTGTGATGTGCGGCGACGAGATTGCCCTCCCAATCCGTATCGCCATTGGCAACCGACAGCTCCAGCGCGTGGCATTCCAGCAGAACCCGCAGATTGGCAACCTCGACGAGATCCTCCGCCGAAACCGGTGTCACGAAGAAGCCGCGTTGCTCCGGCGCATCGACGAAACCTTCGCTCGCCAGCCGGTTCAACGTCTCGCGCAGGGTCGACAGGCTGGCCGAATACTGCGCCTTGAGCGGCTCCAGCTTGAGCTTCGCCCCGGGCGACAGGACGCCAAATATGATGTCGCGCTTGATCCGCTGATAGGTGGTTGAGCCGACTGTCTGTGGTTGGTTCGTCATCTGCTCGCATCTGATATTTTCAAATTCGTCATGAATATAGAGGGGTCATGACAGTCGCTCAATATCACGAAGCCCTCCGCACTGTCAAAAAATATCAGACATTATTGAAAGTATCCGCTGTTGCGGCTAATCTTTGCGGAACGGGCCGAGTCGCGCTGCGTGTGTGGGCGACATGGGAGGAGGCCGTGATTTCGGGAGCGACGGCATGAGCGAGACAGTGGTGAAACTTGTCGTGGCCGGGATCGGGCTTGTCGGGCGGCGGCATGTGGCGGCGATCCGGCAGACGGCAGGGACGGAGATCGCCGCCGTGGTCGATCCGAGCCCCGAGGCGCGCGCCTATGCCGAAGACGCCGGGCTGACCATTTACGAGACGCTGGAGGCGATGTTTGACGCGCTGTCGCCCGATGGCGTGATCCTGTCGACGCCGACGCCGCTCCATGTCGATCAGGCGATGCTCTGCGTCGCGCGCGGTTGCCCGGCGCTGGTGGAGAAGCCGCTGGCGACCTCGGCGCAGGCCGCCGCCGAGCTGGTCGCGGCGGCAGAGGCGGCGGGTGTTCCGTTGCTGGTTGGTCATCACAGGCGCCATAACCCGTTGATCAAGAAAGCGTTCGAACTGATTTCCGGCGGTGAGATCGGGCAGGTGCGGGCCGTACAGGCCAGCGCCTGGTTCTACAAGCCGGAGAGCTATTACGACGTCGCGCCCTGGCGCAAGGCGAAGGGGGCGGGGCCGATCTCGGTCAATCTCGCCCATGACGTGGACCTGATCCGGCATCTCTGCGGCGAGATCACCTCTGTGCGCGCCGAGGCCACGCCCTCGATCCGGGGCTATGAGAACGAGGATGTGGCCGCCGCCGTATTCCGCTTCGAGAATGACGCCATCGGCACGATCACCGTCTCCGACGCCATCGTCGCGCCCTGGAGCTGGGAGTTGACCGCGCAGGAATATCCGATCTACCCGCGCACCGCAGAGAGTTGCTACCTGATCGGCGGCAGCCACGGCTCGCTCTCGCTGCCGGATCTGCGGATCTGGAGCCATGGCGCCACGCGCGATTGGTGGACGCCGATCTCCGCCACCTCTCTCACCCGCGACAGCTCCGACCCGCTGCTCAACCAGATCGCCCATTTCGCGCAGGTGATCCGGGGTGACGCGGCCCCGCTGGTCAGCGGGCTTGAAGGATTGCGGACCTTGCGCGTCATCGAAGCGATCCAGAGCGCGGCGGCCAGCGGCGACGCGGTCGAGATTTCCCGCGACTGAGCCCCCATCATCGCCAAGATCGGACAGATCCATGACACTCTCCATCGCCACCACTTTCGTTCCCGGCAGCCTGCCCGCAAAGCTGGAGGCCATCGCTGCGGCGGGCTTCACCGCTGTCGAGCTGCATGAGCCGGATTTCACCGGATACGAAGGAAGCGCCGAGGATTTGCACCGCATCGCGAGCGATCTCGGGTTGCGCATCGCGCTGCTCAAGAGCTTCCACGATCTCGAAGGCGCCCCGACAGAAGCGCGCGCACAGGTCTTTGACCGGTTGGAACGCAAGCTCGACCTGATGGCGCGGATGGGCGCAGAGACGCTGCTGCTCGGCACCGCGACCAGCACGGAGTATTCGGAAGACAGCGCCCGTATCGCCGCCGATCTCGCCGAAGCCGCCGAGCGCGCCGCGGCACATGAGCTGCGTCTGGCCTGTCTCGCGCTGCCCTGGGCGCGCCATGTCACCACCGAGATGCAAGCGTTTGAGCTGGTGCAACAGGTCGATCACCCCGCGCTCGGCCTCGCCCTGAACTCTTTCTTCTCGCTGGCCGATGGCTCGAAGCCCGCCCGTCTGCGCGACATTCCCGGCGAGAAGATCTTCCATGTCCAACTCTCCGACGCCCCGGCCATTGATGGCGATATCCGCCACCTGAAGCGGCATTTCAGCCTGTTGCCCGGGCAGGGGCGGCTCAATCTTGCCGGCTTCGTCCGGGTGCTGGCGCGCTCGGGCTATCGCGGGCCGTGGTCGCTGGCGCGCGTCAACGAGGGCGATCCGGCCAGCGCAAGCCTTGCCACGGACGGGTTCCGCGCGCTGGTCAACCTGCTCAACGATGTCTCCGCCACCGAGCCGGATCTCGATTTCGGCATCGACCGGCTGCCGGAGCGGGTCCATGCGACGGGCTGGGAGTTCATCGAGTTCGCCGCCGACGACGTGAGCGGCGCGCAGCTGACGAAACTGCTGGAGACGCTCAGTTTCCGGATGGAACGGCGGCATGTCTCGAAATCCGTCGAGCTCTGGCGACAGGGCGCGGTGAATATCGTGGTGAACACGGACCGGGAGGGGTTTGCCCGCGAGGCGTTCCTCGAACATGGACCGAGTGTTTGCGATATGGGGATGCGGGTGAAGGACGCCGCGCAGACCGTGGCGCGCGCCGCCGCCCTCGGCACGCCGGAATTCCGACAACCGGTCGGCACGGGCGAGCTGCAAATCCCGGCCATTCGCGGCATCGGCGCCAATGTGGTGCATTTCATCGACCAGCAAAGCAATCTGCACCGGGTCTGGGATATCGAGTTCGAGCCGGTCGCCAAGGCGGAAGCCACGCAGCCCGCTGGCATCCGCCGCATCGACCATGTCGCCCAGACCATGCGTTATGACGAGATGCAGCACTGGCTGCTCTATTACATCTCGACTTTCGAGATGAAGAAATCGCCCACCGTCAACGTGGCGGACCCGTCAGGCGTCGTCCGCTCCCAGGCCATCGAGACGCCGGAGGGCGAGATCCGGCTCAACCTGAATGGCGCGGAAGGGCAGCAAACGCTGGCCGGCTCCTTCCTGAAAGGCGCTGACGGGGCAGGGGTGCAGCATATTGCACTGCTGACCGATGACATCTTCGAGACCTCGGCCCTGCTGGAGGCGGCGGGTTTCCCGCGGCTGGCAATCTCGCCGAATTACCATGACGACCTGCACGGGAGTTTCGGGCTGGAAGATGCGTTGATCGATCGGCTCCGGGCGGGCAATATCCTCTATGATCGCGACGGGAAGGGCGAGTATTTCCAGATCTATTCGCAGCCGATCTTCAACGGCTTCTTTTTCGAGATCGTACAACGCAGGGGCGGCTATCAGGGCTATGGCGCCCGAAATGCCGCGATCCGGCTGGCCGCGCAGGCCCAGCATCTGCAACATGTGGCGGAGGAGATGGCATGAAGGCAGCGTTGATCGGTCACGGGATTGGTGCCTCGTTGACGCCGGCCATGCATGAACAGGAGGGGCGCGCGCTCGGGCTGGACTACAGCTATGAGCGCTTCGACACCGCCATGCCGCCCTGGTCCCACAAGACCCTGCTAGAGATGATCCGTTTCGCCGAGGCCGAGGGCTATGCCGGGGTCAATGTCACCCATCCTTTCAAGACTGCCGTGCTGGGCTGGGTCGACGAGGTCTCGCTCATGGCCCGCGCCATCGGCGCTTCCAACACGGTGCTGTTCCGGGACAATCGGCGCATTGCCCACAACACCGACCTGCCGGGATTCCAGCGCGCCTTCGAGGCGGGCGGGGCCGGTTGGGCCCGTCGCCACGTGTTGCTGCTCGGCGCGGGCGGGGCCGGGCCGGCCGTGGGCATGGCGCTGCTCGGGCTTGGGGTGAAGAGGCTGGACGTGCTCGACCCGGTGCCGGGCAAGGCAGAGGAGGTCGCGCGCCGGCTCTTGCGCGCCTATCCCTCTATCCCGATCACACCGCATGAGACGGTGCAGAAAGTCGCACTGGACACGCTCGACGGGATGGTCAACGCGACCCCTGTCGGCATGGAAAACCATCCCGGCATGGCGCTTGACCCCGCGCGCCTGCCCGCCAGCGCCTGGATCGCCGATATCGTCTATTTCCCGCGCGAGACCGAGCTGTTGCGCAGCGCCCGTGCGCGCGGCATGCCGGCGCTGGCGGGGACCCGGATGGCCCTCTACCAGGCGGTCGAGGCCTTCGAACTCATCACCGGGCAGGCCCCGGACACGACCCGCATGGCCGCCTCGCTCGACGCCATGCTCGACGGAGAAAACCCATGACCGAGACAGTTGACGCAGCCGCCATCCGCGACTGGTGGCGCACCTCCATCATCGACATGGCCCCCGGCCGCATCGCCTTTCGCGGCACGCCTGTCGAGGAGCTGATCGGCACTGTCAGCTTCCCGCAGATGATCTGGATGATGGTGCTGGGCGAGATTCCGACCGCGCCGCAGGCCCGGCTCTTCGAGGCCGCCCTCGTGGCCGGTGTTGACCACGGACCGCAAGCGCCCTCCATAGCCGCCGCGCGGATGGCCGCGACCTGCGGCGTGGGGCTCAACAACGTGATGGCGACGGGCGTGAACATGCTGGGCGATGTGCATGGCGGGGCAGGGGAGCAATGCGCGGAGCTGTTCTATGATATTGCTGCGCGGATGGATGAGGGCGCGCGCTTGCAGGACGCCGTGCGCGACGGGCTCGATGCCTGGCGCGCCCGATATGGCAAGATCGTCTCCGGCTATGGCCACCGCTTCCACAAGCCCAACGACCCGCGCGCGCCCCGCCTGATGGCGCTTGTCCGCGATGCTGCCGCCGAGGGAACGGTCTCGGGACGCTTTGCCGGGATTGGCGAGGAGGTGCAGGCGGAGCTGGCCCGCCAGCGCGGCGGCCAGCCCATCGCGATGAATATCGACGGCTCGACCGCTGTCATCTTCTGCGAGCTGGGCTTCCCCCCCCCGCTTGCGCGCGGACTCTTTTGTCTTTCGCGCTCGGTCGGCGTGCTGGCCCATGGGTGGGAACAGATGCAACAGGGCGGGCGCAACAAGGGGCCGATGCCGCCGGACTACCTGCCGAGATATGCCCCTCAAGCAGAATAACCTTCGGCAGGTTCGGTTTAAAACCTGATGGACCGGCCCTGCCGGGTCCGCCGAAGCCTGTTCGGATTGGCCGGTAACCACATTAAAAAAAGGACAATTTTCGAGAGCCGGTCGCCGGCTGGCGTGGCAATTGGTGGTTAGCGTGCAACCGCTATGATCGACGGTTTTTAGCCGGTCACAGCGGAGACAGAACGGCTTGATAATTTCCAAAATATCAGATATTTTTGCAAATGAATGAGCATTCCATCTTGAGTGCTGGCAGGAGGAGAGATCCATGAAAACTCTGGAGGAGAGTGTGGCGCACCGTTCGCTCTATTCGCTGGCGCATCTGACGTTGATAAACGCCACTGCGCCGGAGCTGGTCTATATCGCCGCGCGGGCGGGCTATGATGCGGTCAGCCCGCGATTCATCCCGATGAATGTCGCCGGCGAATTTATCCAGTCGCCGGTCTCGAAGGCCCAGATCCAGGCCACGAAGACGGCGCTGGACACGACGGGCCTCGAGGTGCTCGATGTCGAGCTGGCGCGGATCACCGAGGATTGCGACCCGCGCAGCTTCGAGCCTGCGCTGGAGCTGGGCGGCGAGCTGAACGCAAAGCGGATCATCATGTCCGCCTGGACCAACACGCGCGACGACCGCAACTTCCTTGTCGATTGCTATGCCGAGACCTGCGAGTTGGCCGAGCCCTATGGGCTGACCGTCGATCTCGAATTCCCGTCCTTTTCGCGCCTGCGCACATTGGACGAGGCACTGGACATCGTGCGTGCCGCCGACAAGCCGAACGCGGGCATCCTCGTGGACACGCTCTACCTGCACCTCTCCCGCGTCGATATTGGCGAGCTGCTACATGTGCCGGGCGAGCTGTTCCACTTCCTGCATATTTCGGACTGCCTGCCGGGCATTGCCGACACGCGCGAGGGCATGATCCAGCTTGCCCGCGACGCGCGGCTCTATCCGGGCGAGGGCTGGATCGATTTCGCCGGGATCATCGAACGCATGCCGCCGGTGGATTACTCCATCGAGCTGCCCAACCAGTCGCGCGTGGCCGAGCTTGGCTACGAAGAACACGCCCGACGCTGCCTGCAACATGCCAAGAAGACCTTCGGCGACGCGCGGTCCCACCGCCGCATGCCCGACATGGCTGCCATTCAAGGACAAGAGGAAAACCATGGCCAAAGAGCTCACTGAAGAAGAACGCGCCCTGGCCGCCGAGATGCTGGAGCGCGCCCGCGTTGCGATGGCGCGTATCGAAGACTGGAGCCAGGCGGATCTCGACCGGCTCGCCCAGGCGATCGCCTGGTATGCCGGCAATGAGGCGACCTTCACGCGCCTCGCCCATCAAGGCGTGGACGAGAGCGGCATCGGAGACCGTGCGCGCCGCCCCGCCAAGCGATTCAAGATCCACATGGTGCTGCGCGACGTGCTGCGCACGCCTTCGACCGGGATTGTCGAAGTGGACGAGGCGAAGGGGCTGGTGAAATACGCCAAGCCCGCGGGGGTCATCGCCTCGCTGATCCCGATGACAAACCCGGCGATGACTCCGCCGGTCACCGGCGTCTCCGCTGCCAATGCGCGCAATGCGGTGATCTTCTCACCGCATCCGCGCACGGCTGGCACGACCTATGAGATGGTCGAGGTCATGCGGGCAGCCTGTCGCGCCGTGGGGGCACCGGACGATCTTTTCCAATCGATCCGCCAGCCCTCGATCCCGCTCACGCAACACCTGATGGAGATCTGTGATCTGACGCTGGCCACCGGCGGCAAGCCGATGGTCCGGGCGGCCTATTCCTCGGGCAAACCGGCTTACGGCGTCGGCGCGGGCAACAGCTCGATTGTCATCGACGAGACAGCGGATATCGAGATCGCGGCGGAGAATACGCGGATCTCCAAGACCTCGGATTACGGGTCGGGCTGTTCGGCGGATGGCAACATCATCATCCAGCGCTCGATCTACGACAAGATGGTCAAGGCGTTGGAGGCCGAGGGCGGTTATCTCTGCAATGACGAGGAAAAGGCGAAGTTAGAGGCCGCGATGTGGGACGAGAAGGGAAACCGCACCTTCCCAACCATCGCCTGCCCGCCGCAGCAGACAGCGGATGTGGCCGGGTTCACCATTCCCGAGGACCGCAAGTTCCTCATGGTCGAGAACCAGGGGCAGATCGGACCATCGTACAAGTTCTCGAAAGAGAAGCTGACCACGGTCATGGCGCTTTACCATTTCGCAGGTTTTGAGGATGCGCTGGAGACCGTTCGCCAGATCTACAATACCGGCGGCAAGGGCCATTCCTGCGGCATCTACAGCAATGATGACGCGCATATCGATGCGCTCGCCCGCGTGGCCCCCGTGAGCCGGATGATGGTGCGCCAGCCGCAGAGCAAGGCCAATGCCGGCGCCTGGACCAACGGGATGCCGATGACCTCAAGTCTCGGTTGCGGGATCTGGGGCGGCAATATCACCAATGAGAATGTCACCATGAAACAGATGATGAACTACACTTGGGTCAGCCGCCCGATTCCGGAAGACCGGCCTTCCGAGGAAGAGCTGTTCGGGGAGTTCTATGGCCGGGAGGTTGGATGATGACCGAGAAGACCGTTGCCGAACATATCGTCGACTTCCTTGAGCGGCGCGACGTCAAACATGTCTTCGGGCTCTGCGGGCATACGAATATCTCGGTGCTTGCGGCGCTGGAGAAGAGCCCGATCGATTTCGTGACCGTGCGCCACGAGCAGATCGCTTCGCATGCCGCCGATGCCTATGCCCGCGTGCAGGGCAGGGCGTCTGTCGTGCTGTCGCATCTCTCGCCGGGCCTGACCAATTGCGCGACCGGTGTCGCCAACGCGGCGCTGGACTGCATCCCGATGGTTGTGATCGCCGGCGACATCCCGACCCATTACTACGGCAAGCACCCGCATCAGGAAGTCAATCTCCACGGCGATGCGCAGCAATACGAGATCTACCGCCCCTTCGTGAAACGCGCCTGGCGCGTGGACCGTGCGGACCTGATGGCGGATGTGCTGGAGAAGGCCTTCCACCTTGCCGAGAGCGGTCAGCCGGGGCCGGTTCTGGTCAACGTGCCGATGGATGTGTTCTCACAGGTGATCCCGTCGCACACATTCGATCGGCTCAAGGAGAATACCCGCGCCCTGGTCAAGCCCTCGATTGACGACGAGACGGCGCGCGCGATCGTCGAACGACTGGCGAAAGCGGAAAGCCCGGTGATCTATGCCGGCGGCGGCATCCTGCTGGCGAAGGCGTCAGAGGAGCTGCGGGAATTTGTCGACCATATGCAGATCCCGGTGGCGCATTCGCTGATGGGCAAGGGGCTTTTGCGCGACGATCACCCGCTGGTTCTCGGCATGACCGGCTTCTGGGGCACCTCGCTGACCAACCAGGCCTGCCTCGATGCGGATTACATCTTCGCCATCGGCACGCGGTTCAAGGAGGCGGATTGCTCCTCCTGGTATCCGGGCTACACGTTCAATATCGGCGGCGAGACCGACAAGACCAAGGTCATCCATATCGATATCGAACCCTCCGAGATCGGCCGCAATTACCCGACGGAAATCGGCGCGGTGGCCGATGCGAAGGCCGCGTTGAAGGTGCTGACGCGGGTGGCGAAAGAGCTCTATCCGGACGGGTTCAAGCGGCCGGAAGTCACGGAGAAGATTTCTGAATTCCGTGCGGGCTTCAAGGAGAGTAACCGCGAGATGGCGACCTCCTCTGCCTTCCCGATGATGCCCGAACGGATCCTCGCGGACACCCGCGCGGCCCTGCCGGAAGACGCGATCATCACCACCGATGTCGGCTGGAACAAGAACGGCGTCGGCCAGCAATTCGACATCCTGACGCCGGGCTCGATCCTGACTCCCGGCGGCTTCGCCACGATGGGTTTCGGCCCGCCGGGCGCCATCGGTGCCAAGCTCGCCGCCCCTGACCGCGTCGTGCTCAGCCTCGTCGGCGATGGCGGCTTCGGCCAGAACCCGGCAATGCTCTCCACAGCGGTTGAGCTGGATCTCGCCATCGTATGGCTGGTGATGAACAACAACGCTTTCGGCACCATCGCGGGGTTGATGAAAGCGCATTACGGCAGCACCTATGGCGCGTCCTTCCCCGGCTCGGCCGAAGCGCCGACCAACGGGCCGGGCTATGCGGAGATCGCTCGGGCGTATGGGGCAGAGGGGGTGCGGATCAGCTCCGCCGACGCGCTGTTGCCGGCGCTGCGGGCGGCCATAGCCAGCGGGCGGCCAACTGTGCTGGATGTGCCGATGATCAACAACCCGACGCCGACAACGGGGCATTGGAACATCCTCGACATCTACTCACCGGATCGGGACGTGTCCCACGTTGCGACCTGAGAAAAGGGGAACGTGATGTAGGCGCCCCTCCGCGTGAGGCTGGCGGGACTACCGACTGTTTTGCGGCACGGCCTGTCGCCTTGAGCCGGCAGGGGACGTTGGAGCGGAGCGCTGAAGGGCACGGAACCAGGCGACGCCGCCGTGCCCGCGCCGGAACGTCCCGGCGGTCTGGCGCTTTTCCACCCGCGCGCAACGCTCTGATCTTTCTCGGACCTGGCTGGGATTAAGTGCAGACCTCCGGCGTTGCCGCGCCAACCCACGGTCCGGCGCGGGCACGGCTACCGCTGGAGCGTTTTGTGGCCGCAGCGAACGGCGGCTCTGTTCGCAAGCCGCCGCGAAAAGATGTCCGTAATTCGAGCCTCAGGCGAGCGCCGAGAAGTAGTCGTCCCAGCTCTGATGCGGCCGTCCGGCCGCGGCTTCGAAATCGCTGGGCTGGTCGAGCGCGCCATCATGGATGCCCTGGTATATCCCCGCGATCACCGTGCCGAGGAACTCCCCAAGTTCGGAGATCTCGAAACCCAGGAACGCGTCCTGCGCCATCGCGCGATAGGTCAGATCGGTGCCGAAGGTGCGGTTGAGATAGCCGACCAGCTCGGTCTGGGTCAGCGGTTCGCCATGCAGCAAATAGGTCTGGCCGTCATGTTTCGCCTCGGTCAGCATGTGGGCATAGGCGATCCCAAGCTCGGGGCGGCTGGTATAGCCGCAGCGGCCCGTGCCGGCGGAGTTCATGATCGCGCCGAGTTTCTTGTAGCTCTCGAGATAGTCCACATCCGGTTCGATATAGATCCCGTTGCGGCCGACCGCCCAGTCCAGCCCGCTTTCGCGGATATCGGCCTCGGTCTGGCGGTTGCTCTGGATGATCGGCGAGAAGCTGGTGCCGCTCTCGGCGCCCTGCACAGAGGTGTAGACGATCTTCTTCACGCCGGCTTCCCTGGCGGCGTTGATCACGTTGCGATGCTGGCCGATCCGGACATCCGGCGCGGCCATGCCGGAGACGAGCAGCAGCCGGTCTACCCCGTCCAGCGAGGCGCGGAGTTGGTCCGGATCGTCATAATCGCCGGGACGGATCTCGATCCCCAGCCCGGCGGCTTTCTCTGGAGAGCGGGCGAGGCCGATGACGGGAGCGCCGGAGTCTAGCGCGACCAGCGCGCGGGCGATGGCGGCTCCGAGCTGTCCGGAGGCGGCGGTGACGGCTATGGTCATGATGTCGTTCCCTTCGCTTGCGCCGGGGAACGGTCAGTGTCCCTCCGGCGTGGTTTGCTGTTGCATGTGGTGTTGAGCCGGGTCGGGGCGGGGTTCAGAACTTGCCGGAATTGCCCCAGTTTTCGCGCGGGGAGATCTCCTCTGCATTCTCCCAATGCTCGGCGATCCGACCGCCCGAGACCCGGTAGATGTCGAAGACGGCGATGTCCTTGCCGCCCGCATGGCGCTTGCCATAGGTGACGACGAAATCGCCTGCGCCGATCAGCTTGAAGAGCATATCGTAGCGGCCCGCTGCCTCTGAGGCGAGCCAGTCTGCCAGCCCGTCGCGGCCGGGGCCGATCCCGGGCGCGCGCTGGATCAGGTCGCCGGCAACGAACGCCGCGAGCTTGTCGCGGTCGCCCTGTTGCAGCACCTGCTTGGTATATTCCAACACCAGCGCCTTGCTGGCCTCGGTGTCGGCGGTGAGGTCGATCTCGGTCGCGCCGCGCACCATGTCCTCGCCCGAGGCTGTCTCGGCGACGAAGGAGGCGATGGTGTCCCAATGCTCCAGGATCTTGCCCTCCGCATCGGTGTAGAACATGTCCGTGGTGACCCAGCGGGCAGCACCGTCATTGAGGTCCTGATAGGCGTTGCAGAAGACCCAGGGCCCGTCCTGAAAGCTGCGGACGATCTCGATCTCGCGCGTCGGATTGCGCTCCACGAAGGGCTCGAAGAAGGCGAGGAAGCCCTCCGCGCCGTCGCCCACGCCCGTCGAGTGTTGCGTGTAGCGATGGCCGGTATATTTCAGAACCGCCTCGCGGGCATTGCCGCCCGCGATTCCGTCCAGATAGAGATTGCGGACATTTTCAAGCGCGTTTCCCATTGGCTTCACTCCCTTTTCTTGTTTTCACGGATCCAGAACGATCTGGTGCATGAACATGGTCTGGCAATTCTCGACCATGTTCAGCGGCGCGTTGCGCAAGGTGCCGTCCCATTTCTCGATCATCTGTTCGGCGCAGGCATTGGACGCGGTCATGATGCCTGCCTTGTAGATGTAATGCGCGGCCGACTCGTCATAGCGGGTCGCGACCTCGGCCATCTCGGTATGATACCAGTCGCTCTGGACGATGCCGCCGATGGTCTGTTTCATGTCCTTGATGAAGCTGCTGTAGAGCTCCATATGCTCGGGCGTGCCGACGATACGCTCATGCCCGGTGATGACGAAGTTGAAATCATACTCCGCCAGCAGACGGTCGGGCAGGCCGAAGGCAAACCACGGATCGGTGCTCTCGCCGAAATGGATCCACGGCGCGGCATCGGGGTGGAACATGTCGATCGCCCAGAGGATCTTCTGTTCCGGCGCCCAGATCAGCATGTCGCTCTGAGAGTGCCAGTTCCGCTCCAGATCGTGCATCTCCAGTCGCAACCCACCGGTTTCCAGCACGTAATCCGTGTCGAAGACCACATCCGGCATGGGGCGCTTGGGATCCCCGGCAAGGGCCAGCAAATCCGCAGTCTCCTTCGAGGCGATCAGAATGGCCTCCTCGGGGAAGAGATGCGCGCCCTGGCTGTGGTCGCGATGGTGGTGGGAATAGACCACATGGGTGATCGGCTTGTCCGTCACCTGCGGGATCACGTCGAGCACGAAGGGCGAGACATCCGGCTTCGGGTCGACCACGACGACGCCATCGTCAGTTTCGAAAAACACCATGTTTTCAAAGTCGTCATAGACGAACCAGGCGTTCTCCGCGATCTTGTAGAACCCGTAGCCCTGCGCGGGCAACGGCTCGTAGACGAAGTCGCGGGTGCTGTAGTGCGCCTTGGTTGCCTCGTAGTCGAATGGCGTGTCGGCCAGGACAACGAGGGGCAGCAGGCTCAGGGCCAGCGTTGTTGTTGCGAGAAGGTTTCGCATCGTGGGGATCCTCAGGTCGGGTTTCGGAAAAAATCTCGGGGTCGGGAGCAGCGCTTGCCCGGCGGTCATGTCGCGTCCAGGGCAGGGGAAGCCGGATGCCAGTCGAGCTCCGGGGCCTCGCGAAAAGCGAACCGTTCGAGATGGTCGGAGATCACCTTGACCGCCCGCTCCAGTTCCTCTGCGGTTTCGGCCGTGACCTCGAGCCACAGGCGCGCCGCATCCGCCGACAGGATGCACTCCCCGAAAGGCAGCTCGATCCGGCCCGTGCTCTCGCCGAGATGGACCGGGACCTTTCGGCCGAAATGGTGGCAGAGCGCGGACATATGGCGCTGCGCTCGCTCGGTTTCGAATTGCGCATGTTTTTCCATGCCGTCGCTCCTTGATCTGTTGCAACGGACGCTAAACGGTCTTTATTCCACGGGGTATCCGGTGTTATCAGAAGTCATAGTTCGGCAGGGCGGAACAATGATCGACCATCTCAGGCATATGGCTGTTTTTGCGCGGGTTGTGGATGCGAGCTCTTTCCGGGCCGCGGCGCGGGAGATCGGGCTCTCGCCGTCGCGGGTCAGCGAGACGGTCTCCGATCTCGAAGCGCATCTCGGCGCCACGCTGCTCTACCGCACGACGCGCAAGATCGCCCTGACCAGCGAAGGCCGGGTCTTCTATTCCAGGGTCAGCGACATGCTGCGCAGCGCCGAAACCGGGCTGAACGAACTCAACGCGCTCTCGCTGGAACCGGCGGGCGCGTTGCGGGTCTCGGTGCCGGCGTTCATGGCTGGTTCCGGCCTCTCGACGGCGATTGCCGAGTTCATCCGGCTGCACCCGCATGTGGCGCTGTCGGTCTCCTACACGGATTATCGTGTGGATCTTCTTTCGGACGGGTTCGACGTGAATATCCGCGCTGGCTGGCTTCAGGACAGTTCGATGATGTCACGCAAGCTGGGCGACATGGAACGGGTTCTGGTGGCCGGGGCTGACTATGCCGCTTCGCGCCCGCGCCCGGAGCACCCTACGGATCTTGAAGCCTGGGACTGGATCGGATTTGCGCATCGGCCTGACACGGAAGACTTTTTTTCGCCTGAGGGCAGCAGCGTGAAGGTGCTCGGGCAGTCGCAGTTGCAGGTGGACAGCGCAGAGGCGCTCTACCATTTCACGCGGCTGAATCTCGGCCTGACGATCCTGCCGTCCTACCTTGCGGCGCGGGGCGAGGCCACCGGCGCCTTCGTGCGGCTCCTGCCGGATTGGGGCCTGCGCCCGCTTGGCCTGCATGCCGTCTGGCCGGACCAGTCGCGGCGGGAGAACCTGACCCTGCTCTTCGTGCGATTTCTCGCCGACAGATACCGCTAGGGCGAGGCCGGCGCGAAAGGGGGGGCTCCAGCGAGAGGTGTCCCCCTCGACGGGGGGGGCGAGCCGTGATCTTCGTGTCCGTTTTTTCCTCGGCCATGGCCACGAGCGTCAACCCGGGCGAGGGCACGGATCTACGGGTGTTGAAGCCGATGCGGCGCACGGCGCTTCTGCAGAAGGGTGCCGAGGCAACAGGTGGCGGGGAGGACAGCGCACCCGAAGGCCAAAAGGGCCAGTCAGATCAGGGATATGCGGGGGAAAGGTGCAGGTTTCTGTTGCCAGGTACCTGCGAACCCCGCCAGCCCTTGCTAGAGGACTGGGCTTAGATTTCGATAGAAATCACTGCATTACGCAGCGACTGCCACCGGAGCATGATTGTTATTGGCAATTATGCTTAACGGACCGATATCGGTGGTACCTCACCGAGCAAAAGCTAACCCCTTTAGACGTCCGTCGATCCTATTTCGGCCCCATGATCCCCCAATAAGGGATGTTTGGTGGAGCCGCCGGGTACCGCCCCCGGGTCCGAGCCGTTTATTACGAGCGCGTTTATCGCCATATTTCCCGAAGGAACACAGTGAATTTAGGCGCTGTGGGCGGCTGTTTCAAGCCGTATTCCGCAGCATTTGCCTGAACGGCGCGCGCGGTGTAGATGCAGCAGAGAAACAGCTTTCGGGGCGACGGCATGACTTCCCTTTTTACGTCAAAGATGCACTTCAAGGATCTGACGGAACAGGAGATTCTGGCTTTGGCGATCTCCTCGGAAGAGGATGACGGACGGATCTATCGCAACTTCGCCACCCGGCTTCAGAAGGATTTTCCGGCCAGTGCGGCTCTCTTCATGGACATGGCGGCCGAGGAAGACCGGCACCGGCAGAGCCTGATCGCGCTCTACCGGATCCGTTTCGGCCCCTCGATTCCGCTCATTCGCCGCGCCCATGTGGCCGGGTTCTACGAGCGCAAACCGGAATGGCTGCTGGAACAGCTGCCGATGTCCCGGGTGCGGGAAATCGTGGCCGAGATGGAATACGAGTCGCGCAACTTCTACGAGACGGCCGCCGCACGGGTCGGAGATGTCGAGACGCGCCGGCTGCTGGGAGATCTCGCGGCCGCGGAGGCCGGGCATGAACGCAAGGCCGGTGAACTGGCCGAAATGCACCTGACCGAAGAGGCGCTGGCCGAGGAGGATCACCAGGAACGGAGGCAATTCATCCTGACCTGGGTGCAGCCGGGTCTGGCGGGGCTCATGGATGGCTCGGTTTCGACCCTCGCGCCGATCTTTGCGGCCGCTTTCGCCACCGGCGACACCTGGAACACCTTCCTCGTCGGGCTTGCAGCCTCCGTGGGGGCAGGGATCTCGATGGGTTTCACGGAAGCGGCCTCCGATGACGGCGCACTCTCGGGGCGCGGCTCTCCGGTCAAGCGCGGCATTGCATCGGGCGTGATGACGACGATCGGCGGCCTGGGCCACGCGCTGCCCTATCTGATCCCGGATTTCTGGACCGCGACCATCATCGCCATGATCGTTGTCTTCATCGAGCTTTGGTCCATTGCCTGGATCCAGCAACGCTTCATGCAGACGCCCTTCTGGCGCGCGGCGATGCAGGTCGTTCTCGGCGGCGGGTTGGTGCTGGCGGCCGGCATCCTGATCGGCAGCGGCTGACGGCGCGCCGGACATCGGTGCTGCCGAGGTCGGGGCGCAAATCCGCTATGTAGCAAAATCGATTGAAATCGGTTTCTGTGACGTATTGAAGTTTGGGACGGGTCACGCGCGATTTTTTGCCATGCTAGGCTATCGACTGCGTGAACGGGGAATCGGTGTGTTCCCTTCGGAATTGTTTCTCAGAAGACGTGCCGCGTTGACGGCACCGCAGCAAGGAGTGTGCCACCATGCGTGCTTTGATCGTGGAGAAGGGCGAGGACGGCAAGACCTCAGCCGGGGTGCAGGATATCGACGAGAGTCGTCTGCCCGAGGGCAATGTGACGGTCGCGGTCGAGTTTTCGACGGTGAACTACAAGGACGGGCTTTGTGTCGGTCCGGGCGGCGGCTTGGTGCGTACCTATCCGCATGTGCCGGGCATTGATTTCGCCGGCATCGTCGAGACCAGCGATGATGACCGCTACAAGCCGGGCGACAAGGTCGTGCTGACCGGCTGGCGCGTGGGCGAGGCCTATTGGGGCGGCTATGCCGAGAAGGCGCGGGTGAATGCGGACTGGCTGGTGCCGCTGCCGGAAGGGCTGAGCACGAAACAGGCGATGGCGGTTGGTACGGCCGGTTTCACCTCGATGCTGGCGGTGATGGCGCTGGAAGCGCATGGGCTGACGCCGGAGAAGGGCGAGGTTCTCGTCACCGGTGCCTCGGGTGGCGTGGGCTCGGTGGCCACGGCGATCCTCGCCAATCTCGGCTATGACGTGGCGGCGGTGACCGGGCGGCCGGAGCAGTCGCAATATCTTGCCAATCTGGGCGCCTCCAAGCTGATCACCCGGGACGAGCTTGCCGAGACGGTGAAACGTCCGCTGGAGAAGGAAACCTGGGCCGGTTGCGTGGACGCAGTTGGCGGTGCCATGCTGGCGCGCGTGTTGGGGCAGATGAAATACGGCGGCTCGGTGGCCGCGGTCGGCCTCGCCGGCGGGGCGCAACTGCCGGCAACGGTGGTACCCTTCCTGCTGCGCGGTGTGAACCTTCTGGGGATCGATTCCGTGATGCAACCCTATGAGAACCGACTCGTGGCCTGGCAGCGGATCGCCTCCGACCTGCCGATGGAGAAACTCGAGGGCATGATCGTCGATGCTGGGCTTGGCGATCTGCCGAAACTCGGGGCAGACATCCTCAAGGGCCAGGTCCGTGGTCGTGTCGTGGTCGATGTGACGGTCTGACAGCAATGAGCCTTTACGCGGGCCCGACGCCGGGCCCGCGACATCACCGACGCGCCTCTCGACAGGGCGGGCGCTCTCGGCTGGTACGGTGCGGCGCGGTCAGGCTTGCGACATTTCCGAGACCAGAAGATAGACGCAGGAGAAATCCGTTGCGTCGCCATTCTTCACGGGCTTGGATCGGAAGAGCCGGCTTTCGACGCGATAGATCTTGTAGGCGCTCAGACTGTGGCCGTCTTTCACGAGATCCCCGATAAGCGGCACGCAGGCGCTGTCTTTCTCCAGGATCACATCGTGATTTGCTTCGGTGTAGTCAAAGGAGTCCTTGTCAACGAGCCTGAGAAGCATAGCGGTCTACCAATTGTTGGGAAAATTGACGAAACAGTGACGTTACGTAACATGAAGCTGGTCCAAATTCCAGCGAATGCTCACATCTACGGGAGCCACGTCATGATCTGGGGGGGCGTCACGGCAAGTGCCGGGCGAGACGGAGGGGGACGGCCTGCCGAGCGGGCGCCTTTCGTCAGCGGGCGCCAGCGCACTGCGTCTCTTTGGCTCTGGGCGTGACCCCGAAAAGCTCGCCGGAACGCTTGCCCTTCCCGGAGTGACAGCTAATCTCGCGGCCGCGGCTTCCACTGGCCGCGGCCGTTTTCCCTTGGAGGACCCATGCTCGATATCGACTTCGTGCGCTCGAATTTCCCAGCCTTCTCCGAACCGTCGCTGCAAGGTCAGGCCTTTTTCGAGAATGCCGGCGGCTCCTATACATGCGGCCCCGTGATCGATCGGCTCACGCGCTTTTACCGCGAACGCAAGGTTCAGCCCTATGCCCCATACGCGGTGTCCGAGGCCGGTGGTGCCGAGATGGACGAGGCGAGGGAACGGCTCGCGGCGATCCTCGGTGTGGAGACGGATGAGCTCTCCTTTGGCCCCTCGTCCTCGCAAAACACATTCGTGCTGGCCAATGCGGTCCGTTGCTGGCTGACCCCGGGCGAGGCGATCGTGGTCACCAACCAGGATCACGAGGCCAATTCCGGACCCTGGCGGCGGCTGGCCGAGGAGGGGATCGAGGTGCGCGAATGGCGGATCGATCCGGAGACCGGATCGCTGGACACCGAAGCACTCGGGCCGCTGCTGGAAGATGGCAAGGTGCGGCTGGTCTGCTTCCCGCATTGCTCCAATGTCGTGGCCGAGATCAACGATGTCGCCTCCATCACCGCCGCCGCCCATGCCGCCGGCGCCTTCACCTGCGTGGACGGCGTCTCCTATGCGCCGCACGGGCTGCCGGATGTCGGCGCGCTCGGGGCGGATATCTATCTCTTCTCCAGCTACAAGACCTACGGTCCGCATCAGGGGGTGATGGTGATCCGTCGCCAACTCGGTTTCGAGCTGCCCAATCAGGCGCATTTCTTCAATGGCGAGGTGCTCTACAAGCGCTTCACTCCGGCCGGGCCGGACCATGCGCAGGTCGCGGCCTCGGCTGGTATGGCGGATTACATCGACCTGCTGGCGGCCCATCACGGCATCGAGGGCAGCGCGGTGGAACGCGGGGCAGGGGTGCACGACCTGATGCGGGCGCATGAGGCGGCGCTGATGCAGCCGCTGCTCGACTATCTTGCCGGCCGCAACGACCTGCGCCTGATCGGTCCGCGCGACGCGGATCGTCGCGCGCCGACCATCGCCGTCGATCTGGGACGCGATGCGGAAGAGGCGGCGCGCAAGCTCGCCGGCCACGGGATCATGGCGGGGGGGGGCGATTTCTACGCGGTCCGGCCGTTGCAGGCGCTTGGCGTTGATCTCGACAAGGGCGTGCTGCGGCTCAGCTTCGTGCATTACACTTGCAAGGCCGAGATCGATCAGCTGCTCGCCGCGCTGGATGCAACACTCTGAGCCAAACGCGGCGCGGGGCTACTCTGCGCCGCCATCCGGTTTGAAATCGAGCGCCACACCGTTGATGCAATATCGCAGACCGGTCGGCGCGGGGCCGTCCGGGAAGACATGGCCGAGATGGCCGTCACAGCGGGCGCAATGGACCTCCGTGCGGACCATGCCGTGCCGCGCGTCCCGGCTCTCGCCAATCCCTTCATCCTCCAGCGGGCGCGTGAAGCTCGGCCAGCCGCAGCCGGCATCGAACTTGTCGCTCTGTTCGAACAGTGGCGCTCCGCAGCCGGCACAGCGGAAGGTGCCGGCGGTCTCCGGGAAATCGTCATGGGTGAACGGGCGTTCCGTGCCGTGGTTGCGCATCACTTCGTACCCCAGATCGCCCAATGTCTGGCGCCATTGGAGGTCGGTCTTTGTCACCTTGTCACTCATGCGGCTCTCCCATCCTGTTGCCCCCAAGACTTAACCCGGATTTGCGCATTTGGAAGGCCGTCGAAGCTCACGATTGCCGGAGCGCGATTGAACGGAGCGCTGAATGGCACGGCTGTTGTCGCGCGTACTTGCCTCTGAAGTGAAACAACCTCTCACCGCCCGCGAAACAGCCCGCCGAGCACACCGCGCACGATCGCCTTGCCCGATTGCGTTCCCAATTGCCGGGCGAAGCTCTTGGCAAAGGTCTCGCCGACGGAATCCGATCGCGAGGACCGCCGCTTCGGCTTCGAACTCGACCGTCCGACACGGCTGCCCGAATAGCGCCGCGCCGATCGATACTCGCGCTCCGCCATCGGCGCCTCGTCCTCATCGGCCTCGACCTCTTCTGCCGCCCGCGCCGCCTCTTCCGCCCGTGCCGCGAGGATCTCCTGAGCGCTGCGGCGATCCAGAAGCGTGTCGTATTTCCCGGCCACCGGGGAGGCGGCCATCACCACCGCGCGCGCGGCATCGTCGAGCGGGCCGAGTTGAGAGGAGGGGGGGCGGATGAGCGTCCGCTCGGCCACGCCCGGCGCGCCCTTCCTCACCAGCAGCGAGGTCACCGCTTCGCCGGTCCCGACCTCTCGGATCGCGGCTTCGATGTCGAACCGGGGATTGTCGCGATAGGTCTCGGAGGCCTGCTTCAGCGCCCGCCGGTCTTTGGCCGTGAAGGCGCGCAGCGCGTGCTGGATGCGGTTGCCAAGCTGGCCGAGGATGTCATCGGGCACATCCGCCGGGTTCTGGGTGACGAAATAGACCCCGACCCCCTTGGACCGGATCAGGCGCGCGACCTGTTCGACCTTGTCCACCAATGCCTTGGGGGCGTCCTCGAAGAGCAGATGCGCCTCGTCGAAGAAGAAGACCAGCTTCGGCTTGTCCGGATCGCCGACCTCCGGAAGCGTCTCGAAAAGTTCGCTCAGGAGCCAGAGCAGGAAGGTCGCATAGGTGCGCGGCGCGGCCATGAGCTTGTCGGCGGCAAGGATGTTGACCCGGCCCCGCCCGGTCTCGTCGGTCAGGAAAATGTCGTCCAGCGCCAGCGCCGGTTCGCCGAAGAGCCGGTCGCCGCCCTCGTTCTCCAGCATCAGCAGGCGGCGCTGGATCGCGCCGACAGAGGCGGTGGAAATGTTGCCATAGCGCAGCGAGAGCGCCTTGCGGTTCTCGCCGACCCAGACCAGAAGCGCCTGCAGATCCGACAGGTCGAGCAAGGCCAGCCCCTGTTCATCCGCCACGCGGAAGGCGATGTTGAGGATCCCCTCCTGAACCTCCGACAGATCGAGCAGCCGCGACAGCAGCAGCGGCCCCATCTCCTCGACCGTGGTCCGCACCGGGTGCCCTTTCTCGCCAAAGAGATCCCAGAAGGTGACCGGACAGGCGGCATAAGTCAGGTCCAGCCCGATCGTCGCCGCGCGCTCCATGAAGGGGGCGTGCAACGGCGCTTCCGCGGAGCCCGAAGCTGCCATGCCGCTCAGGTCCCCCTTCACATCGGAAAGGAAAACCGGGACCCCGGCATTGGAGAAACTCTCCGCCAGGATCTGCAGCGTTACCGTTTTTCCGGTCCCGGTTGCGCCCGCGATCAGCCCGTGCCGATTGGCGTATTTCAGCATCAATTCCTGTGGGGTGGCATAGGCCTCGCCCCCGCCACCAACAAATATCGCGCTCATTTTCTGCTCCAACCGTGGCAAAACCCAGAATATCCTGATGAAAATACACGCATCGGGATGATGTTCCAGCGCCGCAACAGCCTTTCGGCAAAGAATATTTTCATTTGATGATGAAAATCGGGGGGGAAGGGATTTTGACTGTTGACGGATGTTTTTCTTGGACATAGCGTCTCACGCGTCAAGTCGGCCCGTCCGACAGGGAGAACAAACGATGCGAAAAGCATCGCGGGGAAAACACCCCGCAAAAAGGGTCCTGATGGGCCCTTTTTGTTTCTTTTGAAATTGACGACCGGGAACGGTTTCGGGCAAGGCTCCGCGCATCCCTCACAATCCGGCAAGACTGCGCCATTGATCGCTGACAGCCGGGTTTGCACATGCTAAACCACCCGCCAAGGATAACCTCGAGCAAAGAAGCGACATCCAGAAATGATTATTCCTTCGTCTTCCCGTATTGCTTGCGTGGCACTGGCCGCCATGATCGCCGCTCTGCCGGCCGTGGCGCAGGAGACTGCCACCCAGACCCCCGAGGCGGACGCCGCAACGACCGAGACGGCAGCGCCCGACGCCACGGCATCGGAAACAGAGGCACCCGCGCCCGCGGCGACCGAGGAAGCAGCCACCGGGGAGGCGGCGGATGCGCTTGGCCAGCCCTATGTGGCCGATGTCGCCGATGACTGGCAGATCGAATGCCTGCGCACCACGCTGGAGGCCGATCCCTGCCGGATGGTCCAGCTGCTGCTCGATCAGGGCAACCCGGCCGTGCGGGTCGAGATCGTGGCCCTGCCGCAGGGTGGGCCGGCCCCGGCCGTTGCGACCTTCTACTCGCCGCTGCAGACGCTGCTCTCCGAGCAACTGACGCTGTCGGTCGATGGCGGACGCAAGAGCAAGCACATGTTCAACTATTGCACACCGCAATTCTGCGTTGCCCAGGTCCCCTTTGCGCCGGATGCCGTGGCTGCTTTCAAGCGTGGCAATGCGGCCGAGGCGGTGATCGTGCCGTTGCAGGCCCCGGATCAGGAGGTCGTCCTGAAAATGTCGCTGAAAGGGTTCACCGCCGGCTTCGACAAGATCGTGGAACTGACGGCGGCCAGCGCGGCCGCAATCCAGAAGGCGAATTCCGCGCAGGGCGGAAACTGATCGCGCGCCCGGACGTGGGCGCCGGGCTTGCCAGATCCTTGAAAGGCCGTGCCCGGTATTGGGTGCGGCCTTTCTCATGAGAGCGGGGCGGAGCGGCCCGATGCAATGTCGTCATCACTCCGTCTTCGCTTGCATGTCAGGCGGCTTGGAACCAGTTTCTGACCGCGGCGGAACGCAAACGCCGCGAGTCGAGGCAAGGAGCCGAGCATGCTGAACCTGCGCCGCGGACGCTACCAGGCCCGCCAGGCGGAGACCGAGGCCGAGATCGCGGCCGTCCTTGCGTTGCGGTCGCTGTGTTTTCGGGGGGGAAAGCTGTCGGACGAGGACGCCTATGATGCGACCTGCCGCCATGTATTGGTGGAGGAGACGCGGAGCGGCCGGCTTGTCAGCACCTTTCGTCTCCTGCCGCTCAAGGCGGGCGCAGAGATCGGGCGGAGTTACTCGGCGCAGTATTACGAACTGTCGGCCTTGCACGCCTTTGACGGACCGATGGTCGAGATGGGCCGCTTTTGCGTCCATCCCGACCTGACGGACCCGGATATCCTGCGCGTCGCCTGGGGGGCTATGACACGGTATGTCGACGAAACCGGGGTCGAGATGCTGTTCGGCTGTTCCTCCTTCACGGGCACGGAAACGGCGGAGTATGTGGACGCCTTCGCCTTGCTCAAGGAGCGCCATCTTGCGCCCAAGCGGTGGCTGCCACGGGTCAAGGCGCCGAATGTCTTCCGGTTTGCCGGTTTGTTGCGCCGCAAGCCGGACCTGAAACGGGCCATGTCCGGCATGCCGCCGCTGCTGCGGACATATCTGCTTATGGGAGGCTGGGTCAGCGACCATGCGGTGGTCGACCGAGACCTTGGCACGTTGCATGTTTTCACCGGACTGGAGATCCGGGCCATCCCGCCTGCGCGCAAGCGGCTCCTGCGGGGGGTGGCGTCCGGTTGATGCGGGACCAAGGATCGAGGGTGTCCCGCCTTTGGGTCACGACGCGAAGCAGAATGCCGGCCAGGCCTTGGTATCCCACACCGTCGCTTGATATTTCCCGCCCCCTGGCTTAGCTCGCGCTCATGGCACGCGCACCCCTTCTCCAGCTCTCCGACATCTCGCTCACCTTTGGCGGCAATCCCGTCTTCTCCGAGCTCGGCCTCTCCGTCCAGCCCGGCGACCGCATGGCGCTGGTCGGCCGCAATGGATCCGGCAAGTCAACCCTGATGAAGGTCATGGCCGGTCTGGTCGAGCCCGATACCGGCGAACGGATCGTTCCGCCGGGTGTCCATGTCGGTTACATGGAACAGGACCCCACAATGGCGGGTCATGCGACGCTGGGCGATTTCGCCACCTCCGAGCTGCCCGAGGGCGAGGCCTACCGGGTGGAAATGGCGGGCGAAGGGCTCAAGCTCGATCTCTCCCGCCCCATCGAAACCGCGTCCGGCGGCGAGCGACGGCGGGCGGCTCTGGCAAAGCTGCTGGCCGAGGCGCCGGAGTTGATGCTGCTCGACGAGCCGACCAACCATCTCGACATCCAGGCCATCCAGTGGCTCGAGGAACAGCTCGCCGAGACCCGCGCGTCCTTCGTCCTGATCTCGCATGACCGCGCCTTCCTCAACCGCCTGACCCGCGCCACGCTCTGGCTCGATCGCGGTGTCGTGCGGCGGCAGGAGCATGGGTTCACCAGTTTCGAGGAGTGGCGCGACAAGGTCTGGGCCGAGGAAGACGAGGCGCGCCACAAGCTCGACCGCAAGATCAAGGCGGAGGCGCGTTGGGCGGTCGAGGGGATTTCGGCGCGACGGACCCGCAATCAGGGGCGCGTGCGGGCGCTCGGGGCGCTCAGGGCGGAACGCTCGGCGCAGATCCGGCGGCAGGGGACGGCCGATCTGGCCATCGACACGGGCAAGGCCTCCGGCAAGCTGGTGGCTGAAGTCAAGGACATCACCAAGGCTTACGACGACAAGCCAATCCTGAAACCCTTCTCCATGCGCATACAGCGTGGCGAGCGCGTGGCATTTGTCGGCCCCAATGGCGCTGGCAAGACGACGCTGCTGAAGTTGCTCACCGGCGAGATTGCGCCTGATAGCGGCACGGTCCGGCTTGGCACCAACCTGGAGTTGGCCGTGTTCGACCAGACCCGCGCCCAGCTCAATCCGGATGCCACGCTCTGGGAAAGCCTCACCGGCGACAAGGCGCTGCGCGTGCAGGGCAGGGGCGGCGACCAGGTCATGGTGCGCGGCACACCGAAACACGTGGTCGGCTATCTCAAGGACTTCCTCTTTTCCGAGGCGCAGGCCCGCGCGCCCGTCCATTCGCTGTCTGGTGGCGAGAAGGCGCGGCTGCTGCTGGCGAAGATCCTGGCGCGTCCGGCGAACCTGCTGGTGCTCGACGAGCCGACCAACGATCTTGATATCGAGACGCTGGACCTGCTGCAGGAACTCATCTCCGACTATGACGGCACCGTGCTGCTTGTCAGCCACGACCGGGATTTTCTCGACCGGATCGCGACGACGACCGTGGCGATGGAGGGCGACGGACGGGCGATGATCTATGCCGGCGGCTGGAGCGATTACCAGGCGCAGCGGGCGGAGACATCGCAGGCCGCGAAGCCGGCAAAACCCAGATCCGGGAAGCAGGGCGCGTCGGCGTCGGATGTGCCGGCTGCGGAGGCGAAGCCCGCATCGGGCCTGACCTTCACGGAGAAACACCGGCTGGAGGCGCTGCCCGGGGAGATCGAGCGCCTGGAGGCGGAGATCGGCAAGCTGGAGCAATTCCTCTCGGACCCGGATCTCTTCGCCAAGCAGCCCGCGAAGTTCGAAAAGGCCAGCACTGCGCTGGTGGAACGCCAGCAGGCCCTGTCGGCAGCCGAAGAAGAGTGGCTGGAGCTTGAGGAAAAGGCCGCGGGCTGAAACGGTCGGGGCGGTGGTGCGAGGGTCCGACGGGCCCGTCGATACCCGCAAATCTCGGTTTTTCGAGGCTGCGGGGCCTAGGACGAATGGCGAAAGGCATGGACGGGCGGACGTTCATTCGGCTGACATGTCTGTCCAACGCGACAAATCGGTGCCCGAGTGCGAAAATGAAGCTGGCAGCCGACGGAAAATCGGCACAAACTGCGTATCAGGATAGCGCGACGTTGACGTATTGGAGGATTTGATGATCCGCTTCGCACTTCCGATTGCAATGAGCCTTGCCCTCTTGGGCACGTCCGCCCCGGCACAGCAATTCGTGCCCATGGGAAATGCCCTTGCGCGATGGGACGCGAACAATGATGGCAGGGTGACGTTGACCGAGATCGAGACCGGCCGCGCCGCGCTCTTCCGGGCCTATGACAGCAATGGCGACGGGGGTCTTTCCGCGGCTGAATTTGACCGGATCACCCCGAAATCCAATAGCGGGCGTCAGGCCAGCACATTGCGCTCAACGCAGGGCGCCCTTCGGACCCAGATCGACACGAATGGAGATGGTCGCGTCAGCCAGAGGGAATACGTCGCCGGTGCGCGGCTCTGGCGCGACCGCCTGGACAGCAACGGAGACGGTGTCCTGACGGCCGCCGATTTCGGTCGGGCCGGACGCGGCGCCGGGCAAGGGCGTGGGATGCGCTGGAACAACGGGTAAGCGGGGGCCATGTGCCTTGAGCCAGGCGTCTCTGACCGTTCAGTCGGCAGAGCGTTCGGATGCGATATCCCGAAGCGCATCGCGCACGATCACCAGCGAGGAATGGAGAAACAGCCCGGCAATCGCGAAAGCGACAATCAGGTCGGGCCAGACCGTCTCTGTCAGCGCAACAAGGACCGCCGCGACAACCACCGCCGCGTTGCCGATCGCATCATTGCGCGAAAACAGCCAGACAGCCCGGACATTCGCATCCCCCGCACGGTGAGGCACCAGAACCAGCGCCGCCGCGACATTTACCCCAAGGGCGATGAGCGCGAAGCTGCCCATGAGGTCGGCTTCGACAGGTTGCTGGGCGAATATGCGCCAGAAAGTGCTCGCGACCACCGCCACCCCGAGCCCTCCCAGGAACAGGCCTTGAATGAGCGCCGAACGCGCGCGCCACAGCAAACTCCAGCCAATCGCCAGAACGCCCAGGAATGTGATCAGGCCGTCGCCAAGGAAGTCGAGCGCGTCCGCTTTCAAGGCCTGCGATCCCGCGAGGAAGCCGCCGACCATTTCGATCACCCCGTAGCCCAGATTGAGGGCAAGGACGATCCAGAGCGCGCGCCTGTATCCGGCAGCGAGATGTGGCCGGGCATCGGCGCTTTCGGTCACGGCTTCGGTCGGGAGGCGGTCGAGGTGGTAGCCGGCGTCGGTGACGGCGCGCTCGACACCTGCCAGGCGCGTATCGCCTCGCGAAACACCCAGCGAGAGGATCTGCGAGGCCGTCGAGATCCGAAGCCTATCGATCCCCGCGGATCGCACGGCCTTTTCGATCTTTGCGGCACAGGATGGGCAATCCATACCCGTCACGCGGTATTCTACAGCTTGGTCCAATTCGGCAATCTCCGGCCTTGTCGCTGGACCGTAATCCGGGAACAGGCTGGGGAAAAGCCCGCCCTCCGCGCTTGGGCGGTGAAACCGGATGCGGCTTCCGTCAAGGCAGACTCCTTTGGCGGCGCGCATGTCTCCCCGGCCGGCGTCTTGGGAGCCGGCTGTCCGTGCGCCGCCCCGGGTTTCGCGATAGCATCCAGAGAGCGACCGATGAACAGAGGTGAATTGTGTTGAAAATCGACTGGCGCGATCACCGCCGGCAGGAACACGGCCTGGGGCAGATTCAGGAATACCTGAAGCAGATCGTCTATGGCGGCAATGACGGCATCGTCACGACATTCGCAATCGTCGCCGGTTTCGCAGGAGCCACTGCCGACGGCGTGGCGCAGATCGGGGGGCTGGCGGTGCTGGTCTTCGGACTGGCCAATCTCTTCGCCGATGCCGTGTCGATGGGGCTGGGCGAGTTCCTGTCGACCCGGTCGCAGCGTGATCTCTATGTCTCGCAACGCCGGGTCGAACTGGAGGAGTTGCAGACCAATCCCGAGCAGGAGCGGCGCGAGATCGTCCAGATGCTGGTCGAGCGGGGGCTGGATGCCGGGGCCGCGGAGCATATGTCCCGCGAGTTGATTCGATGCCCGGAGATCGTTGCCGATATGATGATGAGCTACGAGCTGGAAATGCCGGACATGCGCAATGGCTCGCCCGCGCTGGACGGGTTGATGACCTTCGTGTCTTTTCTCACCTTCGGGTCGATCCCGCTGATGCCGTATTTCCTGTTCGAACCGACGGACGCGACTTTCTACGGCTCCCTCGCGGCCACATTTTCGGCGCTTGTCCTGTTGGGACTTCTGCGATGGTGGTCGACCCGGGAGAGCGTGCTGCGCTGCGTCGGTGAGACGGTGCTGGTCGGCGGTGCCTGCGCGGTGGTGGCCTATGGCGTCGGGGCAATTGTCGGCGGATAGCGGGCGGTTGACTTCATGACCGGACCTTGATGCGGGTCATCATGCCGGCATAGGCATGGGTCAGCATGTGGCAGTGGAATACCCAGTCGCCGGGGTTGTGGGCCATGAAGGCGATTTCCCGTTTTTCGTCGCCAAACATCAGCAGCGTGTCCCGCATCGGGCCGAGCGTGCCATCCGCATGCACCTCGCGGAAATGATGCCCGTGCAGATGCATCGCATGCGGGAACATCGTGTCATTCTGCAACATCACCCGCACCGTCTGGCCGCGATCGGCAATCAGCAGCGGGTCTTCCGGCATGCCGACATTGCCGTTCATCGCCCAGAACTTCATCGATTGCGCCGCCTCGCGGAAGCCGACCTCGCGCCCGTCCATCCGGGCCGACCCAAAGCCACGCATCGCGCCGCCTTCCATCTGAAGCGTGCTGCGCAGGGCATCGTCCAGACCGGTGACCGCCATATCGGGATTCGGCGGCAGGGGCGCGGGTGTTGGACGCCGGTTTTCTGACGCCTTGCCCTCGACGGTGAACAGGACGTGGCTGAATGCGTCGCCGCGATCGAGCCGGACCAGATGCGCTTCGCCGCCATCTTCCGCAGTCACATCGACGATGATGTCGGCCCGTTGCGCGGGGGCAAGTCGCAGGGTGTCAGGAACCGGTCGCGGCACCTCCAGTGGCATCCCGTCCAGCGCCACGATCCAGCCGTCGAGCCCCTGCAACTGCAGCTCGAAGACCCTCGCATTGGCCGTGTTCAGCAGCCGCAACCGCAACCGCTCATGCTGTTGTGTGGAGAACGAGGCGTTGAAGATGCCATTTGTGACCGCGATATTCCCCAGCCGTCCGCCGTGACTGAAATCATGCATGTTGCCGAAATCGGCGATCTGGCCGGTCTCCGGATCAAGACGGAAATCGTCCAGAACAAGGACTTCCTCCCGGTCCACGTCCGGCCCCTCGGGCTCCTCGACGATCAAGGCGCCCTGCAACCCCCGGGCGACCTGTTCGTAGGACTTGTTATGCGAGTGGTACCAATAGGTTCCGGCATCCGGCAGGTCGAATTCATACAGAAACTCCCCGCCCGGCGGCACGGCGTCCTGGGTCACGCCGGGGACGCCGTCCATGGCGTTGTCGATGCGAATACCGTGCCAGTGCAGCGATGTCGGCTCGTCAAGCGCGTTGATCAACCGGCGCTGCAGGCGGTCGCCCTGCCGTGCCCGGATCTCCGCGCCGGGGACGCTGCCGCCATAGCACCAGATCCCGGTCTTCGGATACCCCTCCGGCGCGATCTGCATTTCGGACAGGGCCGCTTCGAGCACCTCCGCCGGCGCTCCGCTCGACAGCGTGACGCGTGGCGCGAGAGATGCGCCGGTCATCGCCGCAGCGCCGGCCAGCATGGATCGCCGTGATATCATCGTCTTGCTCCCGTGTTGGGTCCTGTGAGCCGTGGACGGTCCCCAAGGAGTATCATTTTTTTCGGCGGCGCGGGCCGCAATTTCGACCGGGTCCCCGAGTGTCGGGATATTCCGGCGATGTCGGTGCGACAGGCCATGGGGCCACAGGCGCGTGAGAGAGGCATTCGACTCCATTGCAAAAGGCGCGCGGCGGACAAGCATTCCACCGCATGAACAGGTCTTCACCGGGACCGCAACCGACAGCGACACCGGCGCAGGTACGGGCCTTCCTGCGCTGGAGGGTCAAGCTTGCAGAGTTGACAAAATGGTGAGCACACCGCGGAGAAAACTGCGGCTCTTGCCGTGACGCACGCAGAAGCCACATCCTTCGCAATGTCTCTCGAAGAGGTCGTGGTCATCTGTGCAATCATGAACCGTTTTCCAAGCCTCGGAACGGTCCACATTGCGCGGGAGGGATGAGCATTTCCGAGGGACAGGGATGGATCCTTCACATGCTGATTAGCGCCATACCACCGCCCGAAATCTCGTGTTTCCGCTTGTCCGAAAGACCCGGTCTGGAGGAAGTCCGGAAAAATTTTGAGTGTCTAACGGGAATTGGGTGCTAAGGTTCGAGGGATTTCCTCGTCGCCATGTTTCGGCATTTATTGCTTTTTTTTGTCGGAACAAGGCTGAATTGATGTCTCCAGAACTGTACCGGACCGACAACGAAGCTTCCTCCAGTTCGGATGCGCCGATCAGCTATTCCATGCTGGACCAGTCACTGTGGACACGGTTCCAGCAGGCGGAAAGCACCGATGATTTCCTCGAGAGCTGGTTTGCATTGCTGATGCGGCAGCAGCCGGCCGGATCGCAGGGGGTGCTGCTGGTCGGAGACGCTCCGGACATTGGCCCGTTCGCGCCGGTGAGTGCCTGGCCGGCCAGGCAGCCGCCGTCACAGGCAATGCTCGACGCCGGCGAACAGGCGCTCGGCCGACGCAGCGGCGTCGTCGTGGGCGAGGGGGATGACGGGCGAATCCTGGCGTGGCCGCTGGTGGTGTTCGAACAACTTTTCGGGGCGGTTGCCGTGGCGGTTGGTGACAGCGCGGCGCCGACGGCGGAACTGTTTCGGCGACTCCAGTGGGGCGCGGCCTGGGTCGAGCTTCTGTTGCGGCGCGAGCAGGAAACGCAGGATGGCGAGCTGCGCGAGCGGGTCTCGGCGGCTTTCGACATGCTCGCAACGGTGCTCGAACATCCGGATTTCGACGATGCCTGCAACGCCCTTGTGACGGACCTGGCCCGACGCCTCGATTGCGAGACCGTGAGCATCGGGTTCCTGCATCGCGGGGGGATGCGGGTGAAAGCGGTGTCGAGCGCTTCTACGTTCGGGCGGCGCACCGACCTGATCCGGGATATTGCGCTGGCGATGGACGAGGCGGCGGACCAGCGCGCGGTGGTGCTCTGGCCGGCGCCGGAGGATTGGGAGTTTCGCGTGACCCGCGCCCATGACGAGCTGGCGCGCAGCCACGGGGTCGGCGCGGTGCTGACGATTCCGTTGCAGGCGCGGGACGCGTTTGTCGGGGCGCTCTGTTTCGAGCGGCCGAGAGGAGACGGTTTCACCGCGGCCGATGTGGAAATGTGCGACGCGGTGGCTTGTGTCGCGGGGCCGGTTCTGGACGAAAAACGGTCCAATGACAGGCTGTTGCCGGTCAAGATCGCCCAATCCGCAGGGCGGTTTCTCCGCCAGCTTTTTGGGCCATCGCATTTCGGTGCCAAGATGGCGACCCTGGCGCTTGCCGGGCTGATTGCCTTTTTCAGCTATGCAAAGACCGACTACGTGGTGTCCTCCCCGGCGCGGCTCGAGGGAACCGTGCAGCGCAGCGTTGTGGCGCCGTTCAACGGGTATCTTGCCGCCCAGAAAGTGCGCGCCGGCGATCTGGTGGAAGAGGAAGAGATCGTCGCGGTGCTCGACGAGAAGGACCTGTCGCTGGAACGGCTCCGTCTGGTCACCGAACGGCAGCAACGGACGAGCGAGCTTGACCGGGCGATCGCGGATCGCGATCGGGCGCAGGCGAATATCATCCGCGCGCAGCTCGACCAGAATGACGCGCAGCTATCGTTGGTGGACGAGCAGCTCGCGCGTACCCTGATCCGGGCGCCGTTTGCCGGCTATGTCGTGGAGGGCGACCTCAGCCAGCGGGTCGGGGCGTCGATCGAACGCGGCGAGACGCTGTTCATGGTTGCGCCGCTGGCGAGTTTCCGTGTCGTCCTGGAGATCGGCGAGCGCGATATCCCGGACGTGACACCGGGGCAGGAGGGGACGTTGCGCGTCTCGGCCTTCCCGGAGGCGCCGCTTGGCTATCGGGTCGTGCGGGTCACGCCGCTGGCGCAGCAGGCGGATGGGCGGAATTTCTTTCGCGTCGAGGCGGAGCTTCTGGGCGGCAGCGACAAGTTGCGGCCCGGCATGGAAGGAGTTGCGCGCACCGAGATTGGCGAACGCCTGCTGATCGCCAGCCTGACCGACGATCTGGTGGACTGGATGCGTCTCGCTCTCTGGAAATGGGCGCCGTGATGGGGAGCGCGCGCGCATGACGACCCGATCCTGGTCCAGCGGCTCATGGTATCGTGTCTCGGCCTTCCGGCCGCGGCTGCGGGGACATGCGAGCATCTATCGGCACCGCTACCGGGGCGAGATCTGGTACGTGTTGCAGGACCGTGCCTCGGGCCGGTTCCACAGGTTCACACCGGATGCGCATCGCCTGATCGCGATGATGGATGGCAAACGGACGCTGGAGGAGATCTGGGAGGATGCCTGTACGCATCTGCGGATCGATGCGGTGACACAGGAGGAGCTGGTCCGGCTCGTCGGGCAGCTCTACACCGCCGATGTGCTGCAAGGCGACGTTCCCTCCGACATTGCCGAGCTTTCCGAACGCGGCCGCCGGTTCCGGCGTCAGAAGGTCGTGCGCTCGGTCCTCAACCCGCTGGCCCTGCGGGTTCCCCTGATGGACCCGGACGATTTCCTGTCCGCGACCATGCCGTTGGTGCGTCCCCTCTTTTCCTGGTTCGGGGTGCTGCTGTTCTTCGGCGTTGTTATCTATGGCGCGGTGTTGGTGGCCCTCAACTGGGACCCGCTGACCGAGAACGTGGTGGACCGGGTGCTGGCCACCGAGAACCTGATCCTGATCCTGCTGGCCTATCCGGCGGTCAAGGCGCTGCACGAGCTTGGCCATGCCTGGACGATCAAGCGATGGGGCGGGTCCGTACACGAGATCGGGGTCATGTTCCTCGTCTTCATGCCGGTGCCCTATGTGGATGCTTCCGATTCCATCGCCTTTCGGGAGAAATGGCGCAGGGCGCTGGTCGGGGCGGCCGGCATCCTCGTGGAGATTTTCTTGGCCGCGCTGGCGATGATTGTCTGGGCCGGCGCGGAAGACGGGATCGTGCGGGCCTTTGCCTTCAATGTCATGCTGATCGGCGGTGTCTCGACATTGCTTTTCAACGGCAATCCACTGTTGCGCTTCGACGGCTATTACGTGCTCTGCGATGTCCTCGAAATCCCCAATCTCGGGCAACGGGCCAACAAGTATATCGGTTACCTGGTCCAGAGGTACGGCTTTGGCATGAAATGGGTCGAGAGCCCCGCGAACGCGCCGGGCGAACGGGGCTGGTTCGTCTTCTACGGCCTCGCCGCGTTCATCTATCGGCTGTTCATCACCTTCTCCATCGTCACGCTTGTGGCCTCTCGGTTCTTTGTCATCGGTGTGATCCTGGCGACCTGGGCTGTGTTCCTGATGCTGGTGCTGCCGGTGCTGAAGATGATCTGGTTCCTCTTCACAAGCCCGGCGCTCCGGCGCCAGCGCGGCCGCGCGCTTGCGGTGACGGGCGGGGGGCTGGCGCTGGTCCTCGGCCTGCTCATGGCGGTGCCGTTGCCGCATTCGACATTGGTCGAGGGCATCGTGCAGCCGGAAGCCGACGCGATCGTCAACGCCACCTCCGAAGGGATCGTTGCCGAGCTGATCGTGGAACCGGGTGACAGGGTCGAGGCCAACGCGCCGATTGTCCGGCTGGAGGATCCGCTGATCGAGGCGCGCCGCGCGGTGCTGGAAGCGCGGATTGTCGAGATCGAGCGGCGGCTGGCTGCGGAATCGGTCTTTGACCGGACGGCAGCGCGCATCCTCGAGGAAGAACTCGCCGCCGCGCGGGCCGACCTCGCCTTGACCGAGACCCGGATCGCCGAGCTGACGCTCACCGCGCGCAGGGACGGGATCGTGATCCTGCCGAATGCCAGCGACCTGCCGGGCAGCTTCGTCCGGCGCGGGCAGGGCATCGCCGTGGTGGCGGGGTTCACCGATCCGCTGGTCCGCGTCGTGGTGCCGGAGACGCGGGCGGATCTGGTCCGGGCGGATACCCAGGCCTTGGAACTGCGCTTTGCCAGCCGACCCGAGCGGGTCTGGACAGCGCGGATCGACCGGGTCTTTCCGACCCTCACCCGCCAGTTGCCGACCCTGGCGCTGTCGACCGAAGGCGGCGGGCGGATCGCACTTGATCCGGCAAGCCCGCAAGGGCGGCCCCAGGCCTTCGAAGGGTTCTACCAGCTCGACCTGCGACTGGAGGACCCGGTGGCTGTCGGCACCTATGGCGACCGCGTGCTGGTGCGGTTCGCGCATAGCGACAGCCCACTTGTCCTACGTCTCTACCGGGGTGCCACACAGGTATTCCTGAAATATTTCGCCAATGGCAAAGCCTGAGGCGTGACGGATCCAAACGCGCAACTCAACAGGAGGAAACGACACATGGCAACACAGCTTCTCTTTTACGAAAAGGCCGCGCCGGTCACATTCAAGGACCACGGGGATCTGTCGGTCAAGACAGGAGGCACGTATGGCTTTGCCCGCAACGTGAACTCCGTGCCGCTCACGGCGGTCGAGTTTTCGGCCGCGGCGGCGGCCTATCCAATCGTCTTTGCCGGGGAGGGGGACGCCGTGATGCCGGCGGTGATCCTGGGCGCGCGCGCCGAGGAGAACCTCTTCGTCGACGAGGATGGGCGCTGGTCCGGGAGCTACATCCCCGCCTTTGTCCGCCGCTACCCGTTCGTCTTTTCCTCGAGCGATGAGGGCAAGCAACTGATCCTGCATGTCGACGAGAGCTTCGAAGGCTGCAATCGCGCAGGCCTGGGCGAACGTCTCTTCGATTCCAGCGGTGAGCGGACGCAATATCTGCAGAATTTGCTGCGTTTCCTGCAAGAATACCAAGGGCAATTCGCGCGCACGCAGGCCTATTGCAAGCGGCTCAAGGACCTCGACCTGCTGCAACCGATGCAGGCCCAGTTCCGCATCGCTGGCGGCGAAGAACGGTCGGTTTCGGGGTTCCATGTGATCGACCGGGAAAAGCTCAAGGCCGTCGAGACCGATGTGCTGCGGCAGATGTTCGATACCGACGAGCTGGAATGCACCTATCTGCATCTGCATTCCCTGCGCCATTTCAACGATATGGTGCAGCGCCTTGCCGGGAGCTCTCCCGAGGCCGAAACCGGGACCGATGACGGGGACGCCGCCGCGACCGATGCCGCTGAACCCGCAGACGAAACGGTCTGAGGAGACACCGCGATGGAGCAGTTCGACGACGCGACCGCCCGGCCGCTCCGCCTGGAATTCTATCCGGAGCGGAGCGATCGGGAGGACGGGTGGCTGGAGAGCGTGGAAACCGCGCTGTCCGGCGCCCTTGGCGCGGCGCTGCGGCTGTTCCATCCGGTGGCGGAGCGGATCACGCTCCGGCGGATCGCGCGCGCCGGTCGAAAGATCGAGCGATTGCACGATGCCGCGCTCGAAGGCGAGATCCGGGAAACCCGTGCGGCGCTCCGGCGGCACGGGCTGACCGGGGCCAATATCCGGCGGGGATTTGCGTTGGTGCGAGAGGTCAGTCGTCGCGAGTTGGGTCTGCGGCATCACGATGTCCAGATCCGCGGCGGGCTGGCGATGATCCGCGGCGAACTGGCGGAAATGGACACCGGCGAGGGCAAGACAATCACTGCGGCGCTGGCGGCGGCGACCGCCGCGATGGCCGGGATGCCGGTGCATGTGATCACCGTGAACGGCTACCTCGCGCGGCGCGATTGCGAAACGCTCCTGCCGGTCTATCGCGCCCTTGGGCTCACATCGGCAGTCATAGAGGAGGACATGGCGCCCGAGGATCGGCGCGCGGCCTATGGCGCCGATATCTGCCATGCCTCCAACACCGAGATCGCCTTCGACTACCTGCGTGACCGGCTCGTGTTTGGCGGGCGGCAGGGGGATTTGCAGCGGCGGCTCCGGCGGTTGACGGGTGATCGGGATCTGGAAAACCGGCTGACCATGCGCGGATTGCATTTCGCCATCGTCGACGAGGCGGATTCGGTGCTCGTGGACGAGGCCCGCACGCCGCTGATCATCTCGCGGCAAAGCAATCCGGAGGACGAGGCGGCCTGGACCGGGCAGGCGCTCGCGCTGGCACGTGAGCTGCGTCAGGGCGTGGATTACAAGGTGGTCGGCGACGAGAGGCGCGTTCGGTTGACAGAGCCCGGGCGCGAGACGCTGGCCCGACGCGCGGCCCGGCTCGACGGTCTCTGGGCCAGCCCGATCCGCCGCGAGGAGGTGATGCATCAGGCGCTGTCGGCCTTACACCTGTTCAACCTTGGCGATCACTACCTGATCCATGACGGCAAGGTGCAGATCGTCGATGAATACACCGGCCGGTTGCAACCGGACCGATCCTGGTCCGACGGGCTGCACCAGCTCATCGAGGCCAAGGAAGGCGTCGAGGTGACGGGCCAGAACCTGTCGATGGCGCGGATGACCTATCAGCGGTTCTTTCGTCGCTACCGCATGCTGGCGGGCATGACCGGTACGGCGCGGGAGGTGCGCGGCGAGCTTCGGTCGGTTTACGGGCTGCAGGTGAGCCGGATCCCGCCCAACCGGCCGTCGCGGCTGCGGTTCTGGCGACCGAAAGTGCGTGCAAGGATGGCCGACAAGTGGGATCGGGTGGCGGCGAGCGCGGCGCGCGAACTGGCGCGCGGCCGGCCGGTGCTGATCGGTACGCGCTCGGTGGCCGCGTCCGTGCAGGCCAGCGCGGTGCTGACGGCCGCCGGGATCGATCATCAGGTCCTGAACGCGGAGAACGACACCGAGGAGGCCGCCGTGATCGCGGGGGCAGGGGCGCCGGGGCGGGTGACCGTGGCCACGAACATGGCCGGGCGCGGGGTCGATATCGCATTGGAGGACGGCGTGTCGGCGGTCGGTGGGCTGCATGTCATCCTGACCGAACGCCATGACGCCGGACGGATCGACCGGCAGCTTGCCGGGCGCGCCGGGCGCCGGGGCGAGCCGGGCTCGGCCGAGGAGATCCTGTCGCTGGACGATCAACTGCTCGACTTGCTGCAGATGCCGCTCCGCCGTCGGCTGGCGCGGATCGGCTGGGGGACCTACGGGCTCCGGCTGCGGCTCTTCAACCGCGCTCAAAGGCGAACCGAGCGCGCGCATGCACGGGTTCGTAAGGAACTGGTCCGGCAGGATCGCCGTCTCAACACTCTACTATCCTTCACGGGGGGGCTGGAATGATGTCGACCTTTGTCCAAAGCGGTCTGTTGGGGGCTTTGCTGCTCATGGCCTCGGCGGAAAACACGCCAGCCCAGTCCGATATCGACTGCCTGATGGATCCGTCCGAGATCGTCGAGCTGGGGTCGCCTGTCTCCGGGCTTCTGGAAACGGTCCTCGTGGCGCGGGGCGACGCGGTGGAGGCCGGGCAGATTGTTGCGCGGCTGAACTCGACGGTCGAACGCAGCACCGTGGAGCTACTGGAACTGCGGGCGAACTCGACCTCGGTGATCGAGGCGCAGCAGGAACAGGTGGCAATGATCGAACGCCGCCACAACCGGATCGGGGAGCTGCGCAAGAAAGGCGTCGCGTCGGAGGAGGCACTCGACCGGATCGAGGCCGAGCGCATCGCGGCGCAAAGCCTGTTGGTCCAGGCAGAGCTCAATCGCGACATCGCGGTCAAGGAGCTGGTGCGCGCCCGCGCGGCGCTCGGGCTGCGCGAGATCCGCTCGCCGATATCCGGGATCGTTGCCGAGCGGGTCCTGACCGGCGGGGAATTCGTCGGTCAGGACGACCATGTCCTACGGATCGTGCGGCTCGACCCGCTGAGCGTCGAGGCGTTCGTCCCGGTCGAGATGTTCGCAAAGGTGCATCCGGGGGACCGGGCGACGATCTTCCCGGCGCCCCCGCTCGACGGTGAGTTCGACGCCGAAGTGCAGGTCGTGGACCGGGTTTTTGATGCCGCCAGCGGTACATTCGTGGTGCGCCTGGAGCTGCCAAATCCCGACGGCGCGCTGCCGGCCGGCCATCGCTGCACGGCGCGATTTGCAAATGGCAGTTGATCCCGGTCCGATCTCGTTCGCTACCTCCGGTTGAGCGAAAGAGGGTCGGCACCATTAGGGGTTTTGCAAAAACTGCCGTAAGGTAAGTGAAGGACACCGGTCGGACGCCGGGACAGTATGCGCGAACGAGTATTCCAGGCATTGCCATTGCTGCCACATTTTGGCGGTCTGGGTTGTTTTATTTCAAATTATTCGCGGGGGACGAGAAATGGCTTATCCATTTGGTACGACGTCTTTTTTCAAGGGTGCTACGAAAGTTGATGCCACGCCGAAGCGAAAAAGCTGGTTCACAGGCAAGACGCGCCACAGGTTCCTCCGATCGCTTCAGGCCGCGCGCGAAGGCCGGGTGCCCGTCAAGGTTTCCGCGGTCCGAATCGAATCGCTTGAACCCCGATTCCTGCTCTCCGCAGACATCATGCCGCTCTCGGTCGAGATGGCCGGCACCGATGCGTCCTACACCCTGGAGTACGATTCCACGGCCCAGACATTCCGGATTTTTGACGACGAGACGGGCGACCTGGTCGACCAGAAAGCGCTCGCCGAGACATCGGAAATCCAGATCACCGGAACCGGCGGCGATGACCGCCTGACACTCGACGTCGATGGCGCCTTCCCCTCGGGCGTGACCATCAGCTTCTCTGGCGGTGCAGGCAGCGACACCGTGGCCGGACCCTCGGGCGATACCGAGTGGCGTATTGATGGCACAGACACCGGCACCGTGTCGGGCCTTAGGTTTGCCGAAGTCGAGAACCTTGCCGGCGCCGCGGATAACGAGGATGTCTTTGTCGTCGAAGGCGCCGGCACCATTACCGGACTGCTGGATGGCGGCGATGGCGGCTACGACACGATGTCCTTTGAGGGCGGAGATGTCGGCTCGTTCGAATACATCGCCAGCGGCCCGACTTCCGGCACGACCATACGCGATGGCGTTTCGCTGGAATTTACCGGGCTTGAGCCGGTGTGGATGGAGAGCGGCGCCGCCGATGTCGTGGTCGACCTCTCCGCGGTGTCGGACGACGCGATCATGTCCCAGACGGCCGGAATCATCACCATCGCGGCCGCTCCGCCGCTTGGGCCGACCTTCGAGTCCGTCTCTTTCGCGACCCCGACCGGCAGCCTCACCATCAACATGGGCAACGATGCCGGTCTCTTCCCCAATATCGACGACTTTGCCGCCGACCTGTCCGACAATCCGAGCGCATTGGCCGAACTGATCGCCAATGCCGCGGCCGGCGACGTGCTGGAAATCCAGACCGTCGATCTCGGCTCGGCCAGCCTCACGGTGAATGGCGAGGACGGGCTCGACCGGGTGAGCGTCGTCGGGGCGCTGACGGCGGGCGATGTCTCGATCAATGCCGAAGAGATCGACGTGGCCACGGCGGGGTCGGTGACGGGCAGTTCCGTGACCTTCACGGCCGATGCCACCGATGCCGGTCTCTTGCCGACCTTCCTGGAGGACAATGTCGACGGGTTCTACCTTGCCCTGCCAACGGCGGAGATCGACATTCTGGGCTCGGTCTCCGCGACTGCCGGCGATGTCGTTCTGTCTGCAACCGCCACCGCGGATTTCGAGGTCGATCCGATTTCCTTCAGCGCCGGCGTCGCCTTCAGCGGCGCGCTGGTCATCGCCTTGCCCACCGCAGCCGTTCATATCGGCGACGACAGCGGCGCGGTCGATGGCGGGATCGTTTCGGCCAGCGGCAATGTCGATATCGACAGCGCGGTGAACCTGACGGTGACGGCGACGGAAGATGCGGATGGCGGTGAAGCGCCCGATACCGACGCGGCGATCGCCGTTGCCATCGTGCTGACGGAATCCGTGACCGGCGTGCATGACGACAGTTCGATCGATGCGGGCGGCACGGTCACCCTCCACGCCGCGACCACGCTGGACGTGACATCGAAGGTCGATGGTTCGGGCGGCACTGCGGGTGCGACCGTGGCGGTGACGGAAGTGCAGGCCGAGACCAGCGCCTTCGTGACCGATTCCGCCTCCATCGGCGCAACCAACGCGCCGACCAGCGTCGATCTCGGCGCGACATTGACCAGCTCGATCACCACCAGCGCGACCTCCACCGCCGGCGGTTCGCAGGATTCCGCCGGCGCAAGCGAGTCCGAGCAACAGCTTGCGGCCAACGATGCCAGCACCAGCGGCGGCAGCGTGACCTTTGCCGGTGCGGTTGTCGTCTCCGATTACCGCCCCGTGACCGAGACCTATATCGACAGCTCGGGCAGTGTCTTTGCGACCGGCCCGGCCGGCGTGTCCCTCGCCGCACTGGCGACGGAATCCGTCACCGCCAATGCCAGCGGCCTCAACACGGCCGGCGAAGGCACCGGCGTGGGCATTGCCGTTGCCATCGGCGTGATCGACAGTACCGTGCTGTCCTGGTTTGGTGGCACGACCCAATACGTGACGCCGTCGCTGTCGGCCTCTGCCACGCTCGATGCCGATTCCAGCTATATCCTGACCGCAGTGTCGGGCGCCGGGGATTCCTCGGAGATGAACATTGCCGGCGGGCTGGCGATCCATGTCGTGACCACCAATGTCCAGGCCTTCGTCGCCACCGGTTCCGCGCTCGAACTGGGCGGGGCTAACCTGACGCTCACGGCCAATTCCGCCACCGCAACGACCACCTCCGCGACCCCGAACAACAGCACCGAGGGCGGCGCGGCGACGGGAATCGGCGTGTCTGTGGCGCTCTATGTGGGCAGCCACACCGCGCGTACGGCGCTGGATGGCAACGCTCTGGATGCAGCGCTTTATGGTGATCCGGCCGATCTTGCGTTGGGGGATCTCACCCTGTCGGCCACCGGCGCTCATAGCGATGAAACCACCGCCGAGGGCGGCGCGTCGGGCACCGACACCTCGGTCGGCGGCGCCATTGCCATCGCCGTGGTCGAGAACCTGACCGAAGCCGATCTCGGCGACACAGGCAGCCTCTCCGTGGGCGGATCGGTCGATGCCGATGCCGTGCATAGCGGATCGACGCTGGTGACGGCTGGCGGCGACACCAGCGGTGGCGCCACGGCAATCGGCGCGGCCATTGCGCTCGGCTTCGTCGACAATTCCGCGTTGACCCGGGTGCGCCGGGACGTGACGGCCGATGGCAGCGTCTCGATGACGGCGCGGGCGGACGGAGCCTCCGTGGTGACCGGCACGGCGTCGGCCGCCGGTGCCAAGGAAGAAGCCGATCCCTCCAGCGGCGGTGCAGACAGCCAGGCCGCCGAACAGACCAGCTATGCCAATACCCGTGGCGGCACCTCTGCCGGCACGCCCATGGAAGCTTCAGCCAATACCGACAGCGGTGGGGCAGCGTCCGGCAATGTGAGCGTCGCCGCAGCGCTCGCGCTGAATGTCTCGACGGCGACCGCCGAGGCCAGTGTCGGGGCCGTGACGGTCAATGCAACCGGTCTCGCGCTCGAGGCCGAGAACAACATGCGCGCGGAGGCCTCGGCCGACGGGTCCGCCTCTTCCGGGGCCGATGCGACCACGGTTGGCGTGGCTGTGGCGATCAACGTCGCCGACATGACAAACACCGCCTTTATCGGTGACGGCGCGGATGTGAACACCACGACCGGTGGTGTCGCCCTGTCCGTCGGGATGAAGGATGTCGACGGCGATACCGATCACGGCTTCAAGGCCGCGGCGACCTCCGGCGCGTCCGGGGGTGCCACCGGTGTCGCAGGATCCTTCGCTTTGCTGATCGTCGGTGCGCGGTCCACAGCCAGGATTGCCGGCACGGCGGATGTGGAAGCCGGGAATGATGCGGATGGGCGTGGGGCGCTGAGCCTGACGGCCAGCTCTACCACTGACAGCGATGTCGAGGCGAAATCCGAACAGGATGGCGCCGACACGACGGGCGTCGGGGTCTCGGTTGCCATCGGTGTGACGGATATGATCACAACCGCCGAAATCGAGGATGCGGCCGTTGTGAGCGGCGGCACCGACGTGGCGCTGACCGCGACCGGCGCGCATCAGGCCGATGTGACGGCCGAGGCTGGCGCGGCTGATGGAGACACCTCCATTGGCGGCGCGATTGCCATTTCGGTCGATGACCGCAGCACGCTGGCCCGGATCGGGACGGGTGGGGCGCTGGATGTCACCGGGAATATCTCCGCTGCGGCGACCCATTCAGGGGCCTCCACGACCAATGCGGATGGCACCGTCGAAGGTGCGGCCACAACCGGCGTCGGCGCGGCGCTTGCGCTCGGCTTTGTCGACGATTCCGGTGAGGGCGACCTCGACCGCGACGCAACGGCAGACGGCACGGTATCCTTGTCGGCGTTTGTCGATGGTGCCTCGACGGTAACGGCCACTGCCTCGGCTGCTGGCGCCGACGAGGGCGAAGCCGCCGATGGCGAAGCTCAGAAACAGAGCGGGATTGGACTTGCCAACCAGAAATCCGCCGATGGCGACATGACCACCTCGGATGCCACGGCCGGAACAGACAGCGGCAATACCAGCGTTGGCGCAGCGCTTGCGCTCAACGTGTCCAGCGCCTCCGCGACGGCAACGCTTGGCACCAGCGTGACGGCATCCGGACTGACCCTGTCGAGTAGCAACGACATGGGCGGGTCGGCGGATGCCGATGGCTCCGCCGCCACCGGCGGAGACGGCACGGGGACTGCCGTCGGCGTGGCCATCGCCATCAACGTGGCCGATATGGACAATACCGCCGCGCTCCTGAGCAGCGGCGACGTGACGATCACCGGTGGTGGAGATGTCGGCATTTCCGCCGTGATGACGGATACCGGCGATGGTGAGCATGGCTTCGGTGCCAGCGCGGAATCCGGGGCGTCCGAAGGCGATACCGGCGTGGCCGGCTCCTTTGCCCTCAACATCGTGTCGATGGAGACGCGCGCGGCGATGGAAGGGTCCGCGCAGCTGGATCTCGGCACCGGCGATCTCGAAATCGACGCCGCCTCGGCCAGCGCGACCGCCGTCGAAGCAATTGCAAGCCAGGACGGCGGTTCGACCGGCGTGGGTGTCTCGATTGCAATCAGCGTGACCGATGCGATGACCACGGCCGAGCTGTCCGACCTTTCTATTCTAAGCGATGGCGCGGCGGTGAGTGTCACTGCTGACGGCGCGCATTCCTCGACCACGAGCGCTGAGTCCGGCGCAGGTGCACAGGATGGCACAGGCGTCGGCGGCGCGATTTCCATCGACGTGCATGACCGCGCAACTCTGGCGCGCATCGGCACCGGTACGGCGCTTGACGTGAGCGGTGGAATTACCCTTGCCGCGACCCATTCGGGCAGCAGCGAAACCACCGCAGGCAGCGATGTGAGCGGCTCCAGCGCCGCGATCGGCGCCTCGATCGCAGTTGCCTTTGTCGATGATGCCAGCGAAGCGGACCTTGATCGAAACGTCACTGCCGGCGGCACGGTCGCTCTGACAGCGCGGGCGGACGGAGCTTCGAGTGTCGAAGCCATTGCCTCGGCGGCGGGCGCCGACGAGAGCGAAGCCACCGATGGCGAGGATCAGAAACAGGGTGCCATTGGCACCGCCAACGACAAGTCGGGTGATGGCGACAGCACCTCCGACGCGGCGAAGGCCGGAACTGAAAACGATGGTTCCAGCAACACCAGTGTTGGCGCAGCACTTGGCCTGAATGTCTCCAACCTCAGCGCCATTGCATCGATTGAAGGCATCACGATCGACGGCGACGTCTCGCTGACGACTGAAGCGGACATGGACGCCTCCGCGTCGGGCGACGGATCGGCATCGGCCGGCAGCGCCGACCCGACCACCGGCACCGCTGTTGGCGTTGGTATCGCGATCAACGTGGCCGATATGGACAATCAGGCCGAACTGATCTCGGGCAGCGTGACCGGCGGGTTCGACGCCTCTGCCACGATGAAGGACGATGGCGGGGCGGACGGAACACATGCCTTTGGCGCGACCGCGGAATCCGGCGCGTCTGACGGCGCAACCGGCGTCGCCGGCTCCTTTGCGCTGAGCATCGTCGATGCGGATACGCGCGCCGCCATCGCGCCCGCAGCGAGCGTCGTTGCCGGTGATGGGGATATCGCGCTGACCGCCGCCTCTCAGAGCACGGCGGATGTCGCGGCCACGGCCTCCGCAGAGGCCTCCAGTACGGGTGTTGGCGTCTCGATCGCCATCAACGTGGTCAACTCGCTGGTTGAGGCTGAAATCGATGCCGGCGCCAGCGTGACCGGCGGCGGCGACGTGACGATCTCGGCGACGAATTCCGGCGAGAACACGACCAGTGCCAGTGGCGGCGCCGTGTCCGGCAAAGGGACGGGCGTCGGCGGTGCCTTCGCGATCTCCGTGATCGATCAGGTTGCGCGCGCGAAGATCGGCCTGCTGAGCAGCGGCGCGCTGTCGATCGGCGGTAGCCTGAGCCTGTTGGCCGACAATCACGGCACAACAACCACCACGGCTGACGGTACGGCGACGGCCAGCACCGCGATTGGCGCGGCAATCGCGCTCGGTTTCGTCGACGACACGGCCGAAGCCCTGCTCGAGAACGATGTCGTGGCCGGCGGGTCGGTGAGCCTGACGGCGCATGGGGACGGGTCTTCGATCACCGAGGCCAAGGCCTCCTCCGAAGGCACGAGCAAGACCCAGGAATCCGCGAACGGAAACACCACGGCCGATAACCAGCAAACCAAGGCCACGACCCTCGCCAACAGCAAGTCCGGCGGCTCGAAATCCTCCGGCCAGTCGGCCAGCGGCAGTGGCGGCAGCGTGTCTGTCGCAGCGGCGCTTTCGGTCAATGTCTCGACCTCGGCCGCGCGGGCGACCATCGCCGATACGATCAACGTGACCGCAAATGGCGGCGCGCTTTCGCTTGTGACCACGAACAACATGGATGCAACGGCCAATGCGGACGGCTCCGCCGCCGCCAAGGGGTCCGGCAGCACGGCTGTCGGCGTGGGCGTTGCGATCAACGTCGCCACCATGACCAACGCGGCGACGGTCGGCACCGGCTCGACCATCGTTGCCGGCGGTCTGGTCCTCTCGGCCACGATGCGAAATGTCGACGGCAACACGAAGCACAAATACACCGCGAAAGGCGCTTCTGGCGCCTCTGGCGCCAGCAACGATATCGGAGTCTCGGGCTCCTTTGCGCTGAGCGTCGTGAACGCGACCACGGACGCGGTCTTTGGCGGCTCCAGCCTGACACTGACCGATGGTGCAGGGGCCGTTGCGATCACCGCAACCAACATCGCCGAGCATGAAGTTCTGGCCGACGCCACCGGGCAGGCCGGCAGCAAAGGCACCGGCGTGGGCGCCAGCATTGCGCTGCTGATCGCCTTTGACGACACGACAGCCAAGGTCAATGACGGCACGACGATCAACGGCACGGCGGCCTCCTTCGAGGTCGAGGCCCGATCGAGCCTTGCTCCGAGCGCAGACGACCAGCCGATGACCAAGGCCGAGGCCGGCGCGGCCGGCGGCACGGCAATCGGTGGTGCGATTGCCGTGACCTATATCGAGGCCACGACCGAAGCTCATATCGGTTCCGGCAGCGGTGCGCTTGCCCTGACCGGCGGCACGCTGAGCGCGATTGCCGATCATGACGCGACGATCCTGACGCAAGCCGATGGCGAAGCCGCCGGCGGCAATGTCGGTGTTGGGGCCTCGATTGCACTCAATATCGGCAGCAGCGATACCGACGCGAAAATCGCGCGGTCCATCACCGGGGCGGGCGACATCACCGTGACCGGCGATGCGATTCTCAGCTCGATCACGGATTCCCGCGCCAGCGCCAAGGGCGGCAAATCCGCGGGCGATGGCGGCAAGGAATCCGATGCGATGGTCGCCGACGAGACCGGCCAGGCAACAGGCAAGGGCGGCGGGTCCAACGATTCAACTGGCGGTGGGGCGACCACCGGCACCGGTCTGTTCAACACCGGCGACAGCAACGCCTCGGGCCAGTCGGGCACCGGCCTGAAGAGCAAGGGCGGCGGCAGCGGCAGCTCCAGCGGCGGCACCTCCGTCGCGGCCACGGTTTCGGTCAATTACCTCAACGCCGAGGTCAATGCGGAGATCGCCGATGGCGTGACCGTGACCGGCAGCGGTGCGGTGACAGTGGAAACCACCTCGCTCGTGACCGCCAAGGCGCTGGCCATCGCCACGGCGACCAAGCTCACCTCCAACACCGGGGTGGCGGCTGCGGTTGGTCTCAATATCACCGAGTTCGACGCCAAGGCACGGATCGGCGACACCGCCACCGTGAGCGGTTCCAGCGTGACCGTGCGTGCGGTCCAGCCGTTTGAAGCCGGCGCGTTCAAGATCAACACCTTCCAGGTGCGCGCGCTTTCGGGCGCTGTGGGCAAGAACACCGCCGTGGGTGGTTCCATCGCGATCAACTATATCGACATCGCGCATGAGGCCGAGATCGGCAATTCCGCCAGCGTGACTGCGGTAAGCGGCGACATCTCGATGGCCGCGACCAGCTACAACCAGCTCCAGAACCTTTCGGGCGGCGGAGCGCTGAGCACGTCGGGCACTGGCGTCGGCCTCGCCGTGTCGGTCAATATCGTCAACGATCTCGACACCAAGGCCAGCATTGGCACTGGCGGCACCATTTCCGCCAGCAACGGCGCGGTCTCGGTCACCGCCGACGCCTCGCTTGTGCCGTTGAAGGAGACGCTCGGTCTCAATACGGGGATCGACACGCTCGACGATTTCGAACTTGCCGCAACGAACTTCGCGGCCGGCATTGCCGGGTCTGGCGGTGGAAATGCTGCGGGCGGTTCTGCCAGTGTGAATGTCATGGACATCAATACCGAGGCCCATATCGACGATGGCACCACGGTGAATGCGGCGGGCGACATCACCGTTTCGGCCAGTGATGTGCTGACGCTCTTTACCGCAGCCGGCGGCGTCGGCGTTTCGCTTGGCGGCGTCGGGGTTGGCGTGTCTGTCGACGTCAACGTGATCGAGCGCAGCACCCTTGCCTGGGTCGGCAACCGTGCGGACCTCGTGACGACCGGTGGCGACATTGCGGTCACCGCGTCCTCGGATGACGATTTCACCTCGGTTGCGGCCACCTTCGGTCTGTCGAGCGACTCCCTTGCCTTCGCCCTGTCCGTGGGCGTTCTGGTCATCGACAGCGAGACCAAGGCCTATGTCGAATCCGGAACGGCACTCGACGCGTCCACGCTCAGCGCCGCGCAGGGCGATGTGACGGTTTCGGCCAATGGCGATTTCGACCTTCTCTTCCTTGCGGGTGGTGTGGCCGTCAGCCTCGGCAGCGCCGCGGCAGGCATTGCCTCCACCGTGCTGGTGCATGAGGATGACGTGATTGCGGAGATCGGCAACCACGCCTCCGTCACCACCGGCGGATCGACCGGTCTTTCGGTCACCGCCAGCTCTTACGAGAAGATCCTCGATATCGCCGCAGCAGGGGCCGCCTCGGCCAGTTCTGCCGGTATTGGCGGCACGGTGCTCGTCACGGTGATGACCGAGAACACCAAGGCCAGGATCGGCGACTACGTGGGCATCACGGCACAGCGGGATGGCGATGCCATCGACCCGGGCGTGTTCGTCCAGGCCAGCGCCACCACCGAGATCCTGTCGGTGGCCGGCGCGCTCGGCATCGGGTCGAGCGCCGGGATCGGCGCGGGCGTGAACGTGCATACGATCGTCAAGAACACCGATGCCTTCATCGGCAATAACGGTCTTTATGTGCATGCCAGCGATACCAACGGCTTCATCGTCGCCGATGGCAATGTCGTGGTCGCGGCGACCAGTATCGAAGACCTCAAGACCTTCTCCGTCGCCGCGGCCGGCGGCGGCACCCTGGCCGTGAGCATCGCGGCCGATGTCTATGTGCTGACCCCGACGACGCGGGCGATTGTCGGCCCCTATGCCGATATACATGCCAGCGGCAGCGTGCTGGTCCAGGCAATTGCCGAGACCGAGGCCGACCTGCTTGTAGGGGGCGCCTCGGCGGCCGGATCCGCCGGCGTCGGCGGTGGCGTCGGTGTGGCCGTGCTTACCAAGGTCACCGAAGCGAGCATCGGTGCGAATGCGCGGGTGACGGGCGAGGGCAATGACACGGTGTCCGCTCGAACGGGTCGGTTCATCGTCAACCCGATGGGCGACGCCAAGGAGGGTGTGACCGAGAGCGACCTGCAGGTGCAGGAGGGAGACCGTCCCGATGCCGATGCGCTGGAGATCGGCGTGCCGACAATCGATGCGGAGACCAATCTCTACGACACCAAGGAAGAAGAAGACGCTGCAACGACCTCGGATGACATCGACGATCCGGGCATCAGCAACCAGCGCGAAGCCAGTGCCGAGGCGCTGGACTTCCGCGGCGTGGCCGTCTCGGCCTCCGCCAAGGACGACATTGAATCGCTGGCCTTCGGCTTCTCGGCGGCCGGGTCCGTCGGTGTGTCCGTCGGCGCGGCGGTGAACATCGCCAGTTCGACTACCTCCGCGACGATCGGCAATTCTGCCCGCATCAACCAGGACGGCATGGCAGATGCCCATGCTGGTCAATCCGTGCTCGTCGCGGCTGCCGCCGATTTCAGCCATGTCGGCATCGGCGCGGGCATCGCGATCGCGGGCTCGGTCGCCGCGGCGCCGGGCGTGGACGTCTCTGTTGTCACGCTGAACACAACCGCGAGCATTGGCACCTCTGCCATTGTCGATGCGAAGAACGACGTGTCCGTCATTGCCCGGGCCGAGGAGAGCTTCCTCGTCGTGGCCGCCGGTATCGCAGGCAGCGGCGCGGTGGCCGTCGGCGGCGGCGTGGCCGTCGTCTCGGTGAACAACACGACCAGCGCGCTGATCGGTGGCTCGGCCAATGTCGAGGCTGGCGGCGACGTGCTCGTGTTTGCCGAGGATCACACCTCGGCCGATATCATCACCGGCGGGTTGGGCCTCGGCATCGGGGCCGCCGGGATCGGCGCCTCTGTCGGCGTCGTTCTGTTCGACAAGTCGACCGACGCATCGATTGGTGCCGGTGCCAGTGTCGACGCCCTTGGTGGCGACGGCGAAGCCGGGATCCTGAACGGGACGGTCCTGGCGGACGGCACTTTCGATACCGAAACAGCGCATGGCGTGATCGTGCAGGCCGAGTCGAGCGAAGACTTCCTCAACCTGGCCTTTGCCGGGGCAGGCGGGTTCTATGCCGGCGTCGCCGGTGCCGTCGCCGTGACGGTGATCGACAGCGACACCACTGCCTCCATCGGGGCGGGTGCGCAGATAAACCGCGGCAGCGCGAATTTCGCCAGCAATGATGTGCACGCCCTGCAGGGCGTCTGGGTTGGCGCGGCCAACCGCACCTCCCTGACTTCGGCGACGGTCTCGCTGGGCGGCGGGATCGTCGGGATCGCTGGCTCGGTAAGCTTCGGCTCGATCCGCAACGACACCAGCGCCTTCATCGGTTCTGGCGCGCTTGTCAGCGCCGAGGATCGCGTCGAGGTCAACGCCTTGTCCCAGAAGGAACTTGTCGGCTTCACGATGAGCGGTTCGGGGGGCGTTGTCGCCGTTGGCGGTTCGATTGCCGTCTTTACCATCGGCGAGGAGTTTGACGATTTCTACGAGGATGGCGGCGACAAGCAGTCCGGCGGAACCAAGGGCGACAGCAAGGCGCTGGAGCTGAACGGGACGGATTCCAAGGCCGAGGCCGGTGGCGTCTCCAATGATGCCGGCGGCGAGGTCGATACGGCGCTCGGCGACATGGATGCCAATGGCGATGGCGTTGCCAACAGCGCCGACAGCCGGGCGACGGCCGGGCTGAGCTCGGCCATGGCGGCGGACAAGACCGTGAGTGCGGCGGATATCAATGCGCGGCTCGCAGCACCCGATCCGTTGGAACCCGGCACGACCGCGATCGTGCAGGCCGGGGTCAATATCGATACCGGCGGCGATGTCGGGGTGGCCGCCGACGAACGCATCACCACCACCGTTTACAGTGGTACGGCGAGCGCGGGTCTCGGCGCGGTTGGCGCGGCCGTCACCCTCATCAGCCTCAACAGCAATGTCCGCTCCAAGCTGGGCGGCGACACCGATGCCGAAGGCGATATCGACGTCACGGCCAATGGCAAGCGGATCACCGACCTGACCAGCATCGGCGTGCATGCCGGTGGCATCGCGCTCGGTGCCGGCGTCGGGATCCTGAACGATTCCAGCAAGCAGGTTGCCGAGATCAGCGATACGGCCAGCGTCGACGACGCTGCCTCCATCGACGTGATCGCAACCAACACCCAGGACGCGACTGCAACGGCCTATTCGATCAAGGCCGGCGGCGTGGCCGGCGGCGTCAACGTCACCCGGCTCAACATGGATGACGGCAACAGCGCAACGGACGATACCCTTGCCCGTATCGGCACGGGCGCCCAGATCGGCCAGACCACGGACGAGACCGTCGGGGCGGTCAACGTCAAAGCCAACTCGACCATCGACGCCTCCGCGACCACCACCGCCGTGTCGGTGGGCATCGGCGCGGTCACCGTCAACACAAGCGAAGTCTATATCCAGCCGCAGGTCACCGCCTCCATCGGCGACAGCGTCGCGCTCAAGAGTTCCGGAAAGGTGACGGTCCAGGCCAAGAGCAACCACGATGCCTATTCCAAGATCATCGGCGTGAGCGCTGGCGCGCTTGGCATCGGCCTGAGCTATGCTGAAGCCGGGGTGGAGTCCGTCGTGGCGGCATCGATCGGCACCGGGTTCACCGCAACCACGCTGGGGCTCGACGTCAAGGCGATCCACAATCAGGACGATTCCAGCCGCGGGGCGCGGGTGGAGGCCATCGCTGGCGGCGGCGGCGTGATCTCGCTTCAGGGCGCGGTCGGCATTGCCAATGCGAATGTGAATGTTGCAGCAACCGTCGGGTCCGGCGGTGATATCGATGCAGGTCCCGGGGACATCAACGTCACCTCTTACCTGCGAAATTACGCCAAGGCCGACACGATTGCGGTTTCTGTCGGATTGCTTGGTGTCGGCGGCATGTATGCCACGGCCAATGCCGATGGCGGCGCGACGGCTGAAATGGCCGGCAACGTGACCGGCGGCGGCAACCTGACCGTCCGCACAACCGCCCGCAACGCGGCGGACGCCGACGCGGAAGGCGGCGGCGGCGGTCTGGCGACGGCCGTGGGGGCCGTTGTTGTGGCAAATGCCTCTCCGACGCTCGTGGCGCGGCTGACCAATGGTGCGACTGTGACCGGTGCGGTGATTGTCGACGTGGATTCCCAGGGCGAGACTGACGCCCGCACCGATACCGTGTCGGTGGGTCTTGGCAGCGTTGGCTATGGCTCGGCCACGGCCACCATGACGCCGGATATCAATGCCGAGATCCTCGGCGGCGTCATCAGCGCGGCCTCCGTGGCCGTGACCTCCTCGCATAATTTCGGCACGACCAAGCGGGCCTATGCCAAGGCCGAGGCCGCCGGGGTTTCGGGCTTCGGCGCGCAGGTCAATATATCGACCGCGACCAGCAGCGCTGATCTCGATTCCTATATCGATGGCGATGTGGACATAACCGCTCCGTCCGGCGTGACCATCACCGCCACGGGCGTCAACAAGGCCGAAGCGAGAACCGAGGGGCTGAATGTCGGCATCCTCGCCGCGGTCGGCATCACCGACAGCTTTGCCACCGCAAGCGGCAAGGCGAAGGCCCGGATCCTCGACCAGGGCACCATCGGCGCCCAGGATTACAGCATTGGCGGGCTGACAATCACCGCCACCTCGCAGGACACGGCCAATGCGCGCAGCAATGCCGCTGGTGGCGGTGTCATCGCCGTACAGGAAAACGATTCCAACGCCACGGTGAACCCGGAAGTCGAAGCCGCGATCGGCCGGAACGTCTCGATCCTTGCCTCCGGCAATATCACCGTGACGGCCTATGCCGACCCGGAGGCGGACGGCTACACCAAGGGCGTTGGCGGCGGCGGTGTGTCCGTTGCCCTGTCCAAGTCCAATGTCGATATCACCCCGAAAGCCACCGCGATTATCCGCGCCGGCACGGTGATCGATGCTGGCGGCAACGTGACCGTGGACGCGGATATCGTGCCGCAGGCGGGCACTGTCCCGACTTACGAAATCGCGGCCACCGACACCATCAATGACACGGTGACCGTGGTGACCCACGGCCTCGAGACCGGGGATGTGGTGGAATATGCCGCCAATGGCAGCCCGATCTCGGGCCTGTCCGGACAGGTCGAGGTTCCCGATCTTGGCTTCGAGGACCGCAGCTACAACACGATCCGCGTTACCGACGACATCGTGGCGTTCGGCAATGAATTCAACGGCACGACCATCGACTGGCTGCGCGACGAGATCACTTTCGATGTCGCGCATAACTTCCTCGACGGCGACAAGGTTGTCCTGCGCCAGGTGAGCGGGACCGCCACCGATATAGAGGACGCGTCCGGCAGCACGTTCTGGGTGCGGGTGATCGACGGCACGACAATCCGGCTCGTCGACAGCTTCGCCAAGACGCAAGGTGAACTCGAAGACTATGTCACTGCCAATTTCGACGGCTTCAAGCCGAGCGATGTCTCCGGCAGCTGGATCGACGTTTCGACCAGCGATTACGAACTCGACGATGTCATGACCTATTACGCGCCGGGCGGGCAGGAGTTCCGAACCTCGCAGGTGGATGTTTCTGCGGCAAATCTCGTCCTGGTTGCCGGCGGTGCCAATATCGACCTCAGCCAACAGTCGAACTCGACGGACAATGACCGGATCTATTTTGTCGATGATGACGGCAACCTGAAATCGCACGGTTTCTCGAACGGCGACCTCGTGGTCTACACGGCGGAGGAAACCACCTCCTTCGCTGTCGTCAATACGCCGCCGGCCTCGACCGTCACCGAGACGGCCGACACCACGCCCATCGGCGGGCTGGAGCACAACCGCACCTATCGCGTGTTCAACTCCGACAGCAATTCGGTGCAGCTGAAATATTCCGACACGTTTGACACCGATGTCTATTACGTCCGCACCGCGGGCGGCGAAGACCAGCTCCTGCGCGAGGATGGCGGGGACTGGGCCGATGCCGGCTTCAAGGTCGGCGACAAGATCATCGTCACCAATGCGGGCAGCAATGACAGCCCGGCGGGCGGCTACACGATCAAGTCGATTTCCGGTTCGACTCTGGCGATTTCCGATTCCCAGAATTTCAGCGCCATCACGCGGGTCGATCGCGGCATGACCATCGGGTTCGAGGATATCGACCCCGGTGCAGGCACCGACAACCGCCTGACCCTGACCCTGACATCGGGAACATGGTCGCAGGCCGGTATTACCAGCGGCACCCTGGAGCTGCTCAACCTGGGCGGCTATAGCGGCCTGACCGGCACGATTGCCTCGGTGAGCGGCGCAACCATCCGTCTGACGACCGCCTATACCGGCGACAGCGGCACGACCTATTCCGACGCGATCGCGCAGCGGACCGTTGCGGCAACGGACAGTTTCGACTCCGCAGTGATCGCCCTGTCACCGGACAAGGACACCGACGGGAACGGACCGGACGAGGCCGATGGTCGGATCCACACGCTGACCAAGGTCGAAAACGCGCCGATCGGCGGGCTGGTCGATGGTCAGACCTATTACGTGGTCGGGGAAAGCGGGACCGAGATCCAGCTCTCGACCGAAAAGAGCGGCACCGCGATCAGCTTCACCGCACCGTCCAGCGACGGCAGCAACCATCGGATCGGCATTTACGGCATCGATCTGCTGGAAGGCGCCGACGAGAACCAGGTCTACGAGCTGCGCATCGACGTGCAGGGCGGGCTGAACGGCATCGACAAACTCAACGGACCGGGCGGCATTTCGCTGGCCGTGATCGCCCCGCAGGCCGGAGACGGCACCTCCTCGGTGACGGTGAAGGGCTCCAGCGGCGGGATCATCAGCGTCGGCACCAACACCGGCACGATCACCGTTTCGCCCGATGTCGAGGCCAATATCTCGGCCGCACTGGTCATTGCCGGTGACAGCGTGACCATCGATAGCAATGCCGATATCGAGATGTCGGGATATGCGACCAATGGCAATGGCGGGCTTGTGGCCGTCGGCAAGGCAAAGATCCTCGCCGATACCGGAACCAACGGCATTCGCTCCGACGCGATTGTCGGCAATGGGACGCAGATCGTTGCATCGAACAATTTCACCCTGAAATCCAATGTCGATGGCGACATTACCGGGAGTTCCAAGACCACGACCGGCGGCTTTGTCGGCGTGGCCGATGCCGACACGCTCGTGGATGGCGATTTCAGCTCTGACGCCACCGTCAACAGCAACGCCGTGATCATCGTTGGCGGTCTGGCCAAGGTTCAGGCCATTGGCGACGTTGACGGCAAGTCGAAGTCCAAGGCCAGGGGCCTGGGCTTTGGCGGCGACGGCGAAGCACGGTCCGAATTCTATGTCGACAACACCAATGCGACGGTCACCATCGGCAGCAGCGCGCAGATCGAAGGCAATGAAGTCAGCCTCAAGGCCGATCTCAACGGCACGAGGATCCAGGCAGACAGCGATGGTCGCGGCGGCGGATTCTATTCCGAGGGCGAAGCCAGTTCACTCGCCGACCTGACAGCAGTCACCAAGGTCGATCTGCAATCCAACGCGAAGATTACCGGTTGGGAAGGCGTCGACTTCGTGTCGGTTGCCCGCAACAACAAGGTCGAGACAGACGCCTATTCGCGCTCCTCCGGTCTGTTCGGCTACGTCAATGCAGACGCCTATTCTTCCTACAATCTCGATACCAGCGTCGATGGCGCCGGTGGCGCGCTTGTTACAGCAGGCCCGCGCGACACGTCTGGCGGCAGCCTGGTCGATTTCGACTATCTCGAGGAGCCGACGGGCAGCGCCCAGCGGCTGGCCTTCTATGTCGATGCGCAAAACTACAGCAATTCGCGCCCGCAAAGCGCGACGGCCTCCAAGCGCTCGCTTGCCAGCGGCGGCTCCAGCACCCGGGATGGCAGCTACAACCAGCAGGACGAAGATATCGCCTTCTCCTCGGATGTGCTGATCCTGTCGGGTCGCTCGCCGGAACTGATCGTCAAGAAGCTGACGATCGACCCCGATGCCGGGATCGAAACGGCCGTCAACGTCACCATCGACGACAGCGCGGCGCCGGGTTATGGCGGCACCGGTGGGTCCGCGATCACCAGCGGAGACATCACCGCGTCCAAGATCTTCGTCAACGACATCGTCAATCCGGGGCCGGGCGACGTTGCCTTCATGTCCGACACCATTTCCGGTTCGGGCGGCACGTGGACCTTCCGGGAATCCCTGCAACGCATTGAAATCCTGAACAAGTCCGACAAAGACATCATCATCAACGGCATCGATGTGATGGCAGACCGCCAGCCGGTGGTCGAGCTGAACCCGTTTGGAAATCCCGCAGATGCTACCCAGCAGGCGGCCCTCACGCTCACGTTCGACATCGAGGCCGACGTGGCCGCGACCCTGATCGAGATCACCAATACCGGCGACAGCGATGTCGAGTTGAACGGTGTGATCAACAACCCGATTGGTGTGACCAGTATCATCAACAGCGGTGGATTTGCGGGCGCTGCCAATGGCGGCTCGGTGGAGAGCACCCAACCGCGCGCGACCCAGCTTGTGCGCACCCATACCCTGAATATCGACGCCAACAACAACGTCGGTGATCCCATCATCTATGGTCAGCCCGTGACCGGACGCGTGAACGTGGACATCGTGGACAGCGACGATGTGCCCGAAAGCTTCGGCTTCAAGACCTCGCAGGTCAGTGGCCTGACCGATCGCATCCTGCTTGGTCTCGGCAACAAGTTCTACACCGGCCAGATGGTCGTCTATGAAGCCAGTTCGGTCGGCCTGAGCGGGTTGAGCAATGGCGGGTATTACTTCGTCAAACTGTCGGATGACGGCCAGTCGGTCGAACTGTTCGACAATGCCGATCTTGCCGGCGATGCCATCGATATCGGTCAGGCCGGTGCGCTGGCGAATGGCCACACGCTGACCGGCGCGGAGATCTTTACCGTGGATGCCGGCAATGATGTCGGTCTGGACCTGCGCACTCTTGTGCGCCGGCCTCTGAGTGCCGACGAGATCGCCGATGGCTATGTGATCAATATCGACCGCATCGCCTCGGGCGATGATCAGGACACGCTGTTGCAAGTGACCGAACAACAGACCGATAGCGGTCAGGCTGGCGGCGTGATCGTGAAGCATGAGAACAAGATCACGCCTCCGGCCCCGGTAATTCCGCCGGATCTGCCAGTGGTGGACACGGACAATTCGGACATCGTCTATTTCAACAAGTTCCGCCCTGATACCGGAAACCTGGAGGGCGTGAGCCGCGGTGCTTACGCAGACGCATGGGTTCAGGATCTCGCCACGACCTATGACTTCCGTGGGCTCGACTCGTCGGGCGACCGCACGGTTGCCGGGTTGCAGGCCGGCGAGGTCACGGGCGATGGCAATGTCGTCGTGGCTGCGGCCGAACCGACGCCGTCCGACACCCGCATCAACGTGCTGGCGCTGATCGAGGTCGACACGACCGGCACCGCCGCACCGGCGCTTGGGCATACATCGATCAAGACCAATGGCTGGATCGCGGCGACCGAGATGACCGGCGATTTCCGCATCGGCACGATCACATCCACCGATGACGACGTGGTGCTCTACTCGCCGCAGCGGTTCATCGACGCCGAACGGGACGAGAACAACACCGCCGGTGGCGACCTGGCCGATGTTTCGGGTGTGAACCTGACATTCGTGGCCGCCGCTGGCTTCGTCAATCCGGACCCGATCGACATCGCGGACCGCGTTGTTGATCCGAACCCGGCCAACCTGTCGAGCGGCCTGACCGGCGGTATCGGCCTTGCCGACAACTTCCTCGAAGTGGATGCCGACATTGCCGGCACCAACGCAGGGTCCGGTATTGGCGTGCTGCGGGCCTTCGACATTACGGCCAGCTCGACGCTGGGCATCTTCATGGATGAAATGCTGGGCGACATGCGGATCCATTCCGTCGAAACGCTGGGCGATGTGTCCCTGCGCACGACGGGCGGTTCGATCATCGATGCCCGCGACGACGACTTTGCCAATATCATCGGCCTGATGGTCGATCTGGATGCCAATGGCGCCGGGTCCGATATCGGCGAATTTGGCGACGACCTCGAGATCAACAGCCGCAACGGACTGGTCCAGGTCGATGACCTCAATGCCAATGAAAAGGACGTGGCGCTTGAGGCGACCGACTCGATCTGGCTGACCGAGACCGAGGGTGAATTGCGCCTGGTCTTTGCCCATACCTATCAGGGCAATATCCGCCTGACCGTGCGCGAAGGCACCGACGCCACCTCGACCGGTGAGGATTTCCAGCTGGTCGACAGCGGCTCCGGCCGGTTGGCCGAAGACGATACCACGCTGCCGGGCAACAATCCGGATGCAGACCGGGCTGTGGCTCATGGCTCCGTTTATGCCGAAACCGGCTCCGTCGAGATCCGTGTTGGCGACGACATTACGCTGGACGAGAACTCCGAGATCGTCGCTGGCAAGGGCATCATCCTGCGCGGCGATCACGCCGATGCAGATGCCGATTACGGATCGACCATTGTCATCCGGGGCAAGATCATTGCCGGCGCCATCCTCGTGGCGGCCGGGACCACCGGGGCCAACCCGGTCGGCACCTCGCGTCCGCGCGGATTGGATGATGGCGGCGCCCCGGTTGCGGGCGAAGAGACGCTGGCATCGGGCGATGTCGGCTACGAAGACGGCATCACGCAGATCTTCGGCAATTCAGATGTGGATATTCTCCAGTTCGGCGATACCGACGGCGATGCCGGCGGCACGACCTGGGGCGATGCCGGCTTTGTTTTCCTCGGGTCGCGGACGCGCGCCTATGGCGGCGCGACCGATGATGTGGCCGATGATGCCAACAATGGCGAGGACCTGTTCCGCGTCTACTTCCTGCAAGACGCGGCGACACAGACCTCACCGGCCCTGTCGACGACGGCTTACAGCGTGACCAACTCGCAGACCGACGCGACGCTGGGCGATCCGGTCGACCTGTCTGTGCTGGCCGAACACACGCTGACGCTTGACGGCCAGTCGGACACTGACACCTACGAGGTGTACACGCTCGGCTCGCAGGGCGACACGCGCAACTACATCGTCAATATCCTCGACACCGGCGATTACACCGACGGCGTGGACGAAGCGACGATCTTTGGCCTCGACCAGCAGGCGCCGAACACCAATGGCGGCGAATTCACCGAGAACGGGTACGAGCGCTATGCGACGGACGACATCTTCCTGCTCCGTGCGGCCAGCTTCCTGCCCAACGAGACGGCGGATCGTCCGGGCTATGTCTCGCTGCTGCATGGCGAGGTGGAAACCTATCAGGACGTGCTGCAATACAACGAAAGCTCCTTCGAGGTGCAGCGAATAACCTATGACACCGGCCTGAACGGGCGGCTGACCATTGAAGGGCAGGGCGGCAATGATGCCTTCTTCTCCGACGATGCGACGGTCATCACTACGCTCGACGGTGGCGAGGGCGATGACAGCTTCCAGATCGGCCAGATCTTTGGCGAGAAGCGCAATATCGAGGATGGCAACCTGCTGGCGCAGGATGTCTTCCCGGATCTCGTCTCGACCACGCGCGGCTGGCTGAGCCAGGGCATCTCGGCACCGATGGTGGTGCAGGGCGGCACCGGCAATGACGAGTTCCGCGTCTATTCCAACCAGGCCGAGCTGCGGCTCGAGGGCGACGATGACAACGATCTGTTCATCGTGCGGGCCTTCGCGCTTGCCGCGACGACCGATTTCGACTGGAACGGCGACGGGGCGACCGACGCGGCAGATCTCGACGCCGGCGTGGCGATCCTCGAAAGCCTTCAGGCGCTCGTGGATGGCGGTGAAACCACCGATGACGCGATTGCGACCTATGTAGCCGCGACTGCCGGCACGGACCACCTGTTGGACCTGCTGGGCGTGTTTGCCTCCGATTTCGACACCAATGCCGACGGCAATATCAACTATCTCGACCTCTTCGTGACCCCGGACGTCATCACCGATGACGAGATCGTGCTCGACGAGGACGGCGTGGCTGTTGCCCAGATCGGCTTCGGCTTCTCGATCGCGCAGGCGCCGGATATCCGTGCCGGCGGCGGCATCGACGAGGTGCGCTACAACGTCAACGCGCCGGTCTCGGTCGAGGGCGGCACCGGCTTCGACAAGCTGGTGATCCTCGGCACCGAATTTGCCGATGACATCGCCATCACCAAGGACGCCATCTATGGGGCCGGCTTGAACGTGCGCTATTCGACCATCGAGGTCGTCGAGGTGGACGGGCTTGAGGGCGATGACGAGTTCTTCGTCCAGTCAACAGCTTATGGCGTGGCCTATCGCGTCATCGGCGGGCTTGGCTCCGATACGATCAATGTCGGCGGCGATGTCGTCGAAGATATCGTGACCCGGGAGCTGGAAGGCGTTTCCGGAGCGGTCGACCATCTCGTTGCCTCTGATGATGCGCTCTATGACGGGCTGGTCATCGACGGGCTGGACTACAATGTCGCCAAGGACGGCGAGGGCCTCGTGGTCATCGACGAAGGCGCCGACGGCTTCACCGCCGTGCGCGAAGGCGGCCAACGCCAGGTGGACAGCTACAGCGTCTCGCTGGCCCGCGAATTGCTGATGGGCGAGGTGGTCTATGTGACAGTTTCGGCCGCGCGTTCGCCCGAAGAAGAGCGCAATGACAAGCTGGTGAACCCGCCGCCGCTTCCCGATGGCGAAGGCGACACGATGTGGCTGACCAGTGATTACGGCCTCGGTGGCGGCCCGTCGCTGAGCGCGACGGATGCCAACACGGCGAACTTGCGCCGCGATTTCCAGCGCGAGGTCGAGATCAAGGGCGACACGCCTTATAGCGACAGCCTCGCGATCGAGATCGACGGGTCGACGCATTACTTTGCCAACCGCGCAGTGGTCCTGCGCTTCGATCACAGCAACTGGGACGACCTGCAGACCGTGTTCCTCTATGCGCCCGATGACACGCGCGCCGAGGGCGACCGCGTGCATGTGGTCCAGCATTCGGTGATCTCCACGACCTCCGCCGATTACGACGCCATCGACGTGCGCAATGTCGAGGTCGAGATTCGCGACAACGACACCCCGGGTGTCAATGTCGTGGAGATCGAGGCCGGCTCCTATACCGCGCCCGACACATGGATCGAAGACGGCCGGACGCTCGTGGCCGAGGGTATCCTCTATGACGATGATGGCCTGCCGGGCACAGACCCGATCGACACGAGCCTGCGGGACGAGATCCTCGTATCGCTGGCCAAGGATCCGGGGGCGCTGTCCGACGAGATCGTCGTGAACCTGAATTTCGGTGAAACCACGATCGATTTCGACTGGAACGCCGATGGCGAGCTGTCCTACGACGACGTCCGCGATGGAGAACGCATCCTGACGGCGCTTCAGGCACAGGTGGATGCCGGCGACAGCGTTGCGGTGGCCATTGCGGCGCTTGCAACCCCGGAAAACCTGAACCTGGGCGATGTTTTTGGCGTTGGACAGCCGGACTCCGCCTATATTTTCGCGCTCAACAGCCTGATCACCGATAGCCTGATCACCAATTTCGACGTGAATGGCGATGACGTGATCGACCGGTTCGACCTCGTGATCGGCACCGGAAGCGACACCGTGGTGTTCAATAATATCGCCGCGATCTCGGATGCGGCGATCACCTATGACAGCACTGATACGCGGTTCAACGCGGCGGACGGAACGATCACCTTCACCGGTGATGACTGGGATATCCCGGTCCTGCTTACCGTGATCGCCAAGGATGACGGCATGCGAGAGGATCCGCAGACCGCCGTCCTGTCCTTCTCGCGCGATCCTTCGACAGTCGGACAGCCGAACTATGTCTTCCCGAACCTGCGCTCCGGCCCGGGCTCTCTCGATATCGAGGTGATCGATGACGAGACGGCCGGCTCCATCGTGCTGGAATCGGGTGGCGATACCGTTCTGATCCCCGATGGCGTCGATACGGACGGCTATGACCTGCGCCTGACCAAGCGGCCCGACGGCACCGTCGAGGTGGCGATCCTGACCGATGGCCTGGCGGATGTCGCGTCGATTGACGGAACCGCGGTTACCGCTGGCGATTACGAGAAGATCGGCGGCCTGCGCCCGTCGCAGAAATTCTTCGGCTCGATCATCTTCGAGAATGACGGTTCCAACGCGACCCTTTCACGGGGCACCGGGGCCGAGCTCGGCAGCTTTGTCAGCGATGGCTGGGAAGCCGGCGACCTGATCCGGATCGGCAATAGCGGCTTCGATCTCGACGGTGACAGCACTGTTGCGGGCGAGGATTTCGTGATCCTCTCCGTGACCGACCAGACCATCACACTCACGGCCTCTGCCTTCTCGGACCTGACGTCCAACCCGGTCGAGGTCGAGAATGATGTCATCCTGTCGCTGGTGACCGAGGAAGATATCTGGACCGGCGACGTGGTCTATGTGAACGCGCTGGATGACCAGATGGGGGTCAATGTCGACCGTCTGATCCGGGTCGATTCCAGTGGAGATCCGATCTCCGGCGATGCCGAGGGCTGGCTCAAGCAGGGCTTCCTCGAAGGGCAGCGGGTGCGCATCACCGAAGACGGGACGAGCAACTTCGTCGATCTCAAGATCGCGCTCATCCGCGGCAGCGCCGATGGCGGCGAGAGCACCAACGAGACCAAGGACAGCGTGCTGCAATTCACGCTGGAACCGGTGGCCGGCGGATTGCCGGCCTGGCTGACCGGGGCCACCGTGACCCCGGTGACAGTTGAAGTCAGCCGCATTGCCGTTCACGCGATCTTTGATGACACCAACTGGTTCGAACAGCAGAGCATCGAGCTGGTCGCCGACACCTTCTACGAGGTTCCGCCGACCCGCGAGGGCGTCAAGATCTTCCCGGTCAAGGCTCATCGCCTGTCCGATTTGCGCGGTCCGCTCTCCGTCGAAGGCGGCACCACCGGTGCCGACCGCTCGCTCACCAATGGCCTGAAACTCCCCGGCGAGGCGGATGGTTTCCTCATCGCCATCGCGACCCAGGCGCCCGAGAGCCAGCAGATCGACGTGCTGAACATCTTCAATGACGGCTCCAAGGCCGACACCGAGGGTGTGATGACCGAAACCACGCTGCGCGGCTTCGGCATGGCCGAAGATCTCGTCTTCCCCGATGTAACCGGTCCGCTTTATGGCGAGGGCGCAGACAGCGCCACGCCGCAGGACCTCGTCTATCCGGGCGGCATCAGCTTCGGAAAGATCAATTTCGGCGCCGGCGGTGCCGCGACCGATGGCGCGACCAGCACCATCGAGGTGATCAACCTGATGCTGGGCGAAGGCAATGATTACCTGTTGATCGAAGGCACGCTGAACCCGGCCGAGTTCGTGTCGGCCGAACAGGTGTTCGACTTCCACGCCCCGGGCGAGGACCCCGATGCAAACCTGCCGCCAGCCTCGGATGCGTTCGAGCGGTTCACGGCCGCGGACGGGCAGCAGACGATCCGGCGCGACGGGTTCGACTGGAAGGCCGAGGGCTTCCTCGTCGGCCAGACGATCCTGATCGACGGGCTCGATCCGGAGACATGGAACTGGAGCATCGTCGCCATCGAGGATGCCAATGCCTATTCCGATGACGACGGCAACCCGCTGATCGACACCGATACCGGGCTGCCCTTCCGCGACCCGAACGACAACTCGATCCTGGTGCTGTCCGGTCCGGACTTCCCGCTCGGCCTCGACGAAAGCGTGGCGCAGCGGATCATCGGCCGCGATGAGCTGGTGATCGAAGAAGTGAGCGTGGATGTCGTCTCGACAGCTGGTGGCGGCACCGTGACCCGGTCCTCCGGCAACTGGTCCGAGAGCGGCTTCCTCGCAGGTCATCTGATCAATATCGGCGTCAACGGCATCATTTCCGTCGATACCGACGAGACGGCCGTGCAGTACCGCGTGGTCGAGATCTCCGATGACGGCCTGACGATGGAACTCAAGGGCGCAGCCCTCGAAGACAGCTTCGATTTGAGCAGCAGCAGCATGGTGACCGAGCTCTTCTGGGTGCAGGGACCGCATGGCGCGCTGACGGTCGTGCATGGCGGCGGAAACCTTCAGGTCTCCTCCACCGGGCTCTTCGACATCGTGTCTGGCGACGTGGACGCAAATGACGGCACCGAGACGATCCTCACCCGCCTTGATGGCCGCAGCTTCGCGCTGGACACCGGCTACAGCCTGAATGACGACCGCTTCGAGGTTGGACAGGTCGTGCAGCTTGCCGGCGAGGCGCATACGCGCGTCGTCCTGTCGATCAACGATGTCGATCCGGCAGCCTTCAACGCTGCCAACCTGCCAGCCGACGCTGACATGACGGAGTTCCTGACCGCGGGCACCAACTCGCAGATCGTGCTCTCCGCACAGCTTGCCGGTGCCGGGCTGGACTACGCCCAGACGCAAGGCGAATTCTCGCTTTACGTGGCCGAACCCGAAGTCACGACCGTCACGGTCGAAACCGTCGATATTCGTGTCGACCGGCTGATCCGCAGCGATGGTGGCGACTGGACCGGTGACGGCTTTGCCCCGGGCCAGGTCATCTTCATCGACGGCATTGCCGGTGGGTTCACCATCGCCAGCGTCACAGCGGACACCATCACCCTCGTGGATGCAGCACTCGATCCTTGCGATGAACCTGGCGTGACCGTGACGATCACCCGGACCGACATCACGACGTCGGACGGTGAACGCATTGGCGGCGATCATTTCGTGGTGACCGGCGGTGCCGGCCCGGACAGCCCGCTCGTCCTCTATGGCGACACCAGCCAGGATGGCGTGTGGTATTCCGGCCATTCCGACGATCCCTACGGGCTCGAATTCGGCGACAAGCCGTTTGATCCGTTCCCGCAACTGACCGATGAGGAAAACGAGGATGACGAGTGGATCTTCCCGCTGGCCAACCCGTTCACCTATCACGGCCATGACATCATCGACGCAAGCGCGCTCTATGCCGATGAGGCCGATGCGGGCATCTTCCGCTCGGTGGGCATCACCGCCTATGGCGGCGTGGGCGACGACCTGATCATCGGGTCGCAGACCGGCGACCACCTTGCCGGCGGGTCCGGCAATGACACGATCATTGGCCAGCGCGGTGTCGACCATATCTATGGCGACAGCGGCGTGAACGTCGATATCCTCACCCGCACGCTGTTGATCGCGACCAATGACAACAGCCCGCTGCCGACCGGCGACGATTCCCTGCCGGTTGCCGCCAACACCTTCAAGGCCGTGGCCTCGCCCGTGGCCGACCCGCTCGGCGACGAGACCGAGGCGGTGGGTGCCGGCAATGACATGATCACCGGCAATGGCAGCGGCATCGCCGATGGCCGTCCGGACATCATCTTCGGCGACCATGGTGCGGTGATCCAGAACGTGGTGAACCCGAACCTGCCCGACCCGGTCCTGCCGGTCGACGGCAGCAATGGGCTGAAGCAGAAGATCCAGACGACGTTGCTGGACTCGGTTCTTGTCATCACCTCGATCAATCCGCAGACCGGCGGCGACGATGCGCTGTTCGGGTCCGAGATCGACGATGTGCTGATCGGCGGCGCGGGCCATGACATGATCGATGGCGGCGACGGCGATGACCTGATCTTTGGCGACAATGTCGAGTTGACCCGCCGTGACGGCGCCGATGGCAACCTGCTGGACGATATCGAGAGCCTGCGTTTCCAGACGCTGATGGGCGCGTTGATGTATTCGCGCACGGACCGCGCGGCCGAAGAGGGCTACGGCGTCGAGACATCGCCGGGTGTCTGGGAGATTACCCCGGACACGAGCGGCGTGCTCATGGTGTCGCTCGACGCCGATGGCAACCCGATCGCCCGCGATTACCGCGACCCGAACGGGCCGGGCTGGTGGGCCGAATACGATATCGACTATGCCGACCTGCACACATTCGCCTATAACGCGGGCGAAGCGGGCGTCGGCTCCTTCGGCAATGACTACATCGCCGGTGGTGCGGGGCATGACCAGATCTTCGGTCAGCTCGGAAATGACGTCATCCAGGGTGACGGCACCATTCAGGGCGCCGTTGACGGTCTGCGCCATGTCGGCGCCGCCCGCGATCCGCTGGGTCCGGAAGACCCGGTCGGCGCGCTCACCGTGGTTGCGGCCAACGAGACCTCCTCGGAGGGCGACGGCAATGACTACATCGAAGGTGGCGGCGGCTGCGACGTGATCTTCGGCGGGTTGGGTCAGGACGACCTGGTTGGCGGATCGTCGGAGTTCTTCAGCCTGACCGAGGCGGAAAACCGTCCCGACAGCAAGGACACCATCTTTGGTGGCACTGGCGAGCAGATCGACCGCAACAACGGTCACGTGGTTGGCAGCTCCATCCCGGTGGATGCCAATGGAAACCTGCTGCAACAGCCCGATGAGCTGGCCGATGGCCATGCCCGCGACGCCGACACGATCGCTGGCGACAATGCGAATATCATCCGCATCGTCGGCACCAACAATGTCGACCTGATCGCCGATGACGCGATCAACCCGAGCGCGTCGGATGCTTCCGGGCTCTATGACGACGATGGCGTGCCGGTCTACCAGGCGGTTTACGAGGCGCTATACAATTCGCGCAACGGTCTCTACCAGTCCTTCGACTACGACATCTTCGAGGGGAGCGAGCGCATCGTTGTACGTGGCGTGAGCCTGCTCGACTACACGCCGGGCGGACCCGACTACCAGTCCGGCCTGTTCTCCGAAACGGCGGGTGGTGAGTTCCGCGAAATGTTCGGCTTCGGCGCCAGCGTCGATATTGGCGGACATGACGAGATCCACGGCGAGACCGATGACGACACGATCTATCTCGGCGGCGGCAATGACATCGCCTTTGGTGATGCCCAGAACGACGACATCATCGGCGGTTGGGGCAATGACTGGATCTCCGGCGGCACCGGTATCGACGGTATTCTCGGCGATGACGGCCGGATCTTTACCAGCCGCAACACCGCGCTGAGTGACGATGGCAGTGTCAGCCTGAAGGGCAACACACGCGATTGGGGCAATTACGGCACCGAATATGCCGAGTCGCTTTACGGCGTCTATTCCCTGCTCAACGACGATCCAGACACCCGCACAAGCCAGGGTATCGTGATCAACGAGGTGATCGCCACGCCGGGCAACGTGCAGCAGACCACCGCCAATATCGAAGGCGAACTGCTCAAGTCGGTCGACCTGTCGCCGTTCAACGTTGTTGAGGGGCAATCCCTGCTTCCGGGCGCCTCCGCCGATCCGACCACGCATAACCCGCTCTTTGCCGATGACGTGATCTTCGGCGGTCTCGGGGATGACTTCATCCACGGTGGCTCGGGCGACGATGCGATCGGTGGCGGCGAGGCGCTGCCCGAGAGCTATATCCAGCTCTTCGAAGGCGTCACGCCGGACGAGTCGCAAGACAGCGACGCGAACCTTGTCGCGCCGACGGGCCTCGTGCGGACGGATTACAGCCGGCCGTGGAACCCGGGCAACATCCTGCTGTTCAACACCGGCGAGCCGCATTGGAACGAGCCGACTCCGGTTCAGTCGCGCACCGGCGAGTTCTATCTCTACGACGAGTACGACCCGCGGCGCGCGCTCCTGTTCAACGATGATGGATCGGTCTGGAAAGATGACAGCGTCGATCCGACGACGCTCAAGCATTTCTTCCTCAACCAGCTCGACAATGAAGGGCCGACCGCGCTCAGCTATGTCGAATTCGCGCCCAACGGCACGCCGATCGGCGTCGAAGTGGCGCGCGAATCCGACGGCGACGATCGGATCTTCGGCGATATGGGCAATGACTGGATCGTCTCGGGGACGGGACGCGACCATGTCTATGGCGGCTTCGGCAACGACCTGATGAATGCCGATGACGTGACCGGCGGGCCGGGCAACAGCTACGACCTGACGGGCGCGCTCAACGATGCGCCGGAGACCCACCTTATCTGGGAGGACCGCGTCTTTGGCGGCGCCGGGCTCGACATCCTGATCGGCAATACCGGCGGCGACCGGCTGATCGATCACCTGGGCGAGTTCAACTCCTATATCGTGCCGTTTGCACCGTTCGGAATCTCGACGGTCAGCCGGCAGGTGCCGCCGCAGCTGTGGGACTTCCTCACCGCACAGGCAGCCAGCGATGGCGTGGACCTGACCCGCACGACCGATACCGGAAACAACAATTCCCGGTCGCGCTATTCCAACGTGCACTACCAGATGGGCGAGCCTTACGGCGAGCTGGGCCTCGTGGTTCAGGGGGATCACGGCTTCTGGCAGGACCAGAGCGGTCCGCCCACCGATCCGCAGGCCGGAAACATTCCGGGCGGACGGCGGGACATCCTGCGCACGGCGGATTTCGACAATCGTTCGCTCGATGCCTTTGCGCCGGATCGTGGCAAATTCACCGCCACGGGCGGCTCGATGGCGGTCGCCTCGGCGACGTCGGACGACACGGCCTCGGCGGTCTTCATGCTCGATGACTTCCTGCCGAGCTATTACGAGGTCCAGGCGACGTTCAACCTCGACAAGCCGACAGGCGGCTGGAAGTCCAACGGCTACGTGATCTTCGACTATTACAGCGACATCGACTTCAAGTTCGCCGGCATCAACGTGTCGACCAACAAGATCGAGATGGGCTATGTCGACGAGGCCGGCTGGCACTATGTCCAGCAGTCGAAAAAGCCGGTTCGGATCAAGCCGGGGCAGGACTACACAGTCACCGTTGCTGTGAATGGCAATAACGTGACCGTTGCCGTGGCAGGGGTGAACTGGTTCACCTATGACTACACCCCGCGCGTGGACGCCCTTGGCGATCCGATCCCGCTCAATGGCGGCCTGGTCGGCGTGGGCATGGACGGCTCCTCGGGCAAGGTGGACAACTTCCTCGTCCAGATCCTGCCGCCGGACTGGACGCTCGACGAGACCGACGATTTCGCGCCCATCGCGGAATTGCCGCGGGTGGACGAAACCGCGGGCTGGGTCGAGGCGTCTGGCACGCTCGCCGGAACCGCCGGATCTGATGGACCGGCAGTCCAATCCGTGGATCTCGGCTCACAGCTGAGCTCGAACTCGGTGCTCGAGATTGATGTGGATATCACCACCGCTGGCATGGCCGGGCTGGTCTTCGACCGCTACGATGCCGAGAACTACAAGTTCGCGGCGCTGGACGTGGCCAATGATCAGCTGGTGGTCGGGCATGCGACCGGCAAGGACGGCATCGTGATCGACGCGACCTATGCGGCGGATCTCGATCCGGCCACAGCGTATCGCCTGCAGGTAACGATGCAGGGGGCAGGGATCGGCATCAAGCTCGATGGCGTTCTGCTCTCCAGCTTCGGCTTCAACGCCGCGCTGGTGGATGGCGGGTTCGGCATTGCCGTTTTCGACGGCGCGGCCAGCTTCGACGATCTGCGCGTTGCCACCAATGACGCGGCCTTTGCCGAAGCCATGCGGCTGTCATCCGACAGCCAGGCCTATGTCACGGCCGATGCACCTGCGCTTGACGCGGATGCTGTTCAGGCCGTGTATCAGGCGGCGCTGACGGATTGGGCGGAAAGCGGCCTGGCATCCGCAGAAGAGATCGCGGCGCTTGAGGCCGTCGAGCTGGTTGTGATCGACCTTGAGGGGACGACCCTTGCGCGGACGACCGAGGAGGGGGCGATCCTTCTGGATGTCACCGCGGCGGGCATCGGCTGGTTCATCGATGACACGCTGGACACCGATGAGGATCTCGGCACCGGGATCGACCTGTTGACTGTGCTCCGGCACGAGATCGGGCACCTGCTTGGCTTCGGTCACGCGGCGGATGGCGTGATGCGTGCCGACGTGAATGCCGGCACACGGGTTGCGATCGATGGCAGCACCAGCGTGTCGCCGGATATCGACACGCTGTCGGTGATGACGCAACAGGTCGATGACTTGCTGGAGCAGGACTATGACGACCTTGTGGACATTGCCTCCGACGGCGGCGATGGCGGCGGCGACGTGGTGCTGGTCGAAGATGAGTCCCCGGTATCGGCGCCGGAAACCGACAGCAATCCGGGCAATGGCAAGGGCAAGGGACACAAGTCCGCAGCGGTTGAAGGGCTCGTCTTCGATCCGAAGACCGGCGAACTTGTCGATCCCGCCGAGGCCGAACTCCTCTTCGGATTGCGTGACCGCCAGCCAGCGGTTGCAGCGGTTGCCGTCGCATCGGTTGCCGCACTCGGTCGCGGCAGTCTGTCAGCCGGGTCCAGAGGTTCCGGCCAGGCGCCCAAGGTGCTTCGGAACGCTGCGAATGATGGCCTTGCGGCGCGTCTGTCCAGATGGGTGCGCAGGGCCTGAGAAAATGCGTGATCCCTCGGATTGAGGGGTCACGCGTTTCTTTGGCTGGAAGCAAGCCCGGTTGGACGGGTTCGCCATGATGAGGCGACGCCCCGTTGCCCTCCCGGGGATTGCACGGCGCTGCCGACAGAGGAAGGCATACGCGAAAGCCGGTGAGCGGGTTTTGCGAAGCCAATGACACGCGTCATCCAAACGCGCGAACCTGACCTCCATTCCGCCGAACGGCTTTGTTGCGATTTTTCCTTGGCGGGGAACACGCTGTAACGCCAACCAATACAGCTTGGACGCAGATTTGCGCCCGGGGTGGGAACGCAATAACTACATAGAAACAGTTTTTTAGCGGGGGAATGATGGTAGGCCCGGCAGGACTTGAACCCGCAACCAAAGCGTTATGAGCGCTCTGCTCTAACCAATTGAGCTACAGGCCCGCGCATCGGAATGGGTATGCAGTGTCGGCGGCGGGGTCAAGGGGACATAGGAGGGCGGTGGCAATGGACTCACTCAAACCTGTCTCGAGCTCGAGCAATCCGGACATGCGCTGCAACCCGAAGACGCGGGCAGGGCGAGTGCAGGGCGCCGATCCGATGAGGGCAGATTTCGGCCGTGATTCCGTTCAATGCGCTGCCATTGCTTCATTGTTTTTCAAGGGGGTGACGCGGGCCACGCCAGCTCTATTCCCGAGAGATGCCTTTCGCCACGGGAGCACATAGCTTCCCTTTCGGAGCGCCCTGAGGTAAAGCGCGAGAAATTTCTTTGCCGGGGGCGCTTGCAGATGAGCGAGAAAAGGAACGGGCTGACCTATGCCCAGGCGGGCGTGGATATCGACGCGGGCAATGCGCTGGTCGAGCGAATCAAGCCAGCGGCGAAATCCACCAATCGGGCCGGCGTCATGGCGGGTCTGGGCGGCTTCGGCGGGCTCTTCGATCTGAAGGCCGCCGGATATGACGACCCGGTGCTCGTGGCCGCGACCGACGGGGTCGGCACCAAGCTCAAGATCGCCATCGATACCGGCTTCGTCTCCGGCGTCGGCATCGACCTCGTGGCGATGTGTGTCAACGATCTGGTCTGTCAGGGCGCGGAGCCGCTCTTTTTCCTCGATTACTTCGCCTGCGGCGCGCTCGACGTGGAGCGGGCGGCACAGGTTGTCGAAGGGATCGCCGAGGGCTGCCGGCAGTCCGGCTCGGCGCTGATCGGCGGCGAGACGGCGGAGATGCCGGGCATGTATGCATCGGAGGATTTCGACCTCGCAGGATTCTCCGTCGGCGCGATGGAGCGCGGGACGGCGCTGCCCGCTGGTGTGTCCGAGGGCGATCTGCTGCTGGGGCTGGCCTCGGCGGGGGTCCATTCCAATGGTTACTCGCTGGTGCGCAAGATCGTCGAGGTTCAGGGCTTGAGCTGGGACGCACCGTCGCCCTTCTGCGACGGCCCACTGGGCGAGGCGCTGCTGGCGCCGACCCGGATCTATGTCAAACAGGCGCTGGCCGCGATCCGCGCCGGCGGCGTGCACGGGATCGCCCATATCACCGGTGGGGGGCTGACCGAGAACCTGCCGCGCGTGCTGCCCGAGGGGCTGGGCGTCGCGGTCGATCTCTCCACCTGGGAACTGCCGCCGGTCTTCAAATGGCTGGCGAAAGCGGGCGGGTTGGAGATTTCCGAGCTGCTCAAGACCTTCAATTCCGGCATCGGCATGGTGCTCGTGGTCGCGCCCGAGCGTGCCGAGGCGCTGGCGACGCTGTTGGAAGAGCAGGGGGAGCAGGTCTTCCGCATCGGCGAAGTCGTGGCGGGCGAGGGTGTTGCCTACCGCGGAGAGCTTGCGTGAAACGGGTCGCGATCCTGATCTCGGGGGGCGGGTCCAACATGGTCTCGCTGCTCGACAGCATGGAAGAGGCCGGCCACCCGGCCAGGCCGTGTCTCGTCGCCTCCAACGACCCGAACGCGGGCGGTCTGGCCAAAGCGGCTGCGCGCGGCGTGCCCACGGCGGCGCTGGATCACAAGCCTTTCGGCAAGGATCGGCCCGCCTTCGAAGCGGGACTGTCGAAGATCATCGCTGATCATGGTGCCGACATGATCTGTCTTGCCGGTTTCATGCGCGTTCTGACCGCGGGGTTTGTCACCCCATGGTCCGGGCGGATGCTCAATATCCATCCCTCCCTGCTGCCGAAATATCGCGGGCTGCACACCCATGCGCGCGCGCTGGAGGCTGGAGACGCGGAGCATGGCTGCACGGTGCATGAGGTCACGCCGGAGCTCGATGATGGCCCGATCCTTGGCCAGGCACGCGTTCCCGTCGTCTCCGGCGATACGCCCGAGAGCCTCGCGGCCCGCGTGTTGGTGATGGAACACCGGCTCTATCCGGCCGTTCTGCGGCGATATGCAGCCGGGGACCGGACCCCTGTGACACTTCCGTGACGCTTCCCAACCGCGCGCATTGAGTCTAAGACAACCGGAACGGGCAGAAAGCCGTTTTGGTATAACAAAATAGAGTTGCGGGCATGCGTACATTGAAAACCACCGAAGAGCTTGCCGCCTTTTGCGCGCAGGCAGCGGAGGGACCCTATGTCACGCTCGATACGGAGTTTCTCCGCGAGCGGACCTATTACTCCCGGCTCTGCCTCATTCAGATGGCACTGCCCGGCGACGGCGAAGCGGTTCTGATCGACCCGATCGAGGGCGGCGACGCGCTCTCTCTTGAGCCGCTCTACGAGCTTTATCGGAACACCGACGTGGTCAAGGTCTTCCATGCCGCGCGGCAGGATCTGGAGATCTTCTTCCACGAGGGGAATGTCTTCCCGGAGCCGCTCTTCGACACCCAGGTCGCTGCCATGGTCTGTGGGTTTGGCGAGCAGGTGGGCTATGAGACGCTGGTGCGCAAGATCGCGCATGGCGCGGTGGACAAGAGCTCGCGCTTTACCGACTGGTCGCGCCGTCCGCTGTCGGACGCTCAACAGACATATGCGCTGGCCGATGTGACCCATCTGCGCGTGGTCTATGAGTTCCTCGCCGCAGAACTTGAAAAAAGCGGCAGAACCCATTGGGTTACCGAGGAACTTTCGGTTCTGACCGATCCGGCGACCTATCAGGTCGACCCCGAGAATGCCTGGAGACGGGTCAAGACGCGGACCAATTCGGGCAGGTTTCTTGCTGTTGTGCGCGAGCTGGCGCGGTTCCGTGAGACCCATGCGAAGACACGCAATATCCCGCGCAACCGGGTCTACAAGGATGACGCACTGCTCGAGCTGGCCTCGACCAAGCCGACCAACCTGCAGGATCTGGGCAAGTCGCGGATGCTGCTGCGCGATGCCCGCAAGGGAGCGATTGCCGACGGAATCCTTGCCGCAGTCGAAGCCGGGCTTGCGGTTCCCTCCGAGGATTATCCGAAACCCGATACCAGCCGCGACAAGCTTCAGGTCAATCCGGCGCTGGCGGATCTTCTTCGGGTGCTGCTCAAGGCCAAGTCAGAGACCGCCTCGGTTGCGCAAAAGCTGATCGCGACCTCGGCGGAGCTGGACATGATCGCGTCCGGGCGCCGCGACGTTCCGGCGCTGAAAGGCTGGCGCGCAGAAGTGTTTGGTGACGATGCGTTGCGCCTCTGTGCCGGTGAAATCGGCCTGACAGCGCGCGGTACGAGCGTCAAAGTCATCGAACTCTAGACGCGCCTATACGATCTCCTGTCGCTCCGTGCTGTGACGGATCCGGATAATGCGTTGCTGGCGGGCTGGACCCGCTGGCGTGACAGAGTGCGCAATCCGGTGTCGCAGGATCTGCCCGCCGCTCCCGACAGGCAGATCCGGATCGATCTCTACCCGCAGCAGCCCCCGCCTGCTGCTTTCAGTGTTCCAGAGGGGGCTTCGTTGAGATTGGCGCCCCGTCCGAGCCAGGTTCGATCCGATAGATATAAATCGGCAAATCGCGCATCGAAATCCTGTGGCACCGAGCGTTCCGCCAACCCCGTGGCCATGAGAGCCGCCTGCCAGGCCTTGACGCGGGGATAGGCGGTCAACATGTCATGGCCGGAATGCTGTTCGACAAGGGCTGCGCGATGCAGGAGCGGCAACCACGCGATGTCGACATTGCCCAGCTCCGTCCCCGAGAAATACGGCCCGTCGCCCAGTCGCGCCTCGGCCCGTTCGAACGCCTTGCCCAGCTTGCTCATGCGGTCCTGAAATGCGCATTGATCGGCGCTCTGCAGTGTCGCGCATTGAACGAGGTAGTGCTTGGAGGCCTGATAGCTCCAGGCGCGCTGGATCGCACGCTGCTCTGGTGTCAGATCGTTCTGGAGCGGTGCCGTGATCTCGTCGATATACTCGACAATGGCGTCGCTCTCGAACAGCGCGACGCCCGTCTCGGTCACAAGCAATGGCACCTGCGCGGTGGGCGACAGGTCAAGAAACCAGTCCGGCTTTGCGCTGAGCTGAATGTATTCCACGTCGTAGGGAACGTTCTTTGCTTCGAGCATCGCCGTGACCCGCTGCACAAACGGGCAGATCTTGAAGCTCACTATCTTGATCATCAGTCTTTCCTTCATCGTGATCGTTTGCCCAGTAAGACGCGACAGGATCGGAAAAGACGAAGCTTTGGTCAGAATTAATCGCAACACCCTGATTTTGATGTGTAATCAGATATGTTTCCGCGCCCATCGAGGGAGAGATCGCAGCAGGCCTCGAACAGGGTGCGCAAATCCGCGCGGGCTGCCCCGACCCGCGATTTCAGTGTCGAATAGGTAAAGCCGTGCCGCTCGGCATAGTCCGTTTGAGACATCCCCTCGATGTCGATATCTCGAAGCAATTCCGCCTTTTCGGCCGGGAGCGCATTGATAAACGGTTCAACGCAACGCTCGAGTTCGTGTAGCGCCTCGGGATCGTCCTTGACGTGCCAGAGTTCCGCAGCACTGACGTCGCGCGCCGTCGCCGATCGCCGGTAGAAATCGATGATCGTCCGATGTGCGGTTTGGAACAGCCAGGGTTGGAGGGAGGCGGGATCGTCGAGCGCGGGAAGGCCCTTGAACACGTTGATCGAGATATCCTGCAGAAGCTCGTCCACATCGGCGGGATTGGCAACCTTTCTGTTGAGAAACGCCCGGATGCGCCGCTGATAGGCCTCCCAAACATCTTCGATCTTCATCCTGATGCCTCGAGGGCGGTCTGGTCAGCCCGTTACGTCACCATTTGAGACTGGTCGCTCCCTGCATCGCCCCGGAGTAGATCCACCGGCGGAAGGCCGCAGAAGCGACCGATCTCAGCGGCTGGACGTCCGCTGGTTGTTCTGCCCGATCACCCGGATCTGGCGCACCCCACGCAAAGATTGGTCGGAGATAAAGGCGCCGGCGCTCAACTCCCGCGACGCCTGGTTGACCGCATTGGTCTGCCGTTTCGGCGGAACGACCCGGAACTCGAGCTGGATCACGCCATCCTTGGGAGCGATCCTGCCGGCCTCGGATTTGTAAGTGGAGATAAGATCGGCGCCCCAATAGCCCTGTCGTGGCGGCAGGCCCACGGCGGTCACAACGGCGCCGCCCGGAACCTGGTCAACTTGCATCGACACAACCTGCGAGACCAGCGGTCGCGGATCCGCGTCGATCGGGTAGCCCTTGTTCGGAGCGAGGGAGGGTTCTCCCGTGCTGTTGGAGAACCAGCCCCAATTGCCCGGGTTGTAGCGGGATTGGCACCCAGCCAGGACAAGCACGGCCAGGAGGCCCGCAACAATCTGCACTTTCATCTCTCGCCCTCGTCGCCGTGTCGCTCGCTGTTCCGGCCTTTGGCTTAACGAAAAGCGCGGGGCTTGAAAAGCCTGTGCGGACGGGTAGATGGGATGGACGAGGCAGAGTGCGCGTCCTAGAGAGGGCGCATCAGTCAAGGAGGGCCGCATGGCGCAGGAATCTTTCGAAGATATCGTCGACACGTTCGAGTTCCTGGATGATTGGGAAGAACGCTACCGCCATGTGATCGATCTCGGCAAGGCGATGGAGCCGCTGGCCGAGAGTCTGCGGGTTCCGGCGACCAAGGTCGAGGGCTGCGCGAGCCAGGTCTGGCTGGCGCCGGAGATCGAAGGGCAGGGTGCGGAGGCCATCTTCCGCTTCCGTGGCGACAGCGATGCAATGATCGTGCGCGGGCTGATCGCCATCCTTCTGGCGTTGTATTCGGGGCTGAGCGCGCGCGCGGCCCTGGAGGTGGATGCGCCGGCGGAGCTTGCCCGGCTGGGGCTCAACGACCATCTTTCTTCCCAGAGATCCAACGGGTTGCGAGCCATGGTTGAACGAATCCGGGAGCTGTGCGACCGCAGCGTCGCGGCGTGAGAACCGGGCCCGCGCGCCTGCGGGAGGCCCGCGCGCAGGAGGCCGAGGCCGAGACGATCAGCCGCCTCATTTCTACGACGCTGTTTCGCTCCAACGCCGCGGATTACCCGATGACTGTGCTCGAACGCGTCGCCGAGGCCCATGCGCCGAGCCATGTGTTGGACTACCTGGCCCGTCGAGATGTTCTTGTTGCCGAGACCGAGGCAGGCGAGATTGTCGGCACGGTGGCCGCCGAGGCGGAGTGGCTGAAATCCTTCTTCGTCCATCCCGACTGGCAGGGGCGCGGCATCGGCCGGGCCCTTCTTGAGGCCGCGCTGGCGCGCATGACAGCGCGCGACATCGCGACCGCGTGGCTGGAAGCATCCCTCACCGGCGTGGATTTCTACCAGACCGCAGGATTCACGCCGATGCGCGAGATCATAGAACGCGCTGACCGCCGCATTGTTATGAAGAAAGACCTGTAAGGTTTTGGCAAATTTCAAGAAACTGCCTGCGCCGCGAAGCGGCGCCACCGCCGTACGGACTCTGTCCGACGGCAAGCCCCGGCCCTGAGAGGCGCGCGGTTCGCGCTATGTCCCGATTGCCTCGGACAGCGCGACCGCGAGATCGCCATAGCCGGTCTTGCGCCGCTCATAGGTCAGCCCCAACCGTTTCGCACATTCCTCCGCCTTGGCATCGAGCGCCGGATCGTCCGTCTGCGCCTGGTAGACCAGCCGGCTATAATGGGCGAAATAGCTGTGGATCAGGTCCGGATAGCGGTCCAGCCCCAGCGGCTTCCAGACAAAGGCGTCGAACTGGCGCACGAGGAAGTCGGTGAGATAAAAACTGTCGATCTCGCCCTCCGCGCGCGCGGCAAAGGCTCCATTGCCCTCGTAAAAGGAATAACAATGCGGACCGGCGATCATCTCGACCCCGTGCCGCGCACAAACCGCCTGCAGCAGACCGCCCGTGCCGCAATCGGCATAGGCGACGAAGATCGTCTCGTACTGCGTTGATTTCTCTTCGATCATCGCCTCGACAGCCGGGGCGATCCGGTCCGGATGATTGTGCAGGATCGCGGGCAGGCAAGCGAGATCCATGTGATCCCAGCCATTGGCCGCCTTCACCGCCAGGATCTCCCGCGCGATCGCGCCGCACCCGATCACCAACAGCCGCGCCGTGCCATCCCCGTCCAGCGAAAGCCCTTCATCTGTCAGGTCCTGATCGGTCAGGCTCATTGCTCTTCCTTCTCTGAGTCGATCCAGCGCCGCGCCCGGTACAGCCGCAGCGCGACCAGCACCATGAAGGCGATTCCGATCCAGGGCGCGACACTGGTCCAGGCCATGGATGCGACACCGATCGTGACACCGGCGATCAGGATCACGGCGACAAGAAGAATTAGGTAAGTTCTCGGGGGCATGGTTCTCTCCTCACCCCCGAAACATAAGTTTGCGCTACAGCAATGTCAGCCCGCGGCCATCTGATTATGTTTGCGTGCGACGAAATCTTTCGCCGTTTCGACCGCAACAGCCGCATCCCGGCAATAGGCATCCGCGCCGATGGCCTTGCCAAACTCCTCGTTCAGCGGCGCACCGCCCACCAGCACGATGTAGTCGTCCCGCATGCCCTTCTCGGAGAGCGTGTCGATGACGACCTTCATATAGGGCATGGTCGTGGTCAGCAGGGCAGACATACCGAGAATATCCGCCGACTCTGCCTCCAGGGCCTCAAGGTAGGAGTCGACCGCGTTGTTGATCCCGAGATCGACCACTTCGAAGCCCGCGCCTTCCATCATCATGGCAACGAGGTTCTTGCCGATATCGTGGATATCGCCCTTCACGGTGCCGATCACCATCTTGCCCATGCGCGGCGCGCCAGTCTCGACCAGAAGCGGCTTGAGAATAAACATCCCGCCCTTCATCGCATTGGCCGCCAACAGCACCTCGGGCACAAAGAGGATCCCGTCGCGGAAATCATTGCCGACAATGGTCATGCCGGAAACAAGCGCTTCTGTCAGCACCTCGTAAGGCTGCCAGCCGCGTTCCAGCAGGATATTGACACCTTCCTCGATCTCCTCCTTGAGACCGTCATAGAGGTCGTCATGCATCTGTTGAACGAGCTCGTCGGTTTCCAGTTCGGAAAGGATGATGTCGTCTTCTTCGTCGGACATGTCAGGACTCCTGGCAGGGCGGCGATCAGGCGCCGGATCTTGGGTTCAGGTTTTCACGCAAGGATGGGGGGCGACGCGACGGATTGCGACATTCTGGCGTCGCAACCGACCCGAAAGGCAGATTCGCCGGTGCTTCCCTTGCAGGATGTTCTCATTTTGTTCTAGTTTGGTGTCATGCGACAGCCGGACCCGACCCATCTGCCGCAAGACCGCCGCCGCGGCCGTGCTGCACTTTCCAACCGGCCGGGCCGGTTCGAGCCGCATGGGCGAGAGGCCGATTGCGATGGCTGGCCGGGAGACGAGACACCGCTGCCGCCGCTGCGCACCGAGCTGACGGAAGAAATCCCGCGCAAGATCCTGACGCGCAACAAATCTCCCGATATCGGCTTCGACCGATCGGTGAATCCCTATCGCGGCTGCGAACATGGTTGCATCTATTGCTTCGCGCGTCCGACCCACAGCTACCTCGGCCTCTCCGCCGGGCTCGATTTCGAGACCCGCCTGACGCTGAAACCCTCCGCGCCGGAGCTCCTGCGCCGCGAGATCAGTCGCAAGGGCTACACACCGGGGCCCATCGCCTTCGGCACCAATACCGATGTCTACCAGCCGATCGAGCGCGACCACCGCATCGCTCGGGGCTGTTTCGAAGTGCTGAGCGATTTCCGTCACCCGTTGATGATCACCACCAAGGGCAGCCTGATCGAGCGCGACACCGATATCCTTGGCGAGATGGGGCAGGCCGGGCTTGCCCGCGCCTCCATTTCCATCACAACGCTGGATCGCGACCTCGCGCGCTCGATGGAGCCTCGTGTGCCGTCCCCCGCGCGCCGGTTGCGCGTGATCGAAACCCTTGCCGGGGCCGGTCTCCCGACCATGGTCTTCATCGCGCCGGTCATTCCCGGCCTGACCGATCACGAGATAGAGCCGATCCTGCAGGCGGCCCGGGATGCCGGTGCCAGCTCCGCGATGATGATCCTGCTGCGCCTTCCGCTGGAGGTTGCGGATCTCTTCAAGGAATGGATCCGCGAGGCCCGGCCGCTGCGTGCCGAGCGGGTGCTGGCCCGCATCCGCGAGACCCATGGCGGATCGGACTACGACTCCGCCTGGAAAACCCGCATGACGGGGCAGGGACATTATGCTGCGCTTCTCAACCAACGGTTTCGCCTCTCCGTCAAACGGTTGCACTTGTCGACGGACCCGGCGCCGCTGCGCACGGATCTCTTCCGTAAGCCGCCTGAATCAGGCGACCAGCTCAGTCTGTTCTAGAATCCCAACCGGCGTCTTCCGCCCATCGCTTGCGCCGCCGGAACGACAATCCGAGGGGGCGTTCAGACGCGTCGCCGCCGCCGGGTTGTCCGAACCTCGGGGCCGCCGCCATCGGTGCCGTCACTGGCCGAGGAGAAGCCCCCAAGCGTCTCGGTGATCGCCTCGAGGCTCGGGCGCGGCCCTGCCGGTTCGCTTTCCAGCGCCGCGCGCATCGCCTTGAGATGTTCGGTCGTCGTGCCGCAGCAGCCCCCGATGATCTTCGCGCCCGAATCCCGCGCCATGACAGCATATTTCGCCATCAGCTCCGGCGTGCCGTCATAATGGATATGCCCGTCCTCGTATTTCGGAATGCCGGCATTGCCCTTGGCCACGACCGGGATCTCCGGGGCTTGCGCCGTGAAGCCCAGCACCGTGCGCAGCAGGTCCGAGGACCCGACGCCACAATTGGCGCCGAAGGCAAGCGGTCTGTGGGAGAGGCCTGAGACCAGCGAGACCATGTCCGCCGAGGTCAGGCCCATCATCGTCCGTCCCGCCGTGTCGAAGGACATCGTGCCGACCCAGGGCATGCCCGCAAGACCGGCGGCCTCGGCAGCGGCCTTGTATTCCTCCGGCGCCGAGATCGTCTCGACCCAGAGAACATCCGCGCCCCCTTCTTTCAGGCCCTCGGCCTGTTCGTGGAACATCTCCACCGCCAGCTCATGGGTCAGCGACCCCATTGGTGCCATGATCTCGCCTGTCGGCCCCATCGAACCGGCGACGATGACGGGTCGCCCGGCCGCATCGGCAATTTCGCGGCCAAGCGCGGCGCCGAGCCGGTTCAGCTCGCGCACGCGGTCCTGAGAGTCATGCAGCTTCAGACGCGAGGCGTTGCCGCCGAATGTGTTGGTCAGGAAGATATCCGAACCGGCATCGACCGGCCCCTGGTACAGAGCCCGGATCCGGTCTGCGTGATCGGCATTCCACAGCTCCGGCGCGTCGCCCGATTGCAGCCCCATATTGAACAGCGTCGTCCCGGTCGCGCCATCGGCCATGAGCCAGTCGCGTGTCGAAAGGAGGTGGGAAAGGGCATCTGTCATCGGAGATCTCCATCGAGGACGGGCAGGGAATGGCCGGCCACTCGGGGTCGGATGGTGGCTCATCTCACGATCCGCGGTTTTAGGCAAATCGAATGATGTCATGATCTTCATGAGGCCAAACGCAAGACGCGCCCCAAAGGGCGCGCCGCAATCGTCCAGTCCGGATGCCCGGTTCAGAGCATCGACTTGATCTCGCCTTTCGCCGCACGCTCGCGGGCATCGGCCAAAAATTCCGCCATCCGCTCGCGCACACGCTCCTCGGGGCGCGTGTCGCCAAGATCGGCCATCAGCTTGGCAACGACAGATTCCTCGCCGGCCTCCTGCAGGTCGATCCGGATGATGTCCTTGGCATAGCGCACCGCCTGTTCGGCCGTCTTGCCCATAAGCGCAGCGGCCCAGAAGGCGATATGCTTGTTGCGTGAGGCCTGGGCGAGAAACTCCATCTCGGCATCATGAACGAATTTCGCCTCATAGGCGGCTTCGCGATCGTCAAAGGTGGTCATTTGAACGGTTTCCCTCCCGCAATTCCGTTACACATATATATCTATGTCGTCGTCGCTTGATTGCCTAGTGCGCGGCGGTGCGACCCAAGGGCCTAGCCGCGCCCGAACAACTGCGCAAGCCGCGCAAGATCGGCCTTTTTTTCGGCGTCCGGTCGCTCGCCGGCAAAGATCATCGTCCGTGCTTCTTCCAGCGCGCCGTCGATATCGCCCCCAAGGAGCTGCTGGGTCAGCTGATCGAGCCAGCCTACCTGCTGATCCCCCGGCAGCGCCGTTTCCACGGCTTTGACCAGCAACCCGGTCACTTCTTCCTCCCAGCTCGTCGTTGCAGCCCCGGCCGCTTCTGCGGATTCGGCGAGGAGAGCAGGGTCTGCCAGCGCTTCCGGGACCGGCGTCGCGACCGATGCCGCGACAGGTGTTGTTGCCATGTCCGCCGGCACCGGCCCGGTGGCGTGGATGTCCGGTGAAAGCTGTGTTCGTATCGCGTTCGCGGCTTCCGACACCGGGTGCCCCGCAACGGCGGTGGAAAGTTCGAGCACGACCATCTCGGGGTCTTCGCTCTGTCCGAAAAGCAGATCCGGGTCGATCCCGAGCGCTTCGAGGATGATCGCCTGGCGCACAGGGGTCATGATCTCCGAATGCGGTGTTCCGGGGGGCGGGAGGCTGTCCGCCTCGACCGGATGCGGCATTCCGGCATCCGTGCCGCGCCAGTCGGCCTCGGCAATGTCACCCTCGGCGCTGATCGAGTCCGCGCGGCGCGTGGCGCGGCCATCCTGGTAGACATGGAAGGAGAAATGCGCCCCCGGATGACGGCTGCCGGAATAGCGGAAATAGAAGAGCTCGTCGCCGGTCAGCTCGGTGCTGAGCCGTTCGGAGAAAAGCGAGGTCTCGCCATCGCCTTCGAGGAACTCGATCAGTGTCAGCCTCGCCACGCCGATCGGACCGGAAATCCGCACCGGGCCCGGTGAGCCCCCGCTTTCGGTCAGCACGACACGGGTCAGGGGCGTCGGGCCCACGGTTCCGGCGGGTTGGATGTGTAGCGTGTTCTCCGGCATCTGCGCGTGTGCATTCTTTCGCAGCTTGCCACCGCCCAGCAGCCGTCGGATCAGGCCTGGCTTTTTCGGCGGTGTCGTCTCGGCTGCGTCGGTCGGTGCCCCTGCGCCAGAGGCGGCCCGTCCGACCGCCTCGGCGACCTCGGTCGGCGAACGGGCCGACAAGGCGAAATCGATCAGGGCGAAATCCTCGGTCATCTGGGCTGTCTCCTCTCGGCGGGCGGACCCCGCGCTTGACGCAAGGGTCTGACAGGGAGGCGGAAGTGTCAACCGAGACCACCCGCGCGCAGCCCTGTTTCGTCCGCCGCTTGCGACATTCCCGGCCATGGCTTATAGCGCAGGACAAAACAGGCCCGGGACGCTCCCGAAATCGGCCGCAGAAAGGACCTCATGGCACGTCGCAAAAAGATTTACGAAGGTAAGGCCAAGATTCTCTACGAAGGCCCGGAACCGGGCACGATCGTGCAGTATTTCAAGGACGACGCCACCGCTTTCAACGCCGAGAAGAAGGACGTGATCGAAGGCAAGGGGGTGCTCAACAATCGCCTGTCCGAGTATTTCATGAACGGGCTGAACAATATCGGCGTTCCGACGCACTTCATCAAGCGTCTCAATATGCGCGAGCAACTCGTTCGTGCCGTTGAAATAATTCCGCTCGAGGTTGTCGTGCGCAACGTTGCCGCCGGGTCCATTTCAAAGCGTCTCGGGATCGAGGAAGGCACGCCGCTGCCGCGTCCGATCGTCGAGTTCTACTACAAGGACGATGCGCTCGGCGACCCGCTGGTCACCGAGGAGCATATCATCGCCTTTGGCTGGGCGGCGCAGCAAGACATGGACGACATGGTTGCCCTTGCGCTGCGGGTGAATGATTTCATCTCCGGCATCATGATGGGTGTCGGCATCAAGCTGGTGGATTTCAAGATCGAGATCGGGCGAATCTATGATGGCGATTTCATGCGCCTCATCGTGGCCGACGAGATCTCTCCTGATTCCTGCCGGCTCTGGGACAGCAAGACCGGCGAGAAGCTGGACAAGGACGTGTTCCGCCGCGACCTGGGCAACCTGGCCGATGCTTACACGGAAGTGGCCAAGCGTCTGGGCGTTCTGCCGAGCAACAACGCGCCGTTGGGCAAGCCCACGCTGATCAATTGAAAGCCCGTGCTCCTCGAGGGAGGGGCGCGCCGATCCAAGAGACTGAAGGACGAGCAGAGATGAAGGCCAAGGTGACCGTGATGCTGAAGACCGGCGTTCTGGACCCGCAGGGCGAGGCGGTGAAATCCGCGCTCGGCTCGCTCGGGTTCGAGGGTGTCGATGCGGTTCGGCAGGGCAAGGTGATCGAGCTGGACCTGGCCGAGAGCGACCGGGCCGCAGCCGAGACGGCGGTGACGGAGATGTGCGAGAAGCTGCTCGCCAACACGGTCATCGAGAGCTACTCCTTCGAGCTGGCCTGATGCAGGCTGCCCTGCTGACAGGCTATCGCGCGCCGCTGGAGATCGGCGCGCGGCCCGATCCCACGCCGCCTCCGGGGGGCGTGGTGCTGAAGGTGCTGGCCTGTGGTATCTGTCGCTCGGACTGGCATGTCTGGACCGGGGCAGACCCGGTCGCGCTGCCGCAGATTCCGGGCCATGAGTATTGCGGCGAAGTTGTCGCCGTGGGGCAGGGCGTCACGCAATGGAATCTCGGGGATCGGGTGATCGCGCCCTTCATCCTCGCCTGTGGCCATTGCGACGCCTGTTCAAGGGGGCGCCAGACGATCTGTCCCGATCAGGCGCTGCCGGGCTTCACGCAGGACGGCGCCTATGCCGAACTGATTGCCGTGCCGCATGCGGACACCAACCTGACCGCGCTGCCGCCCTGGATGGAGCCGTCGCTCGCCGCTGCGATGGGCTGCCGGGTGACAACCGCCTGGCACGCGCTGACCGGCCGGGCGCGGCTTGCCCCGGGCGAGTGGCTGGCGATCTTCGGCACTGGCGGGATCGGGCTGTCGGCGCTGCTGTTGGGAAAGGCGCTCGGCGCGCGCGTGATCGCGGTCGACGTGGTGCCTGAGAAGCTGAACTACGCGCTGTCGCTGGGCGCCGAAGCGGTTGTGAATGCCGCGACGATGGACGCCGCCGCGGCCGTGCGGGATCTCACGGGCGGTGGCGCGGATGTCGCCATCGAAGCGCTCGGAGTTGAAGAAACCACTGTAAGTGCTCTGAAATCGCTCGGAAAGATGGGGCGAATGGTCCAGGTCGGGATGCCGGCCGGTGATCATGTGACCATGTCGCTGCCGATGGATGCCGTCTATTCCGGCCAGCTGGCCGTCTTTGGCACCCGTGGTATGCCCGCCTGGCGTTACCCGAGCCTTCTGAGCCTGCTGGAGGCGACGGAGCTCGACCTCTCGCCGCTGATTTCCCGCCGCGTCCGGCTCTCGGACGCATCCGCCGAACTGGCCGCCTATGACGGGCCGACCCCGCCGGGCGTCGCCGTCATCACCGATTTCCTGAGCTGAGGAGCCCAATGATGCGCGCAGCTGTAGTCACCTTCCCCGGATCCAATTGTGACCGTGACCTTGCCGTGGCCTTCGAGGCAGCAGGTTTCGAGGTCCACCGCGTCTGGCATCGCGACAGTGCCTTGCCCGAAGGGCTGGACGTGATTGGCCTGCCGGGCGGATTCTCCTTCGGCGATTACCTGCGCTGCGGCGCGATCGCCGCCAATGCGCCGATCTGCCGGGAGGTGAAGGCTTTCGCCGAACGGGGCGGGCACGTGCTGGGGATCTGCAACGGGTTCCAGATCCTGCTGGAGACCGGCCTGCTGCCGGGCGCCCTGATGCGCAATGCGAATTTGCATTTTGTCTGCAAACCCGTTGGTTTGCGGGTCGAAAGTGAAGCGTCCCCCTATACCGCGCGCTATGGTGAGGGGGCGGAGATCACTATTCCGGTCGCCCACCATGACGGGAATTACCAGGCCGATGCAGAGACGATTGCGCGGCTCGACGGAGAAGGGCGTGTCGCCTTCCGCTATACCGACAACCCGAACGGGTCCGCCGGGGATATTGCTGGCGTGCTGTCTGCGAACCACCGCGTTCTCGGCATGATGCCGCATCCGGAACGCGCCATTGACGAGCTGCATGGCGGCACGGACGGGGTGCCGCTGTTCGCCGGTCTGACGGAGATGCTGGTCGGGGCCTGAGGCCCGGCGGCTTCGAGCCGGTTGGCGGGGCAGGTGTTGCCCGGCCCGATCCACAAGCTCCGTGAGGTCTGTCAGACAGGCCTTTGGCGGGATCAGACCCGCCGGAGCGCCAGCACCGCGTTCAATCCACCAAAGGCAAAGGCATTGGACAGCACGACGTCAACCTCGGCGTCCCGCGCCGTGTTCGGCACGACATCCAGCGCGCATTCCGGGTCCGGCTCCTCGTAGCCAATGGTCGGCGCGATGACGCGGTCCTTCAGCGCCATGGTGCAGGCCAGCAGCTCGACCGCGCCGGTGCCGCCGATCAGATGGCCATGCATCGACTTGGTGGAGGAGATCATCAGGTCATTGGCGTGATGGCCGAGCGCGTCAGCCACGGCGGCGCATTCCGTCTTATCATTCGCCGCCGTCCCGGTCCCGTGGGCATTGATATACCCCACCTCTTCCGGGTTGACCCCGGCATCCCGCATCGCCAGTTCCATCGTCCGCGCCGCATTCTGCTTCGAGGGCATGACGATATCGGCCGCATCCGAGGTCATGGCGAAACCGATCACCTCGGCGATGATCTCGGCCCCACGGGCTTTGGCATGTTCATATTCCTCAAAGACGAAGATCGCCGCGCCCTCACCCTGCACCATGCCGTTGCGATTGGCGGAGAAGGGGCGGCAGGCATCCTTCGACATCACCCGCAGCCCTTCCCAGGCCTTCACGCCGCCGAAACACAGCATCGATTCCGAGCCGCCGGTGATCATCACCTCGGCCATGCCGGAGCGGATGAACTGGAAGGCCTGTCCCATCGCGTGGTTCGACGATGCGCAGGCGGTGGCCACCGTGAAGGTCGGCCCCTTGAGGTTGAACTCCATCGAGACATGGCTGGCCGCGGCGTTGTTCATCAGCTTCGGCACGACGAAGGGATGCACACGGTTCTTCCCGGCCTCGTAGACGGTGCGGTAATTTTCGTCGAGCGTGTTCATCCCGCCGCCGGAATTGCCCAGCACGACGCCGGACCGCGCCGCAAGATCGCCGATGAAATTCAGCCCGGATTGCGCGATGGCTTCGCGGGCGGAGAGCAGCGTGAATTGCGTGAACCGGTCATAGAGCACGATCTGTTGGCGGTTGAACTCCGCTCCCGGATCATAGCCCTTGACCTGTCCGCCGATCTGGATCGCCAGCCGGTCGACATCGCGGATCTCCAGCGGACCGATCCCGCATTGGCCTTCTCGCATTGCCTCCAGGGTGTCGGGAACGTTCATGCCGAGGGCGTTGACCGTGCCCTGGCCGGTAATCACCACGCGTTTCACGAGCCGGATTGCTCCGCGATGAGCTTTTCCACGGCGGAGACAATGGCGGAGATCGACGAGACGTCGAACTCGCTCTTCTCGGGCTCGTTGGCATTGAAGGGCACGGAGATATCGAAGGTTTCCTCGATGGCGAAGATCGCTTCCACGAGGCCGAGACTGTCGATCCCGAGATCCTCCAGGGACGCATCGTCCTTCACGTCCGACGGCTCCAGAACCGCCTGTTCCGCAATGATCGCGATCACCTTGTCCTTGACGCTCTCAGCCATCTCCCGGCTCCCCTGCTCAATCCGTGACAGCCATTTAGTCCTTGCCAGCAGGCTTGGAAAGCGTCTTTCGCAACGCCGCGACGTCGCGAACCAGTTTCGGCAGGCGCCGCAGCGCCTTGTAGCTTTCGACCTGGGTGGAGATCTTCGTCGCCGGGTAGCCCATCATAACGCGACCCGAGGGCACGTTGGACAGCACCTTGGTTCCGCCGGTGACAACCACGTCCGAACCAACGGTGATATTGTCTGCAAGACCGGACTGACCAGCCAGGACAACGCGGTCGCCGACCCTAGTCGAGCCCGCGGCCCCGGAATGGCCGCAGAAGAGGCAGTCCTCGCCGATCACGACGTTGTGGCCGACCATCACCATATTGTCGATCTTGGTGCCATTGCCGATCTGGGTCGCCCGGATCGTGCCGGCATCGACGGTGGTGTTGGCGCCGATCTCGACATCGTCGCCGATCTCCACGCCGCCCAGCGAGTGGATCTTGACCCATTCGTGCCCGGTATTCTTGACCTCGTCGCGCAGCTCGGCGCGCGCTTCCTCCATCCCGGAGGCCTGCGGCGAGACGAAGGAGAACCCGTCGCCACCGATCACCGCGCCGGACTGGCAGGTGAAACGCGCACCGATCCGGACATTGCGGCCGATCCGGGCGCCGGCATGGATCAGCGCCTCGGGTCCGATCTCGCACTCCGTGCCGATGGACACATGCGAGCCGATCCGCGCATCCCGGTCGATGCGGGTGTCCCGCCCGATGGTGACAAAGGGGCCGATCGCCGCGCCTTCGGCAATCCGGGCACTCTCGTCGACAATCGCGGTCGGGTGGATGCCCGGCGCGATCTCCGGCCCGGCATCGAGAAGCCGGGTCAGGCCGGAGAGCGCATAACGCGGCCGGTCGACCAGCACAGCTGCTTCCAGCCCGAACGCCTCCCAGTCAGCATCGGCCCAAAGGATCGCCGCCCGCGCCGCGCCCTGGCCGAGCGCCTCGGCATAGGCTGGCGCCATGGCGATGGCGAGCGTGTCGCGGTCGGCGGAGGCGGGCTCGGCGGCCTCGCTCACCGTCAGTCCGACATCTCCGACGGCCCGGGCCCCGAGCGCCTCGGCAATGGTCTGGATGGAATATGGCATGGAACTGTCCCGGCTGTTGGGTCTGGCCTGCAGATGTAGTCCATGCGTGGGCATGGCTGCAACCGGACAAAACTTGGCCCGGTCCGGTAGCGGTTGGTTGGGGGCGTTCGAAGGAGGCGCCGGGTTTGCCGGGACGCCGTTGCGAGGGCGGACATGTTGGTGTGGGCCGGCCGCGCGCGTTGCAGCGGACCTCAAGGGCAGCGCTGGCTTGGCTCGTGCTGGCGCAAGTAGCAGACACAGCGATTGGCCGCATCATCCGCAGTCCAGAACGGGCCGCGCGCCTGACGCGCAAGAAAAAACCGCGCCGAAACCCGGCGCGGTGCGTTCGCTCGACCTTTGATACAGGCGCCAACGCGCCCGTGGATCAATCCGCTCCGCGGGTCAGGGCCGCAACGCCGGTCCGGGCGATCTCCACCAGTCCCAGCGGACGCATCAGGTCGGCGAATGCGTCGATCTTCTCCGGCGCGCCGGCGATGGAGAACACGAAGCTCTCCAGCGTGGAATCCACCGCATTGGCACGGAAGATATCGGCGAGGCGCAGCGCTTCGACCCGCTTGTCGCCAGTTCCGGCAACCTTGAGCAAAGCCAGTTCGCGCTCGACTGAGGGCCCTTCGATGGTCAGGTCATGGACCTCGTGCACCGGGACCATCCGACCAAGCTGTGCCTTGATCTGTTCGATCACCTGCGGGGTGCCGGTGGTGACCACGGTGATGCGCGAGCGATGTCCGGTATGGTCAACCTCGGCAACGGTGAGGCTCTCGATATTGTAGCCGCGGCCGGAAAACAGTCCGATCACGCGAGCAAGGACGCCAGCCTCGTTGTCCACCACCACGGCCAGCGTGTGGGTCTCGATGACCTCGGCATTGGGGTTACGCAGATCATAGGCCGAATGCTTCGACGAACCTTTCTTGATCTTCAATGCGGACATGGTCTTTCCCTCGGTTCTTGCGCGTGATTTCACGAATGCGTCGCCTTGCATACAACGCGGTCGTGGACTGGGAAAGGACAATTCCGCCGCAGTTTGTCTATTCCTGTCGCCGGTTCTGGGAGGGCGACAGGCGGCCCGCGCTCCGACACGCCCGAAGGGCGCCCGGCCCAACCGTTTCCCGAATATCTTCGATATGAGGGAAACCGGCGGGAGCGCCCTCGGTCATCGGCAAAGCCATTTGTTATTCGAGCAATTGAATGTAAGAATGCGTTTCAGGGAAATCGAGGGAGGACGGGCGATGGATCTGACACGGCGCAGGATGATGCAAACCGCGCTGGCGGGGGCAGGGGGGCTGGCCATGGGCGTCGCACCGCGATGGGCCCACGCCGCACTGGACCTGGGAGCCATGCGGATCGACACGCTGAGCGACGGCCATCTCGTCTTGCCGCCCGAATTCATCTTCGGACCGATGCCGCAGGCGGAACTCGGCCCGGTGCTGGAGGCACGCGGAATCGTGCCCGGCGCGCCGCTGACCCCGGAATGCAATGTCACGCTCCTGCGCAGCGGCGAGAACACCATTCTCTTCGACACCGGCGCCGGCCCGGCCTTTCAGGAGAGCGCGGGCAAGATCGGCGCGGCGCTGGACGCGCTGGACGTCGCGCCGGAAGACGTGACCCATGTCATCTTCACCCATGCCCATCCGGATCATTTGTGGGGCGTTCTCGACGATTTCGACGAGCCCTTCTTCTACGAAGCCGAGCACATGATCGGCAAAACGGAGTGGGAGTACTGGACCGACCCGAAGACCGTCGACACCATCCAACCCGAGCGCACGACCATGGCGGTGGGGGCGCAGCGGCGGCTCATGGCGATGGAGGATGCGATGCGCTTCTTCGAGGACGGAGAGGAAATTCTGCCTGGCGTGGCCGCCGTGTCGACGCCGGGACACACGCCCGGCCACATGTCCTTCGAAATCCGCGATGGCAGCGAGAGCGTGATGGTCATCGGCGATGCAATCGGCAATCACCATGTCGCCTTCGCCCGGCCGGACTGGCATTCCGGCTCGGATCAGGACCGCGACCTGGGCGCCGCGACGCGCGTCGCACTGATGGACCGGATGGCCACCGAACAGATGCGGCTGATCGGGTTCCACCTGCCCGGCGGCGGGATGGGACGTGCGGAAAAGGGCGGAGACGGGTATAGATTCGTTCAGGAGAGCTGAACGAGGAGGCCCGCAATGGCTGCCACACCCCCTGTCTGCGATTTCGGCTGGAAAGCCGTGGACTTCACCTTGCCGGCCACCGAAGGCAAGACTTACGCATTGACCGACATCGCCGGCCCGAACGGGCTGTTGCTGATGTTCATCTGCAATCATTGCCCGTACGTGCTGCGCGCGATTGACCGGATCGTGCGCGACGGGCGCGAGCTTCAGGCGCTCGGGATCGGCGTGGCGGCGATCTGCTCCAATGATGCTGTCGCCTATCCGGCCGATTCCTTTGAGAATATGGCGGTGAAAGCTGAGGAATGGGCGTTGCCATTCCCTTATCTGCATGATGCCGATCAATCGGTCGCGCGCGCCTATGACGCCGCCTGCACGCCGGATTTCTACGGCTTCAACGCGGCCGGAGAGCTGCAATATCGCGGGCGTCTTGACGCAGCGCGCGCAGGTGCCGCGGCGCCGGACTTGCGGCGCGATCTCTTCGAGGCCATGAAACGCGTGTCCGAAACGGGCCGCGGCCCTGAAGAGCAGGTCCCGTCCATGGGCTGCTCCATCAAGTGGAAATAACGCATGAATATCGTCTTCGACCTCGACGGCACGCTGATCGACAGCGCGCCGGATATCCAGGCTGTTGCCGAGGTGATCCTGGCGCAGCTCGGAAAGCCGCCACTGACGCTGGAGGAGACGCGGAGTTTCGTCGGAGAGGGTGCGAAGGTCCTGGTCAGCCGGATCATGGCGTCGCGCGGGATCGAGGAGACGGTCGAAAGCCACGCGAAGATCTATGCGGATTTCGTCGCCGAGTATGAATTCGCCGTGGATCGGGCCGTGTTCTATCCTGGCGTGATCGATGCGCTGGCGGTGCTCAAGGGCGCTGGCCATCGGATTGGCCTGTGTACCAACAAGCCGATCGTGCCGACACGGGCGGTGTTGAGACATATGAAACTGGAGCCTGTCTTCGATGCGGTCGTTTCCGCCGGCACTGTGGCGAGCCGCAAGCCGGACCCGGAAATGGCGTTCCGCTGTATCGCGGATCTCGGTGGCGGGCCGTCGCTCTTCGTTGGCGATAGCGGCACGGATTCCGAGACAGCCGCGAATGCAAAGCTGCCCTTCGCGCTCTATACCGAGGGCTATCGCAAATCCCCGGTCTCCGAGATACCGCATCGCTGGGCCTTCGACCATTTCGACCAGTTGGCGGGCATTGTCGCCGAGGCGCAGGCCGAGCAGACGGCGGCGCAATGAGCCTCCGGGCATTGATCTTTGATGTCGACGGGACGCTGGCGGAGACGGAAGATCTCCACCGCCGTTCCTTCAACGCCGCCTTCGCCGAGTTGGACCTGCCCTGGCAGTGGGACAGGGAGGTAAATCGCGGGCTGCTCGCGGTGTCGGGCGGGCTGGAGCGTATGCGCTTTTTCCAGGAGCGGTTGCCGGAGACGGAGCGGGTGTCCGAGGCGCGACTGCGCGCGGTGCAGCCGGTCAAGCGCCGGATCTATGGCGAGATGCTGGCCGGTGGCGCGCTGGAGCTGCGGCCTGGCGTGCGCGCGCTGCTGGAGGCGGCACCCATTGCAGGGCTGCGCTGTGCGGTGGTGACCGCCGCAAGCTCGGCCAGTTTCGAGGCACTGGCCCAAGGGTGCCTCTGGGCGCCGGCGGAAGAGATTTTCGAGGTCGTGATCACCGGCGATGACGTGACGTGCAAGAAGCCGGACCCCCAGGGCTACCTCCTGGCGCTGGAGCGGCTGGGGCTCACCACCGAAGAGGTGTTGGTTTTCGAAGACAGCCCGGTGGGCCATGCGGCAGCGTGTGCGGCGGAGATGCGTGTGGTCGTGACCCCGTCGGAAGAAGGGCCGGGCGACGCGGATTTCGGAGACTCGCTGGTGCTTCCCTCGCTTGAACGGGCCCATTGGCCGGCCTTCGGGTTCACGCCCTAGAGACCCGTTTGCGGTGTCCGAAACGAATAGGCGCCCCTGACCACGCTTCCGAAAGCGTATCCTTTGCTCCGCAGCGACGAGAGGGACCTCGCGCCACTCAACCGATCGGCTGTGCGGCGCGTGTGCCCGTCACTCGCCCGGGCGCGGCATGGTGAAGACATCCGAGATCCGCGCGAAGTCGCGATAGCCCATGCGGGCCAGCGGCTGGAACTGGGTCGTGTCGAAGATTCCGTCGCGGATGCAGTCATCCCGCATGTGGATCCCGACCACTTCTCCGAAGGCCACCAGATTCGCCCGTCCGGCCAGTTCGACAATCTGCGTCAGTCGGCATTCGAGCGTTGCCGGCGCGTTGGCAATACGGGCGCAATCGATGATCTGGCAATCGGCGCGCTCGATCCCGGCCAGTTCGGCCTCATCGACATCCTTGTCCCAGGGGCCGGAGGTCAGGTTCATCGCCTCGCGCATGGCATATTCGACCACATTCACCGCGAACACGCCGGTGTCACGGATATTGGCCAGCGTGTCCTTGGTGCCGTCCCGGTCGTGCTTCTTGCCGGTGGTGGCGAACATCACCTGTGGCGGCGTGTAGGCAACGGCGTTGAAGAAGGAATAGGGCGCGAGATTCTCCGATCCGTCCGTGCCGCGTGTCGAGATCCAGCCGATCGGGCGGGGGGTGACAATCGCGTTGAACGGGTTCTGGGGCAGTCCGTGGTCGTCCTCGGGGCGATAGAACATGTCGGGCGTCTCCTTTCGCACCGATTTAGAGGCTTTCATGTCCGGTTTGAAGCGGGAAGACGGATAAAATCCGGGTGAGCCGCAATTTGCGTTTATTTGGCAGATCGGAGGCGGCCGAAGCCAGCACAATGTGTTTGACCCAGTTGGAGGGGGCCGGAGACGCAGGGAGCCGGAAGCGGCTCGTGGGATAAGGCGCTGGAAGGCACGGAATCAAGGCGAAGCCGCCCTGCCAACGCCATCCCACGGGGAGGCGCTTGAGCGGCTGCCGTTGCACATGAAGCGAACGGTCGCACAGTCCGAAAACCGTTCGATATTAACCCTTCTTCTTCACCCGTGCCTGTTCGGCAAGGTCGCGCGCAATGGAAAAGGCGCCCTTGATCTTGTCGGCATTGTTCTTCCAGTCCCGCCGCACGACGATCTTGTTGTCGCGCACCTTTGCCAGCCCGTTCTGAGCCTGCACGAAGCTAACCAGCCCCGCCGGATTGGGGAATTTGTCATTGTGGAACTGAATCGTGGCGCCTTTTGGTCCGCCATCGAGCTTGGCGATAAAGGCGCGTTTGCACATCGCCTTGATCCGCACGATCAGCAGCAGCGTGTTGACCTCCTTGGGCAGCTTGCCGAAGCGGTCGATCAACTCGGCCGCGAAGCCTTCCAGCTCGACCTTGGTGGTCAGGCCGGACAGGCGCCGGTAGAGACCGAGCCGCACGTCGAGATCGGGCACATAGGCCTCCGGGATCAGCACCGGCACGCCGAGATTGATCTGCGGCGCCCATTGGCCGTCATCATCCGTCAGCCCTTCGAACTCGCCCGCCTTGATCTTGCCGATCGCCTCTTCGAGCATGGTCTGGTACAGCTCGTAGCCCACCTCGCGCATCTGCCCGGACTGCTCCTCGCCGACGAGATTGCCCGCGCCGCGAATGTCGAGATCCTGGCTCGCGAGCGTGAACCCGGCGCCGAGGCTGTCCAGCGAGCCAAGAACGCGCAGCCGCTTTTCGGCGGTATCCGTCAGGCGCGCGCGGGGCTTCGTCGTCAGATAGGCATAGGCGCGCGTCTTGGCGCGGCCGACCCGACCCCGGATCTGGTAGAGCTGGGCCAGACCGAACATGTCCGCGCGATGGACGACCATCGTGTTGGCCGTCGGAATATCGAGACCGCTTTCGACGATGGTCGTGGCCAGCAAAACGTCGAACTTGCCGTCATAGAAAGCGTTCATCCGGTCATCGAGTTCACCCGCCGCCATCTGGCCATGGGCGACGACATAGGAGATCTCAGGGACCTGGTCGCGCAGGAAGGTCTCGATCTCCGGCAGGTCGGAAATGCGCGGGACGACATAGAAGCTTTGCCCGCCGCGGTAATGTTCGCGCAGCAGCGCCTCGCGGATGGTGACCGCGTCGAACTCGCTGACATAGGTGCGGATGGCGAGCCGATCGACCGGAGGGGTTCCGATGATCGACAGATCCCGCACGCCGGAGAGCGACATCTGCAAGGTGCGCGGAATCGGTGTCGCGGTGAGTGTGAGTACATGGATATCGGAACGCATATCCTTCAGCCGTTCCTTGTGCTGGACGCCGAAATGCTGCTCCTCGTCGATGATCAACAGCCCGAGATTGTTGAATTTTACCGTCTTGGCCAGAAGCGCGTGGGTGCCGATTGCGATATCGATCGAGCCGTCGGAGATGCCCTTGCGGGTCTCGTTCGCCTCTTTCGTGCCGACGAAGCGCGAGAGCTGCCGGACCTTGAGCGGAAAGCCCCGGAAGCGCTCCTTGAAGCTCTTGGCATGTTGGCGGGCAAGCAGCGTGGTCGGCGCGATCACCGCGACCTGCCGGCCCGACATGGCAGCGATAAAGGCCGCCCGCATTGCCACTTCCGTCTTGCCGAAGCCGACATCACCGCAGACCAGCCGATCCATCGGAAGTCCGCGTTCCAGGTCTTCCAGCACATCCTCGATGGCCTTCAGCTGGTCATCCGTCTCCTGATAGGGGAATCGGGCCGAGAACTCCTCCCAGATATGATGCTCGGCCTGCAGAACCGGCGCCTTGCGCAGCGCCCGTTCCGCCGCGATCCGCATCAGCTTGTCGGCGATCTGGCGGATGCGCTCCTTGAGCTTGGCCTTCTTGGCCTGCCAGGCGCCGCCGCCGAGCCGGTCGAGCAGGCCTTCATCATGACCGAAGCGGCTCAGTAGCTCGATGTTTTCGACTGGCAGGTACAGCCGTGCGGCTTCGGCATATTCGAGATGGATCATCTCGTGATCGGCACCGAGCGCGTTGACGATCTCCAATCCCATGTAGCGTCCGACGCCGTGATCGACATGCACCACGAGATCGCCCGGGCTGAGCGACTGCGCCTCGGTGAGGAAATTCTCCGCCCGCCGTTTGCGGCGTGGCCTGCGGATGAGCCGGTCGCCAAGCACGTCCTGCTCGGAAATGACCGTGAGGCCTTTCCCCTCGAAGCCATGCTCCAGTGCCCAGACCACCAGGTAGAGCCCGCCGACGCCCTCCGGAATGTCCCGGAAATCGCCGATCTCGGTCGCGCCCTGCACGCCTTCGTCGGCCATCAACCCGGCAAGCCGCTCCCGCGCGCCCTCGGAATAGGAGGCAATGACGACCTGCCCGTCCTGGCGTTTTGCTTTAACATGGTCCGCCAAGGCACCGAAAAGGCTTATGCTTTCTTGCTGTTGTTCAGGAGAGAAATTGCGTCCGATCCGGCCGCCCGCATCGATCACCCCCGGGCCGGTGCCTTGCGGCAAGGCGTTGAAACCAACGCTGCGATGGCCGGCAATCGCCACGTCAAAGGCGTCCTCATCGAGATAGAGCGTCGACGGCGCGGCAGGCTTGTAGACCGAATCCAGCCGCGCCTTGGACTTCATCGCTTCGACACGATTGTCATAACTGTCGGCGATCCCCTCCCAGCGGGCGATGCGCGCCGGCGTCGTCTGGTCGTCCAGCATTACGGTTGCGTCGGGGAGATAGTCGAAAAGCGTCTCGAGCCTTTCGTGGAAGAAGGGCAGCCAATGCTCCATGCCGGCATGTTTGCGCCCCGCCGAAACAGCCTCGTAGAGCGGATCATCGGTGCCGGTGGCGCCGAACTCGATGCGGTAATTCTGCCGGAAGCGGGTGATTGCGGCTTCGTCGAGGATGACCTCCGAGACGGGCGCCAGTTCGACCGCCTGCAGCTTCTCCACGGTGCGCTGGTTGGCCGGATCGAAGCGGCGCGCGCCGTCGAGCACATCGCCGAAGAGATCGAGCCGCACCGGGCCGCTCTGGCCGGGCGGGAAGATGTCGATAATACCGCCGCGAATGGCGTAATCCCCCGGCTCCAGCACCGTTGGGGCCTGGCTGAACCCCATGCGGACGAGGAAGTTTTTCAGCGCCGTCTCGTTGATCCGCTCGCCCACGCGGGCGGCGAAGGCGGCCTCGCGCAGGATTTCGCGCGCGGGCACCTTTTGCGTGGCCGCATTCAGCGTGGTCAGCAGGATAAAGGGGCCGGGCATGCCCGCCGTAAGCGCGGCCAGCGTGGCCATGCGGGCGGCCGAGATGTCCGGATTGGGCGAAACGCGGTCATAGGGCAGGCAATCCCAGCCGGGAAAATCCAGCACTACCGCGCCCGGCGCGAAGAAAGCCAGCGCGGCGCGCATCGCCGCCAGCCGCTTGTCGTCGCGCGCGACATGGACGACCGGCGCCCCCTTGTCCAACTCGCGCGCAAGTAGCAACGCGTCGAACCCCTCCGGCGCGCCGCCGGCCGTGATATGTGCGGATTTGCTCATGGTCCTTCCCCTATGCCAGTTGCGCGCGGTGTCAACCGTCAGGCGGGGCGGTGATAAAACTGATTTTTTTAATCAGGTAATTCTTGACCGCCTTCGAATTTCCGATCAGAACACTCGGAAACAGGACAAATGGAGACATGCATGACCTTTCCGACCCCGGCCCGCGCCGCCCTTATCCTGGCCGGCCTGCTTGGCGCGACCGCGTTGCCGGCGCTAGCCGATGGCGAGTTGAACCTCTATTCCTCGCGCCATTATGACACCGATGACCGGCTCTATTCCGATTTTGAAGACGCCACGGGCGTCCGCATCAACCGCATTGAAGGCAATGCCGATGAGCTGATCGCGCGAATGAAGGCCGAAGGGCGGAATTCGCCAGCCGATGTGCTGCTGACTGTGGACACGTCACGGCTGACCCGCGCCAAGGACGCCGGTGTGCTGCAACCGGTCGAGAGTGCGCTGCTGGAAGAACGCATCCCGGGCAACCTGCAGGATGACGAGAACCAGTGGTTCGGTTTCTCGCAGCGCGGGCGGATCATCTTTTACGACAAGGCCGACGTGGCCGAGCCGCCGATGACCTATGCCGATCTGGCGGACCCGAAATACAAGGGTCAGATCTGCATCCGCTCCTCCTCCAACGATTACAACCAGACGCTTCTGGCCGCGATCGTGACCCATGCGGGCGAGGACGCCGCGCGGGACTGGGCGCAGGGCGTGGTCGACAATATGGCGCGGCCGCCGCAAGGCGGCGATACCGACCAGATCCGCGCGCTGGTGTCCGGCGAATGCGAGATCTCGGTGTCGAACACCTATTATTTTGCCCGCGCGCTGCGCAAGCCGGTGAAGGGCGTTTCCGACCATGTCGACCAGATTGGCTGGGTTTTCCCGGACCAGGAGGGCAATGGCGCGCATATGAACCTCTCGGGGGCCGGGGTCGCGGCCCATGCGCCGAACCGGGACACGGCGGTCCAGTTCCTGGAATATCTCGCCAGCGACGCCGCACAGGTCTACTTCTCTGGCGGCAATGACGAGTTCCCGGCTGTTGAAGGCGTAGAGCTGGCGGAGTCTGTTGCCAGGCTCGGTGCGTTCAAGGCGGATGATGTCGATCTCTCGGCGGTGGCCGAAAACATCGGTGCGGCGCAGAAGATCTTCAACGAGGTTGGTTGGAAGTAAGTGCACGCGGCGGTGTTGGACCGTGTTTGACACGTGTTTTCGCGGTCCCCATGGGGGCCGCGATTGCTGTTTTGCGGACAGAGCGGACGTTCGCTTCGCTCGCAAGTGGCGCCAACGCAATCCGTGCCAGCGCCCATCAGCGCTCAATCCCGAAATCCTCTATCGGCGCTTCGCGTCGCTTTCGCAGATCCGTGCTTATCGCCGATCCGTCGCCCGCAGCACGAGCATCGCGGCAAAGCCCAACACGATAAGGACCCAGCTGCCCACCATCAGCGGCAGGGGTGTCCCGTCGAAGGCGAGGCCCAGCGGGATGGCCAGCGCCACCGCGCCGATGGTTCCGACGGCCCCCGTGACCGAGGCTGTCAGCCCCGCGAGATGTCCCATCGGCTCCATCGCCAGCGCGTTGAGATTGCCGCCGGTGAGGCCGGTCTGCATGAACATGCCGATATTCCAGGCAAGATAGACCCAGAACATCACGGCCTGCGGCAGCACGGCGCTCCAGAAGAGCAGGGCGGCGATCCCGGTCAGGCCGATCTGGATCAGCAGCACAACCGTGATCATGTTCCGCATCCCGACCCTCTCGACGAGTTTCGCATTGATCAGGCTCGCCGGCGAGGCAGCCACCGCCACCAGGCCGAACCAGAGATGGAAATTGGCGCCCTGGCCAAATGTCTGGTCGAAGATCTGCTGGGTCGAGGAGAGCGTGGCAAAGAAGGCGCCGAAGACCAGCGCCTGCGTCAGCAGCGTGAGCAGGACGACCCGGTGGGTCAGGATCTCGCGCAAGCCCTGCCGGAGTGGTTCCCACCGCAGTGGTCGGCGATTCTCGGGCGGCAGGGTTTCGGGCTGGCGCAGCTTGAACCAGAGCGCGGAGATCACCGAAAACAGGATGAAGGAGAAAAAGACCGCGTGCCAGCCGGCAAGCCAGATGATGCCTGCGCCCATCGTCGGGGCAATGGCCGGGACGATTGTAAAGACCAGCATGATGAAGGACATCAGCCGCGCCATCTGCCGTCCTGAATACTGGTCCCGGATGATCGCCACGGCGACGACCCGTGGCCCGGCGGCGCCGAGTCCCTGAAGCATACGCGCCGCGAACATCGTCTCGACCGTGTTGGCCATCAGCGCCAGCGCTGCACCGATGCAATAGAGGACTGCCCCCCAGAGCACGATCGGCTTGCGTCCGAACGCGTCGGAGAGCGGGCCGGTGAGCAGGGTCCCGAGCCCCATTCCAAGCACGAAGCTGGTGATGATGAGTTGCGCGCGGTTCGGCGCATCGGGCGAGATGTCGGCGGCGATCCGGGGCAGCGCCGGCAGCATGGCGTCGATGGAAAAGGCCACGCTGGCGAAAAGCATCGCCGTCAGGGCGATAAACTCGACCTGCCGCATCGGGGTCGTCGGTTCGGGAAGCAGGGGACGCCGTTTCATGTGGCTGTCATGTCCTTCCGGAGGATCAGGCCGGCGTGGCGGGGGTCACTGCGCTGTCCCGATCTGTCCGTTGATCTCGTCGACCAGTTTCAGCCAGAGATCCGGCTGTTGGGCGCCGGGGACGACATGCTGGTTGGCGATGACAAAGGTTGGCACACCGGTCACGCCGCGTTCCCGCGCATTGGCGTCGCGGCTGCGGATATCCTCGGCATCGGCCTCGCCGGCAAGCAGACGGCGGATCGCGGCGGCGTCGAGCCCGGCACTGTCGGCGATATCGGCCAGAACGTCATGAGAGCCGATATCGCGGCCGTCGCTGAAATAGGCCTCGAACAGCGCATGCACGATTTCGGTTTGCCGTTCCTCGAGCCCGGCCCAGTGGATCAGGCGGTGGGCGTCGAGCGTGTTGGGCGTGCGTTGGATCGCGGCGAAGTCGATCTGCAATCCAGCGGCCTCGGCGGCCTCGGCGATCTGGGAATAGACCGCGATGGCCTTTTCCTTGCCGCCGAACTTGGTTTCCAGGTAGGTGCGCCGATCCATGCCACCCTGCGGCATGTCAGGGTTGAGCTGGAACGGGTGCCATTCGATCTTGAACGGGTGGTCTGGCCGCTCGCCGAGAGCGGTGAACAGCAGTGTCTTGCCGATATAGCACCAGGGGCAGATGGGATCGGAGATAATGTCGAGCTTGATCATGGTTTCCCTCTATCAGGCTGGCCGGCCACGCCAAGGGGAAATGCAGGGGGCGGTATGCGAGACGGAGCGTTTGATCGGCGTAGGGCGTCCGCAGAGCCACTCTCTCGGACATTGCCAACGAAAAAAGCGCCGCGATGAAAGCGCGGCGCCGTTTCTTCAGCTCTGTCAGGTGCGCCTCAGCGGCCAGTCGGCGGGCTTTCGCGAAGGAGGCGGAGAAGCGTTTCCTTCATGTGGCCGTGATCGCCGACGCCCCATTCGTCGCGGCAGACCCGCTCGCCAATAATATGCGCTTCCTTGAAGCCGTATCCGTACTTGATCAGGTCTTCCACGAAGACGGCGTTGGGTCGATCCCAGGCAACTGTCCGCGCAATGCCGCGATAGCAAGAGATGTTGATCGTGCCCTTGGGCGAGGAATCGGGCTTCGACGGGGTGTCGCCCCGTGCGAAAGCTGCCGTTCCGGCAGGGATGGCGAGGCCCGCTAGAAGCGCAACCATTAAGGTCGTTTTCATCTTCGTGTCCTTCCAGTTCACGTGAGGCCGGGGGCCGCTGCTGCGAATGCGGTCACACGTCCGGCGCTACCAGTCATATTCATCCATTTCCGACCATACCCCTCTGACAGGATAAGAAAAATCGTGCTTATGGAAACGAACTATTTCATGTTCCTTTTCAAGACCTTTTCGAGACAATTGGTTAAAATTCGCCGGAACCGGCCGGGTATTCGTCGCGCCGGACAGTTGGTCATTCATGGTCGTCCGGCACCATATATCCGCGACATTTCGCCGGGATAGGGCGCATTTTGTGTCATTGTCGTGAATTCTTTGAAGTCCTGCTTGCCAGAATCCGCGCGCCCGGCCAGCATAGGGGCAACGAAAACACGAGCAGCGGAGCCGCATTTTTGGGAATCAGTGCCCTGACAGACCCGACCGGAGCGGAAGACATAGCCGAAACCCCCGTGGAATTCGCCGACAACCGGCTCCTTGTGGAGCTGTGCGGCGAGTTTGACCGCAACCTCTCCCAGATCGAGCACCAGCTCGGGCTGCAGATCATCCGGCGGGGCAACCAGCTGGCGCTGATTGGGGATGGGGATGCGCGCGGCCGCGGGGCGGTGATCCTCCAGGAGCTGTATCAAAGGCTGGAAGCGGGGCGCGCGCTGGAACCGGGCGACATTGACGGCGCGATCCGGCTCGGCACGCTGGAAGACGAGGCCGCGCCGCGGGCGGGCGACCAGATGGAAATGTTCCAGTCCGGGCATGTCGAGATCAAGACCCGCAAGAAGATCGTCGAGCCGCGCACGGCCGCGCAGAAAGCCTATGTGCGCAGCCTGATGAGCAACGAGCTCTGCTTCGGCATCGGTCCGGCCGGCACCGGCAAGACCTATCTCGCTGTCGCGGTGGCGGTGAACCTCTTCATCGGCGGCCATGTCGACCGGATCATCCTGTGCCGTCCGGCGGTGGAGGCGGGCGAGCGGCTCGGCTTCCTGCCCGGCACGCAGGAGGAGAAGGTCGATCCCTATATGCAGCCGCTCTATGACGCGCTGAACGATTTCCTGCCCGGCAAGCAGGTGAACAAGCTCAAGGAAGAGAAGAAGATCGAGATCGCGCCGCTGGCCTTTATGCGCGGCCGCACGCTGGCCAATGCGGCTGTGGTGTTGGACGAAGCGCAGAACGCCACGACCATGCAGATGAAGATGTTCCTGACGCGGCTTGGCGAGGGCTCGCGGATGGTTGTCACCGGCGACCGAACGCAGGTCGACCTGCCGCGCGGGGTTACCTCGGGGCTGACCGAGGCGGAGAAACTGCTCAAGGGCGTGAACGGGATCGGCTTCAATTACTTCACCTCCAAGGATGTCGTCCGGCACCCGCTGGTGGCCAGAATCATTGAGGCCTATGACACGGAATACGCGCAGGGCTGAAGGATGGGCGGACCATGACCTCCTCTGTGCCGGACATCCGTCGCTACCGGGCGGAGGACAATGCGGCACTGACGGAGATCTGGCACCGGGCCTCTGCCATATCGCATGGGTTCCTTGGCGCGCAGACACTTCTGGCACACCGACAACTCGTTTCCGAGATTTATCTGCCAAGGGCTGAGACTTGGGTTGCCTGGCTCGACGGAGACCCTGTGGGCTTTCTGGGCCTGCTGGACGATTTCATCGGCGGGCTTTTCATCGCGCCCGAGCGACAGGGGCAGGGCATCGGGCAGGCGCTTCTGTGCCATGGGCTCACGCTGAAAGGGCGGCTTTGTCTCGATGTCTATGCGGCGAATGAGGGCGCTGTCCGATTCTACCTGCGGATGGGCTTCGTCGAGACGGCACGGCGCAAGCAGGACAAGGAAGGTCTGCCTTTCGAGGAAATCTCGATGTGTCTCGCGCGTTGAGCCCGCAACCCGCGCATACAGCCGATTGAAACGCCTATCGCACAGGCAGATAGCGGATATGCGCTGAATGCAGATGATAATCGTTCTCAAGAACGTTGCTTTTTGAGAATGAGTTGCATATACCATGTCACAACAGGCTGGATGAAATCCGTCCGATGGATGGAATGCCGGCGTGGCTTGGAGTGATGCGAATGCGGATGAAGCGACGGGAGATACTTGTGCTTGGGGCGGGCGCGGCGGCAGCCATGGCGCTGCCCGGCACGGCCCACGCAGCTGCCGGGCTGAAGATCGTCGCGACGACGGGGATGATCGCGGATGCCGCGGCGCGGATTGGCGGCCCGGCCGTCGAGGTGCGCGGGCTGATGGGGCCGGGGGTCGATCCGCATTCCTATCGCCAGACCCGGACCGATATCGTTGCCATGACCAAGGCGGATCTCGTGCTGTTTCACGGGCTTTACCTTGAGGCGCAGATGGAAGCGTTCTTCCAGAAACTGGCGCGCAAGGGGACTGTCGTTGCTGTCGGCGAGGCGCTGCCGCGTGATCTGCTTCTGGGCCATGCCGATTACGACGACAAGTTTGACCCGCATGTCTGGATGGTGCCCGAGATCTGGGTGCAGGTGATCCCGGTGATCCGGGACGCGCTGAGCGACGCGATGCCCGAGGCGGTAGACGAGTTTGCCGCCAATGCGGACGCCTTCGTGCAAGAAGTGACCGGGCTCGGCGGCTATGCGCGCAAGGTGCTGGCCACGGTGCCCGAGCAGAGCCGGGTTCTGGTCACGGCGCATGACGCTTTCAACTATTTCGGCCGAGATTACGGGTTCGAGGTGCTTGGCATCCAGGGGATCTCGACCGAATCCGAAGCCGGGTTGAACCGGATCGGCGAGCTGGTCGAGCTTCTGGTGACGCGCGATATCGGCGCGGTCTTTGTCGAAAGCTCGGTCTCGGATCGCAATATCCGGGCGCTGATCGAGGGGGCTGCGGCGCGCGGCCACGAGGTCAGCATCGGCGGCGAGCTGTTTTCCGACGCCATGGGCGAGACCGGAACCTATGAAGGCACCTATCTCGGCATGATCGATCATAACATGACCACCATCACCCGCGCGCTTGGTGGCGAGGCCCCGGAACGGGGCATGGTGGGCCGGCTTGCGGCCGGCGCCTGAGGAGAAACACGGGATGACACATCTGGAACTGGCAGCGGATCACGGGCATCGCGTCGCGCAGGAGCGGCTTGAGGCGAGCCCGCTGGCCATTCGCGGCCTGACTGTCTCCTATGGAGAGAAACCGGCCGTCTTCTCGGTCGATGCGACCATCGAGGACGGCTCGATGACCGCGATCATCGGCCCGAACGGCGCTGGCAAATCGACCCTGCTCAAGGCCGCGCTCGGCGTGATCAAGCCGCTCTCGGGAACGGTCACGGTCCATGGCAAGCCGTTGGAAAGCGCGCGCGGGCGCATCGCCTATGTGCCGCAGCGCGCCTCCATCGACTGGGATTTCCCGGCCCGCGTGATCGATGTCGTGCTGATGGGGCTCTATCGCGAGCTGGGCATGATCGCCCGCGTGACCGGTGCGCATCGGCGCAAGGCGCTGGACTGCCTGGAGCGGGTCGGCATGGGCGATTTCGCCCATCGCCAGATCGGTCAGCTGTCGGGCGGCCAGCAGCAGCGTGTCTTCCTCGCCCGCGCGCTGGCGCAGGATGCGGATCTCTACTTGCTCGACGAGCCCTTCGCGGGCGTCGATGCGGCGACCGAGAAGGCGATCATCGACGTGCTCAAGGCGCTCAAGGCGCAGGGGCGGACGGTTGTCGCGGTGCATCACGACCTCGCCACCATTACCGACTATTTCGACCATGTCTTCCTGATCAATGTGCGCAAGGTGGCCGAGGGCCCCGTGGCCACGACCTTCACCGCCGAGACGCTGCAAAAGGCCTATGGCGGACGGCTGGCCACGACGCAGATCGACGATCTGGAGCTGGGCGCGGGCTGACCCATGTTGTTTGACGCGCTCACGCTCCAGCTTGGCTATAACGCCACGCTGGTGGCTCTCGGCTCGGCCCTGCTGGGGATTTCGGCCGGGGTCACCGGCACATTCCTGTTCCTGCGCAAGCGGGCGCTGGTCGCGGATGCCATCAGCCACGCCACGCTGCCCGGAGTCGGGCTGGCCTTCATCGTCATGGTCTCGCTGGGCGGGGACGGGCGCAATCTCGCCGGGTTGATGCTCGGCTCCGCTGTCTCGGCATGGGCGGGGTTGCTCGCCGTGCAGGCGATCACGCGGCGCACCCGGCTGGCAGAAGATGCTGCGATCGGCGCCGTGCTCTCGGTCTTCTTCGGTGCTGGCGTGGTGCTGCTGACGGTGATCCAGAACATGTCCTCCGGCCGGCAGGCGGGGCTGGACGGGCTGCTGCTTGGCTCGACCGCCGGCATGCTTTTCCAGGACGCGATGATCATCGCTGGCGGCGGCGCTATAACGCTCGCTCTGGTGTTGCTGCTGCGCCGGGCGATGACACTGGTGGCGTTCGACGCGGAATATGCCCGCTCCATCGGCATCAACACCGACCGGATCGACATGCTGACCATGCTGCTGGTGATGGCGGTGACGGTGGTCGGGTTGAAGATCGTCGGGCTGATCCTGATCGTCGCGCTGCTGATAATCCCGCCGGTGACAGCGCGGTTCTGGACCGAGCGCAGCGAGCTGGTCGCCGCTTATGCCGGCGCGATTGGCGGCGTCTCGGGCTATATCGGCGCCGCGATCTCGGCCTCGGCGCCGTCGCTGCCCACCGGCCCGATCATCGTGCTGACCTGTTTCGCGCTCTTCATTGTCTCGCTCTTCTTCGCGCCCGAACGGGGCGTGCTCGCCGCCTATCTGCGGCATCGGCGCTTCCAGCGGCGGGTGCATATCCGGCAAGGCCTGCTGGCGCTGGCACAGGAACAGCCGGTCTATGAGCCGCTGACGATCCGGCTGCTGGCCAGCGAAGGTCTCGCGCGTCGCGACGGCGTGCCGACGGAGGCGGGCAGGGCGCGCGCAGCCAAGGCCCTGCGCGACGAGCATCGCTGGCATGTTGTCCATTCCCTGCCGGATTACGAAGCGGTTTCAAGCCTCTATGATGGGTTGCGTGATATCGAGACGGTGCTGACCGCAGACCAGATCGCCGAGATCGACACCCATATTGGCGGGCCGAAAGGGGTGCCGGCATGAGCGGAGAAGAGTTCGTCCCGCTGAGCCTCGTGCCGATCCTGATCGGCACTTTCACGGCAATTGCCTGCGCGCTGCCCGGCAATTTCCTCGTGCTGCGAAAACAGGCGCTGATCGGCGACGCGATCAGCCATGTCGTGCTGCCGGGCATCGTCGTCGCTTTCCTCGTGACCGGCACGCTGGGGACCTGGCCGATGATGATCGGTGCCGGGCTGGCGGCGATTGTCGCGGTGATCCTGATCGAGGCGATCCGCCGGCTCGGCCGGATCGAGACCGGTGCCGCGATGGGCGTGGTCTTCACCTCGATGTTCGCCGGTGGCGTGCTGTTGCTGGAACGCTCCGACACCTCGACCGTCCATCTCGATGTCGAACATGCGCTGATGGGGAACCTGGAATCGCTGATCTGGCTCGATGCCGATGGCTGGGCCTCGCTGCTCGACCCGGTGGCGCTGGCCGAGCTGCCGCCGGAGCTGATGCGGATCTTCCTGACCCTGCTGGGCGTTTCCGCCTTCCTCTGGCTCTTCTGGCGTCCGCTCAAGATATCGACCTTCGACGAGAGCTTTGCCGAGGGGCTGGGCATCCGCACTGGCGCGCTCGGCATGGCGCTGGTCATCGTCTCGGCCATCGCGGCGGTGGCGGCTTTCGACGCGGTCGGCTCGATCATCGTCATCGCCATGTTCATCTGTCCGCCGGCCGCAGCCCGGCTGATGACCGACCGGTTGGAGACGCAGATCGCCTGGTCGGTCGGCTTTGCGACAGTGTCGGCGGTTCTGGGCTATGTGTTCGCAGGCTATGGCCCGCTCTGGTTTGGCGGCGACAACGCGGTCTCTGCCGCCGGCATGATCGCAACGCTCTCCGGTGTGATCCTGGCGCTGGCCGCGCTCTTCGGGCCAAAACGGTCGCGGATCGGCGCGCCGACCGAAGCCTAGACGCTTTCCGAGACAGGGTTTTGGGGCTGGTTGCGCGGTTGCCACCAACGCCTCGACGCTTGCCATTCGGGCCGCATCCGGGCAGGGAGAAGAAAAGGACAAGCGACATGAAGAAACCGACCTGGGTCATCGACAAGGAGCGCGCCAAACGCGCCGCCGCCGCGCAGACTGTCTGGCTCTTCGGCCTGCATGCCGTGCGCGATGCGCTGGAAAACCCGGCCCGGCAGCGGCTCCGTCTCGTGGTGACACGCAACGCCGCTGACAAGCTCGCCGATGCCATCGCCGCCAGTGGCATGGAGCCCGAGGTCACTGATCCGCGCAGGTTCGACGTTCCGCTGGATCCGAACTCCGTCCACCAGGGGGCGGCGCTGGAAGTGCGTCCGCTCAACTGGGGCAGCCTCGCCGAGATCTGCGAACCGGGTCAGGCGTCGCCCCGTGTCGTGCTGCTCGACCGGGTCAGCGATCCGCATAATGTCGGCGCCATCCTGCGGTCGGCGGAGGTGTTCGGCGCCCGCGCGGTGATCGGCACGCTGCGCCACTCCGCGCCCGAAACCGGTGCGCTGGCCAAGACCGCTTCCGGCGCGCTGGAGCGCCAGCCCTATCTGCGCGTGCGCAACCTCGCGGACAGCATGGAGGAGCTGCGCAAGATGGGATATGTGCTGCTCGGGCTCGACGGCGAGGCGGAGACGGATCTTGCCGAGGCCGCGCGGGACGCGGCCGATCTGCCGCTGGGGCTTGTTCTCGGCGCGGAAGGGCCCGGTCTGCGCGAACGCAGTCGCACGACCTGCGACCGCCTCGTGAAAATCGACGCGGCGGGAGAGTTTGGCTCGCTCAACGTCTCCAATGCGGCGGCCGTCGCCCTATATGCTTCGCGTGGGAGCAGGAGCGGAGCATAACATGCACAAGAACATGAAGGTGGCCACCTGCAGCTATTGCGGGACCCGGGCAGCCCTGGTGTTGGGGCGGGAACGGCATGAGCTTGTCTGTTCGAGTTGCGGGGCGGCGCTCGGGGCGCTGAAAAGCCTCAAGGACGAGAGATCCGCTCGCAAGCCGGGGCAGGGCGATGTCTACATGTCCCCGGCGTCGCAGAAGCCGAAAAAGGGCAAGCCGTCAAAGAAAAAGAAGTCGAAGAAGCGCGGGGTGAAGCACCTCTTTGGCAAGATCGTCGATGAGATCGAGGATCTGTTTGACTAGCCACGCAATGCGGATTTTTTGATGTCAAGTGATTTCGAAAAAAGAACGCGCCGTGTTCACATTTTTATTACACACCCTTGGAAGTGCAGCTGTCATACCTACATTTCTATCATGAGTTGCAGTTTTGGAACAACGCAACTCGCTGCACTGTCCCTCGTTCCGTACCTGGCGCCCGGCTCATACCGGGCGCCTTTTTCTTTGGGGGTGTCCGCAAACCGTGCTGGTCAGCTATGCGGAGAGAGCTGACGTTGGATGTTGCCGAAGCGACGACCGGTTCCTGCGCATTGCCGTATTTGGAAGGATCTTGGTCTAGGTCCGCTTAGCAGAACCTGTCGCCGCTCACCAAGTCATTCGTATTGAGTTTGGAGAAAGGAGGAGAATTACACTATCCTTTGTACCTAGGCATGGGGTGACCAATGGGCAAACGAATCTATCTCCGGTTCAAAAGGTTCGGGTTGTTATGCGAGTTCATTAAGAACGGTTATGTCTGCGGATCATTTGACGGACGGAACTACTACTTCGAGTCCACCGATATTGGCCTCTGTCAACTTGAAGAGTACCCCGGCATGATGGCCCTTAATCCACGTGGCGCATATTCCAAAAAGTTCTCAAGATTTCAAAAAGAAACAGGCATTCTAACGATAAATCTTGGGGCAAGGAAATTCCATCTTTTCTTGCGGGACAGAAAGAGCCTGCTGTGGTTTGGATCGAGTATTTCGCTTAGTGGAAATCGAGTTGGATGTTTCTGGATGCCGAAGGGGCTTTTTCCGATGCGACGATACCTAGAAATCGATAAGAACTCGGATATCGCAGACTGGGAGGCGGTGCTACTTGCCTTTTTCGCGAGTTACCTTCCTGACGCTGCCACGGACGCCGCTTCAGCTTCGTAATCCGGTCCGTCGCCGCAGCAGTCACTAGCGGTCGGCTGCGGCTTAATTTCAGACATCCGATGGAAACGCTCAAATGGCCGCTCGGTCGGCAATACTGCAAGTTCGTGCAGGCCGCAGTATCTGTGACTATGGGTTCGACGCCGACAACTGACCGCCACACCATGTCTACGATGCGCAGACAGTTTCTGCCGGTGGTCCCCCTGCCAGCCGGAAATCCGGCCATCGGATGTAACCATTCAGGTTCTTGGTGGCGGGGCAACAGAACGACTTGATGGATAGGTCATAGCGGGCGTGATGCGAATTGACATTCTGGATGTGATAGCAGCCAAGGGCGACCCGTGTTCCGGGCTTGTTGCCAACCACGAAGTGCTAGATGTCGTCTTTCGCTGCGAGCTTCCATTGGCCGTCGGCGCCGTCAGAGGATAGAATGGCATCGCTGGGCACCAAGGGCCTCATTGCGCACTCCAACGTGGGGCTCTTCCGGTTCACCATGCGCCGAAGGAGGTTCGTGCCGCTGCGGTCAGCGACAGTGAGAATGGGAGCTGCCACTTCGAGAGGCCTTTCATCATCTTCAGCCCCTTCGTCGTGAGGTCCTCCCAACGTGCGCGTAGGGGGACGGAAACCTCTTCGAGTTCGCGAAATGCGGAACCAATTCGCGGGACTCCCGCTGGCAAGTTTCGTCTGCCTCCACGATGCCCGTGATCGCCTCCGACCTTCGCCGAGGATCCTGAACTTTCGTCTGGGCGTCCTCAATCTGGGCCGGGTTCAGGTCGTCGAGAGCATCGAGGAGTCGACGAAAGCCGTGATAAAGCAACGCCATCCTCCGCTGGAAAAGCTCAGTCAGATCGGCCCTTTCGAGTTAAGACGAAGCATACCAGCGCGATGTGCGGACACCCCCCGTTTCTATTTCGTTTGGGGGGAACGCGGCTCGGGAGGGGGCGGATGGATCACAGAGGTCTCTTCCAACTCGAACGAAAGAGCCGAACCCATCCCTGGGCCCGGCTTCGGTTGTGTCGTCGACTGGTCGTGAAAATCAGCTTCCGGCTGCCCGAACACGCACCCCGGCCGCCTGCATGGCGGCCCAGATCTTTGCATCGCGCCCGTAGATATCGTCACGATAGTTCATCTGTCCTTTCGCCTTGGCGAAGGCGGTGCGGTACTGGATATGGACCGGGATCGGTTTCTCGAGGTTCACCCGCGACTCCACGCCGGTGTTCAGCTTCGACTGGAAAAAACCCTCCGGATCCTTTGTCTGCCGCGCCAGGATCGCATAAGCGAGATCCTTCGGGTCCCCCACGCGCACGCAGCCATGCGAGAAGGCCCGTCGGTCGCGTTGGAACAGGCTCTTGGACGGCGTGTCATGCAGGTAAATATTGTACTTGTTGGGGAACATGAATTTCACGATCCCGAGTGCGTTGCGCTGCGAGGGCGGCTGCTTGAGGGCGAAGGGGAAAGTCGCCGCGGTGTATTTGGAGAAGTTCACTGCGGAGCGGCTGATCGTCCGACCGCGGGAGTCCACCAGCTTGAGATGGCTGACCGCGTTCGGGTTGCGCTTGAGCTGCGGCAGGTATTCCTTCGTCGCGATGGAGCGCGGCACGTTCCAGGTCGGGTTGATGACGATGAATTCCATCACGTCGGAGAATTCCGGCGTCTGCTGGTTGGACACGTTCTTGCCGACGACGACGCGGGTGGAGAAGCTTTCCTTGCCACTATCGATGATGCGGGCTGTGAATTCCGGGATATTGACCAGGATATGCCGCTTGCCCTTTGGGATATTGGTCCAGCGCTCGCGTTCCATCGCAACGAGCACGGAGGTCAGCCGGGTCTTCGCAGGCACGTTGATTGCCTGGATCGTCGCTTCGCCGGCCACGCCGTCCGGGTTGAGCCCATGGGCAAGCTGGAACTGCTGGACGGCCTTCTGCATCTTGCTGTCATAGCTCTGCGACGCACTGCGCTTCATGTAGCCCATGGCGATGAGCCGGTTGCGAAGCGCCACGATCGACTGGCCGGACTGGCCCGGCTTGAGCGACGCGCCGGGCAGCTTGGCGCCCCAGCCGCCTTGCGCCAGCACCTGTTCGAGCTTCATCTTCTCGGCCAGCAGCGCGGTATATTGCGCTGTCTTCGGCGCCAGCGATTTCATGTAGCCATTCGGCGAGGATTTCGAGAAAGCCTCGAGCTGCTTGACCTGGTCGCGGCGGGGCAGGTCGCGGACAATGTTGCTGTCGATCTTGCGCGGTACCATCGCGCCCGATTGCAGGTCCTGCGAGAATTGCACGAACATTTTCGCAGCCAACACCTCGGCCCGTCCCAGATCGCGCGCCGATTTCGCACCCTTGAGCGCGGCTTTGAGTTCGGCGGGATCATAGCGATCTGCCGGCAGCCCGTGGATCTCGGCCGTCTCCAGCGCTCTGAGCAAAGCAGCCCGGTGGCGCATATCCTTCTTGCCGGTAAAAACGGGTTTGTAGCCGCGCGTCCGGTAGAAGGTGCCCACGGCCTCATTGCCATAGGCGGCTTCCGCGACCGCTTGTTTGAACGCAGTGACCTGCGCCTGCAACGGAGTCAGCGCCCCGGTCAGGGCCGTCGCTGCGAGAGCAAGCGCGAGGGCCGGAAGAAACCGTCGGGTCACCGAAATGCTCATATGCCAATCCTTTGAACAAACATGGTTCGTGCGGTCCGCACAGGATTCCATGGAGCCGTCTCGACTGTCCATCGACATCAAAGATGGCCCGATCATCGGCGCAACTCTGTGACATCGAGTCACCGTCAATACGTAATTTTACCTGTGGCGACTCAGGCGCGGTCACAAAAGAAGGCAAAAGCCCGCCTTCATTAAGCAATTTTCAGCGAATTTCTGCTCATTTTTACCTGCAGGGCCGTCTCGCGCAAAATGCGCACTTGGATGGAGAATCACTTTGTGGCATCACAATCTCACACCTGGGGATGAGGTGAACACAAATCCGCGAAACAGCGGAGCGAGAAGACAAACGGGACAGGCAAGGACCGATGACAGAACAGTCGGCCCCTCGGGGCATTACGCGGCGCGGCGTCCTTTCGGCGTTCGCAGCCACTGCGGTTATGGCAGCACCAACCTTCTCCAATGCGGCAGGTTTTCTTCGCGGCGCCGGAGATATCCGGCGGCTGAAGATGTATAATGGCCGCACCGGCGAGACCATGGACACGATCTACTGGATCGAAGGTGAATACATCAAGGACGCGATGAGCGAGGTCCATGCATTCATGCGGGACTGGCGTCGCAACGAGGTCAAGACGATTGACTTCCGGACCATCGACATCATGGCAGCTTCGCACAACCTGATGGGGACGACAGAGCCCTATACGTTGTTGTCGGGCTATCGGTCGCCCGCGACCAACGCGATGCTTCGCTCGCGCTCGCGCGGCGTTGCCAAGAACTCTCTGCATATGCAGGGCCAGGCAGCGGACCTGCAATTGCGGTCGCGTTCCATCTACCAGATGGCCAAGGCAGCAAAATCCTGCTCGGGCGGCGGGGTCGGCACCTATCGCGGCTCCAATTTCGTCCACATGGATTGCGGCGCTGTCCGGAGCTGGAACAGCTGAGGCTCCCGCCTACGTATTCGAACCACTCACGACCAGAAGACCACGACCGCGTTTTTGTTGCGGCGTGGTTTTTTGCTTTTTTGAAGCGCGTTTGGTGGCTGGACGGAAAATGGCGTGCCGGTTCCCGGATCGAGAGCACTTCAAACGTGGAATGAGCAGTTTCCCGACAATTGAGGTGCGCGCTGACTGGCACAGGGCAGGGGGCCGGTGCCTCTCCATTCGGGCGCGCGGCGCGGTGATTGTTTCCGGACCTCGTTGGGGCACGTTGCAGAAAAGCGCATAGGTCGGGCAGCCACTGGCACGGCGCCCGTTGCGGTCGCGGCAAATGTCTTCCCCATCCGCATGGCAAACACAGAGGACCGAAGCCCGGTCCGATACGGATGGCGGGTCTAGCCTTGCAGCCTCGTTCAAGCTGGATTGCACTGACATCTTGACGGTTGTCGCCCAAAGATTGGGCGCGTAGACCCGAGGTATCGCGGGCTCCCGACCTGTCTGCCGGGCCCGCCTGAGCGAGACCTGCCATGCCCGGACCCTGTCAAAAACTGCCTGCCTCCCGCGCGTCGCGTCGGCAGGCACCGCGCTCGACAGACCGGCCCCAAAACGAACGGTAGCCGCCCATGTTGAACATCCTGCCCGGACCTCTCGCGCGCCGCTTGCCGCCTCCCTCAGAGCTGCCTGTGCCGCTGCTGCCGCTGCAACCGGTTTTCTACCGCATCGTCCGCCGCGTCGCCGCCAAGCATCCCGAGCTTTTCGAGCGCCTCGGCAAGCACCAGCGCACCGATTTCATTATTGATGTCAAGGACTTCCCCTTCGCGCTGCATCTGCGCCCCTTCCCGCCGGCGCTGATCCTGCGCGCGGTGCGCCGCGAGCGCCTGCCGAAACACCAGGCTGCGATTGCCGGCGATTTCCGCACGCTGCTGCGCATGCTCGGGGCCGAGGAAGATGGCGACGCGATCTTCTTTTCCCGAGAGCTCGTGATCTCCGGCGACACGGAGGCCATCGTCACGCTTCGCAACGCGATGGACGATGTCGAAGGCTCCATTGCCGAGGACGTGGCCGAGATGTTTGGCCCGCCGGGCAAGGCGGCACTCGCGCGGCTCAACGCCATGGCCGAAGGGCCCAATTCGGAAGGAGATTCCCATGATAACGGGTGATGTCGTTGGCGAACTCGTCTGTCCCGCCGGTACGCCGGCGTCGCTGCGCACGGCTGTCGATGCCGGCGCCGATTCCATTTATTGCGGCTTTCAGAACGCCACCAATGCACGCAACTTCCCGGGGCTGAACTTCACGCCCAGAGAGCTGGCCGGGGCCGTGGACTACGCCCATCAACGCGGCTCGAACGTGTTGCTGGCGCTGAACTCCTACCCGCCTGCCGGCAAGTTCGACCTCTGGCGCGAGGCCGCCGATCTCGGCGCCGAGCTTGATGTCGATGCCTATATCGTCGCCGATATGGGCGTTGCCCGCTACATCTCCGAGAAACACCCCGACCGGCGGCTGCATCTCTCGGTTCAGGCCGCCGCCGCCAGTCCGGACGCAATCAATTACTATGTGCGCGAATTCGGTGTGAAGCGGATCGTGCTGCCGCGCATCCTGACCATCCCGGAGATCCATGAGATCAAGGCCGAGATCGATTGCGAGATCGAGACCTTCATCTTCGGCAACCACGGCCTGATGGTCGAGGGACGCTGCTCTTTGACCAATTACGCCACCGGGCTGTCGACCAATATGGACGGCGTCTGCTCGCCAGCCCACCTCGTCGAATATGTCAAAGACAGCGAGGGCAACATGTCCACCCAGCTCGGCGGCTACACGATCGACCGGTTCGGGCCGCAGGAAAGTGCGGGCTACCCGACGATCTGCAAGGGGCGCTATTGCAACGAGGTTCAGCCGGACGGCTACTACGCCTTCGAAGAGCCGATCTCGCTCAACCTTTCCAAGCTGCTGCCGGACCTTATGGAGGCCGGCGTGACCGCCTTCAAGATCGAGGGCCGCCAGCGCAGCCGCGCCTATGTCCGCAAGGTTGTCTCTGCTTTCCGCGCGGCGGTGGACGATGTCCGTGCCGGGCGCGATCCAAAACTGGCCGATCTGGTCGCCCTCACCGAGGGGCAGAAACAGACCGAAGGCGCCTTCAAGACCAAGAAATGGCGGTGATAGCGATGAAACCACGTCTGACACTCGGCCCCGTTCAGTATTTCTGGGATGCCGATACCAAGCGCGACTTCTATGCCCGCATCGCTGATGAGGCGCCGGTGGACACGGTCTATCTTGGCGAGAATGTCTGCTCCAAGCGCCAGCCCTTCTTCGACCAGCATATCGAGGAGGTCGCCGAGCGGCTGACCCGCGGCGGCAAACGCGTCGTGCATTCCGGGCTCGCCGAGGTGATGCTCAAGCGCGAACGCAAGTCCTGCGCGGACATGGCCGAGCAGGATATGCTCGAAATCGAGGTCAACAACGCCGCTGGCCTCTTCCACCTGCCCGAAGGCAAGCCGCATCGCGTCGGCCCCTACATGAACGCCTATGGCGAGGAGACCATTGCCTGGATGGTGTCGAAAGGTGCCACCCATGTGACCGTACCGACCGAATTGCCGGGCAGCTCCGTCGAGGTGCTGGCGAAATCGGCCGCGGAGTTGGGGATCGGGCTGGAGGTGCAGGTCTTTGGCCGCGCCTGCCTCGCGACCTCGGCGCGGTGCTACCATGCCCGCGCCTATGGGCGGACCAAGGACAATTGCCAGTTTGTCTGCGAAGAACATGCAGACGGCATGGAGCTGAACACTCGCGACGGGCAGAGCTTCCTGCGGGTGAACGGTATCCAGACCTTGTCGCATTCTTACGTGAACCTCTTCGCGGAAGTGCCTGCGATGGCGGCGATGGGGGTCACGGATCTCCGGTTGATGCCGCAAGAGACAGATATGGTCGAGGTGGCGCGGATCTTCGACGATATCCGCGACGGGCGAATCGAGATGGCCGCCGCCGAGGCACGTTTCGAAACGCTGAACTTCGCCGCCCCGCTCTCCAACGGCTTCTGGCATGGCGAGGCCGGGCATCGCCGGATCACCGCCAAGGCGGCCGCACTGGCCTGATCTGCCGCCCAAGGCGATGTTTTTCATGGACAGTCCCTGTCTGTCCGGCTCTTGTCGGAGTCGCGACAACAAAGGGGGCGTTCATGGCGCGCAAGGAACTATCGGCCGAGGATTGCAACGCATTGACCGAGAAGGCCATCGCGGCCTTTGACGCGGCTGACTATGCACTGGCCGCCAAACTGGCACGCCGGGCTGCAAAGGGCGCGCCGGGTCTCGAGGACGCGGCGCGGCTGGTGATCCTGCTGAACGAGTTGGGCGAGGACAATCCGGCCGGGCGACTCCGCGCTCAGATCATGGAGCGGATCGAGTCCGACGCGTTAGGGGCCGAGGTCGATGCGGCGACACTGGCGACACTCGGGGATTTCGCCCTGTCCCTCGGCGACGAGGACAAGGCCGAGGCGCTCCTGACGCGTGCTCATGAGATGGCGGATACGCATGGGAAGGCAGAGGGACTTCTCTTGATCATGCTGCTGCCGCGCGGCGAAATTCGGCGCCTGCTGGAGATCTGGACCCTCTATGTCGACCGCTGCGAGCCGGACCAGAAGGGCAAGGCGGTGCTCACTCTCGTTCTGGCGCTTGCGCATTTCGAGCAGCGCGACCAGGCGCGCGCGGTGCTGGACATGGCCCGCCCCATTTTGGACGATGGCACCTATGAGAAAGCGATCGAGGAGATCTTTGGTGACGGGCCGCAGCAGAACCAGCGCGAGATGGCCGCAGAACTCTTCGACAGTTTTGCCAGCACCTATGACCGGAACCTGAAATCGATCGGCAATAACGGCCCGCAGATGATCTGCCGGATGTTCGACATGATCGGGATCGGCCCTGGGGCCGAGCTATCGGTGCTCGATGCGGGTTGCGGCACCGGTCTTTGCGCGCCGCTGTTGCGCCCCTATGCGCGCCACATCCATGGCTGCGATGTCTCGGTCCAGATGCTTGAACTGTGCAAGCACAAGGGTGCCTATGACCTTCTGACGCGGACGGATCTCAACACCGCGCCGACCTATCCCGAAGGGCCGTTCGACCTCGTCGTCTCCGGCGATGTGCTGGTCTATTTCCAGGATGTCATGGACGTTTTCAGGAACATAGCCGACGTTCTTCGTCCGGGTGGCTGGTTCGTCTTCACCATAGAAGACGCGATGGATCTGGCGCCGGACACGGGTGTTCTGCGGCGCAGCTCCGGCCGCTACGCGCACACGCTCGACCATATTTCCGAGAAGCTGGCAGAGGCCGGGCTGTCGCGTCCGAAGGCAGAATTCGCCGCTAATTTGCGCCATGAATATCGCCAGCCGATCCAGGGCCGCGCCATCGCCGCACAGAAACTTGCGATTCTCGGCGCGTCGGGCTGATACCGTCTGGCTGCTATGAAAAAGGCCGTCCCTTGCGGAGCGGCCCGATCCGTTTCGACATGTGGCGTCGATCAGCCGACCAGTTCGAGGCCGGAGAAGAAATAGGCGATCTCGACAGCGGCGGTTTCCGGCGCGTCGGAGCCATGCACCGAGTTCTCACCCAGCGACAGGGCGAATTCCTTGCGGATGGTGCCGTCGGCGGCCTCGGCGGGGTTGGTCGCGCCCATCACTTCGCGGTTCTTCGCGATGGCATCCTCGCCCTCGAGAACCTGTACGACGACCGGCTCGGAGATCATGAACGTGGTCAGTTCGTCAAAGAAGGGACGCTCTTTGTGTACGGCATAGAAGACGCCGGCTTGGGCCTTGGTCATCTGGATGCGCTTCTGGGCGACGATGCGCAGGCCGGCGGCCTCGAACTTGGAGTTGATGATGCCGGTCAGGTTCCGCTTGGTGGCGTCGGGCTTGATGATGGAAAGCGTACGTTCGGTGGCCATTGGAGGTCTCCCTGGGCGATGTTGGAATTCGATTGCGCCCTAGCATGGGGGGGGCGGGTTGAAAAGCCCCGCAGGTCCGTGCGAGGCCGTTGACCGAGCGGCGGTTTGCGGTAGGCGCAGAGGAGGCGCAAGCGACGCCGGTGCCTCGCGTCGAATTTCGTGTTCAACCCCGCCGTGGCACAACCTCGTATCCCGGCTCTTCAGGCTCGTCATCGACCATCTCGGCGGGAAAGCCCGGCGCCCGGATGTCGAGACCGGTTACCTCTTCCAGCCGCTTGATGATATTGGGGGACAGCTCGCGTCCGCCAAACCGCGCCTGTCCATCCTGGAAAATCTGGTTGAGCAGGGGCGAGACCTCCAGCGGAACATCATTGGCCTCCGCGATGGACTGAAACAGCCCGATATCCTTGTTCACGAGATCCATGGTGAAGGAGATGTCCCGCGACCCGTTCAGGATGACCTGGCTCTCGGTCTCGTGGACAAAGGAATTGCCGGACGAGATCCGGATCGCCTCGTAGGTGGTCGCAAGATCCATCCCCGCCGCCTTCGAGACCACCAGCGCCTCGCAGAGGGTCACAAGGTTGGCTGTCGCGAGGTAGTTGGTCATCACCTTGAGCACAGAGGCCGTGCCGATCTCGCCGGTGTGCAACACCCGCCGGCCAAGCGTCGTCAGCACCGGCAGGATGCGGTCGAAGGTTTCCCGGTCGCAGCCTGCGAAAATCGCGATATTGCCGGTATCCGCCCGGTGACAGCCCCCCGAGACCGGGCATTCCACCGCCGCGGCGCCCGTCGCGCGGACCTTTTCTGCGATCCGGGCGACCTCGGAAGCATCCGTGGTCGACATCTCCGCCCAGATCTTGCCGGGCCCAAGCGCCTCCAACAGCCCCTCCGGCCCTTCGATCACCGCCGAACAGGCCGCAGGAGACGGCAGGCAGGTGATCAACAGCTCGCAGTCCTGCGCCATCCGGGCGGGGCTGTCGCCGGGTTTCGCACCAAGCTCGACGAAAGGCGCCATCGCCTCCGGGTCAAGGTCGCGTACGGTCAGGTCATGTCCGTTTCGAAGAAGGCTGCCCGCCAATTTGCCGCCGACATTGCCCAGCCCGATGAATCCGATCTTCATGACGTTTCCCTTTCCGTCGCCTCACCGCGCCAGATTGCGCAGGGGGAAACCGAGCGCAACCGCCAATCCGCGACACGCCTTTGTCGGCTTCGGTATGCCGCCGAATACAGAGAAATCCTTTTACAGCTTCGATTTCAGCCGCTTATCTGGCGTCATGACAGGTTCTTCGATCTCCACGCTTGCCGACCATCCGAGCCGCTATGACCTTGCGGGCGAGATGCATGCGCGACCCTTTCCGGCCTGCGCCGCGCCCGGACATGTCTTCTTCCTGGCGCTGAAGCCGCCGAAAAACGCCGCCGCCCGCGACCGAACCGCTGATCGTGCCCATCTGATTGCATTGCTGGACCGTTTCGGCGCGCCGCATCCGAAGCCGGGGGCGACGCATTGGTTCGGCGATCTGGGCCGGCACAAGCTGAAATGGGAATGCCATACGGAGTTCGTGACCTATACGCTCTTCATCGACGGCCTGGAGCAGCGTGCCTTCGACCCGGCGGAGTACGAGCTGCTGCCGACGGATTGGCTGGCCGAGGCGCCCGGCGCGCGAATAAGCTCGGCGCTGATCCGGATCGAGACACATGAGGGCGAGGCCACGCCGATCTCGGAGCGGCTCTCGGCCTGGTTCGTGCCGGAAAGTGTCGCGTCGGCGCGGGTGCTTGACGATGCCGCGATTCTTGCGGGCGATTTCCGCATCGATACGGCCGGGCATATGCGCTTTACCATGTTCGTCCGGCCCGGCCATGGAATGCGGCGCATCGGGCGGATCGTTCAGCGGCTGACCGAGATCGAGATCTACAAGACCATGGCGCTCCTGGGTATGCAGCGCGCCCGCGCTCTGGACCGGCAGATGGGCGAGATCGATGCCCGGCTCTCCGGCCTCATGGACGACCTGGCGGGCGAAAGCGCGCCAGCGGAGGAAACGCTCGACCGGCTGCTCGGGATTTCGGCCGAGTTGGAAGGGCTGCTGGCCGGTGCCGAGTTCCGTTTCGGCGCGACGGGCGCCTATGAGGCGATCGTGCATGACCGGATCGCGGTGCTGCGCGAGGCCCGCCTCGACGGCCGTCAGACATTCAGCGAATTCATGATGCGCCGCTTCGACCCGGCCATGCGAACTGTCCGCGCGACCGAGGCGCGGCTGCGCGCGATGGCAGAACGCGCGGCCCGCGCCGGGGATCTGCTGCGAACGCGGGTCGATGTGGCCCGACAGGCGCAGAACCAGCGACTGCTGGAAAGCATGGACCGTCGCGCGGACCTCGCGCTGCGCTTGCAGGAGACCGTCGAAGGGCTTTCCGTGGTTGCTATCAGCTATTATGCGCTGAACCTGGCAAGCTACGCAGTCTATCCGTTCCTGGCGCCGCTCGGGCTGTCGAAGGGCATTGCAACGGCCCTCTTGCTGCCGGTGGTTGTGCTGGGGGTGTTTTTCATGGTCCGAAGGATTCGCAAGGGCGTGCATTGAGCAGATACCGCAGGGTCGCCCGGATTCTTGACGTCCAAGAGATTGTAACTGTTTCGGAATGGTCCTACGAAACGGGTCATGGTGGTTGATATCTCAGAGCGTCCGAAGATGACGAAAAACGGTCCGGCGGAATTGTCGGGGCTGTATTTGCAGGTCGCCGCGCGTGTCGCGCAACGATTGAACGCTGCGGGCCTGGGCGACACTGCGGTCCAGCCGCCCTATCTCTGCGTCCTGATCCTTCTCCAGCGGTATCCGGGCATCCGTCAAGGGAGTTGCGCGGAACTGCTGGGCCATGATCCCACGACCTTCGGGCGGTATGTGGACCGGCTCGTGCGCGATGGGTACGTGCATCGCGAGGTTCCGGCCACGGACAGGCGCGCGATCAGCCTTGAGCTGACGCCCGCAGGGGCAGCGGTGATGACCGGCTGCAACCCGGCGCTGGCTGCGCTGGATGCGGATGCGCGGCGGCGGATGGGAGATGCGGATTGGGAGAAGCTGTCAGAGCTTCTCGAACGCTTCCTTGACGTCTATGATCACCCCTTGCCGCCGCTTCGCAGAGACGGGCTGGCGTCGCTCTGAACCGCGCAGGAAAGGCCAGATAATGCCCGTCAAGAACCGTTTCGCCGAGTTGCAGGCCGAGATAACCGCCTGGCGACGTGACTTCCACGCCCATCCGGAACTGCTGTACGAGACCCACCGCACGGCCGCGCGGGTCGCAGAGCTGCTTGAGGCGTTTGGCTGTGACGAAGTTGTGACCGGGCTCGGCCGAACCGGCGTTGTCGGCGTGATCCGCGGGCGCAGCGACAGCGCGGGTCGGGTGATCGGGCTGCGGGCCGATATGGATGCGCTGCCCATCGAGGAGGCGACGGGGCTGGACTACGCGTCGAAGACCCCGGGCGTGATGCATGCTTGCGGCCATGACGGGCATACCGCGATGTTGCTGGGGGCGGCGAAATACCTCTGCGAGACCCGCAATTTCGACGGCACCACGGTGGTTGTCTTCCAGCCGGCTGAAGAGGGTGGCGGCGGCGCGAAGGCGATGTGCGAGGACGGGCTGATGGACCGCTTCGGCATCCAGGAAGTCTATGGCATGCATAACTGGCCGGGCATGGAAGTGGGCTCTTTCCACATCCGCCCGGGGCCGTTCTTCGCCTCGGCCGACCATTTCCGCATCGAGCTGGAAGGCAAGGGCGGACATGCCGCCAAGCCGCATGAGACCATCGACACGACGCTGATGGCCTCCCATCTCGTGGTCGCGCTGCAGTCGATTGCTGCCCGCAATGCCAACCCGGTCGAACAGGTCGTGGTCTCGGTGACCAGCTTCGAGACCTCCTCCAATGCCTATAACGTCATCCCGCAGACGGTCGTGCTGAAAGGCACTGCGCGGACGCTGAAGCCGGAGCTGCGAGACATGGTGGAAGCACGGATTATCGAGATTTCCAACGGTGTTGCGGCCACGTTCGGAGGGGTCTCCCGACCGAAATACCATCGCAATTACCCGGTCATGGTCAATGCCGAGACCGAAACGAACTACGCGGCCGAGTTCGCCCGCGCTGTGTCGGGTGATTGCGGGGAGGCGCCGCTGATCATGGGCGGCGAGGATTTCGCCTTCATGCTGGAGGAGCGCCCGGGCGCCTATATCCTCGTCGGCAATGGTGACACGGCCGCCGTGCACCACCCGGAATACAATTTCGACGACGCGGTGATCCCGGCCGGCTGTTCCTGGTTCGCTGAAATCGCCGAGAAACGGATGCCGGTGGCGTAACCCGCGCCGTGGCTCAGGCGTCCAGCTTGTCGCGCTGGCGTTCGGCCTCGACCTCGTAGGGAATTCCGTCCGGGGTCTTGGGCAATTCCGCGCCCATGTCGGGCGGGTAGACCAGGCCGGCGGAGATCACGAGCTTGGCCGCATCCTCCACCGACATGTCCAGATAGATAATATCCGCCTCCGGAACGAAGAGCAGAAAGCCGGATGTCGGGTTCGGCGTTGTCGGCAGGAAGACCGAGATTACCCGGTTGTCCCGTGGCACCCGGCGCGCAACCTCGCCCTTGGCGTGGGTCGAGACGAAGGCAATCGCCCAAAGCCCCTCGCGCGGATACTGGATCAGGCAGGCCTTGTCGAAATTCGTCTCGGTCTGGGCGAAGACGGTCTCGGCGATCTGCTTGAGCGCGTTGTAGATGGTCCGCACGATCGGCATACGGTCGATCAGCCCCTCGGCCCAGTCAATCAGCGAGCGCCCGATCAGCCCTTTGGCGATCCAGCCGATCAACACGGTAAAGACAAGGAAGAAGACGACCCCGACGCCGCGGATATTGACCCGGGTATCCTCGCCGAGGAGTTCCTTGAAGATTGTCTCCGGCTTGTAGGGCTCGGGCACGAACGGCAGGACGAAGGAATCGACCCAGCCGACAACGGTCCAGATCAGCCAGACGGTCAGGCCGACCGGCGCGATCACGACGAGACCGGTCAGGAAGGAATTGCGCAGCGTCGACAGGATCCGCCGACGACGTGGAGGGTGCGTCGGCTGCTGCGTCTGGTGGCGGTCGCGATGTGGCATGATCTGACGTGGTTTCCTTCCCGCGAAAAGTTATGAAGCGGGGTGTTGCGGCGCAAGGGTGGGCTCTGTGTTCACACGGTCATTTCCGGCGTGCGGCCACAATTTCGCGTGAGATTTCAGCGGCCAGACGTGCATTGTTCAGAACGAGCGCGATATTTGCTTCCAGTGAGCGCCCCTCGGTCAGTTCGAAAATGCGCTGGAGCAGGAAGGGCGTGACCGCCTTGGCCGAAATGCCGGCCGCATCCGCGTCCGCCTGGGCCTGAGCGATGACCGGCGCGAGGATCTCCGCGGTGATCTCGGCCTCGGCGGGGATCGGGTTGGCGACGAGCTGTCCGCCGGGCAGGCCGAGTGCGCTGCGCATTTCCTGCGCGGCCGCGATCTCGGCTGCACTGTCCATGCGCAGGGGGGCCGGGATGGCGGAGACACGCGACCAGAAAGCCGGGAGTTCGTCCTGCCCATAGGCAATCACGGGAACGCCAAGAGTTTCAAGAACTTCGAAGGTCTTGTTCAGGTCGAGTATCGCCTTTGCGCCGGCGCAGATGACGGTGACAGCGGTCTGGGCGAGTTCCTGAAGGTCGGCCGAGATATCGAAGCTGGTCTCCGCGCCCGTGTGAACGCCGCCAATGCCGCCCGTGGCGAAGACGTCGATACCGGCGATCTGGGCGGCGATCATGGTCGCGGCGACGGTCGTTGCGCCATTGCCACCACGCGCCATGGTGACTGCAAGATCGGCGCGGCTGACCTTGGCGACATCCTTCGCCCGGGCCAGCGCTTCCAATTCAGCCGGCTCCAACCCGATATGGAGCGTGCCGTTCAGAACGGCGATGGTTGCAGGCGTTGCCCCGGATTCGCGCACCGTCGCCTCGACCCGCCGCGCGGTTTCAAGGTTTTGCGGGTAGGGCATGCCATGCGTGATGATGGTGCTCTCAAGCGCGACGATGGCTCCGTCAGATGCACGGGATTCGGCGATTTCTGATGAAAAAACAATGGGAAGCGTCAAGAACCTGTCTCCGAGATATAGGCGGCTGTGATGCCGAGCGCGGCCTCCAGCGCAAAGTTTCCGGCCTGACCTCGGGCCTCGGCGGCGATATGAGCGGCCATGAACGTGTCACCAGCGCCGGTCACGCGATTGACCGTGACTTGCGGAGGGGTGGCGGTTCGGACCCCGTCCGGCCCGGCCTCGGCCATTGGCGCGCCGCCATCCGTGACAAGCACGCGCCGCGCGCCCATCTCGCGCAGGCCTTCGGCGCCGGCCTGGGCGGTGGGGAATTTCTTGTCGCAGATCAGCCCGGCCTCGATCCGGTTGACATAGATCGTGGCATTCGGGTGCGTGAGCAGCGGCACCAACCGGTTCGCCTTGCCGGGTGAGGCGGGGGCAATGCGGAGATCTGCACGGGAAAAGAGCGGGTTATCGGCAATTCTTGAGAGCAGGCTTTCGGTCAGGTTGCCATCCAGCGCGATCACCCCCGCACAAGGCCGATCGATGGAGCCGAGCCGGCCATCGGCCAGCGGTTCGAGAATGCTGTCGCCGGCGCGTTCCAGCGAATGGGCGTCGGCAATCGCGGCGACAAGCCCGTTCTCCGCCTCGATGGCCATGTATTGATCGGTGGGCAGGCTCTCTGACCAGGTGACGAACTCCGTCGCCATCCCCATTTTTTCCGCCGCCCGCGCGAGTTCACGTCCCTCGCCATCCTCGCCCAGCACCGTCAGGAGCGCCGGCCGCAGCCCTTCGCGCACCAGCGCCATGGCAATGTTCATCGCGACGCCACCCGGCAGGCGGGATATCCGTCCCGGCACGTCATGGCCAACCGCCATGGAGCGCGGGGTACGTCCGATAACGTCCCAGAGAACCGATCCGATGCAAAGGATGTCCGCTGTCTTGTCCATGAAGGCACATGACCCGGCGGCCCCGGCGAGTGCAAGTGCAACTGGCGCATTTCTTCCGCCCGAGAGCATTTCCGGCTCTGTCTCTGACCGTGCGACCGGAGATGAGGCTCGAATCCTGCCGCTCAGACGATTGGATGGAGCGACCTGGAGAGGCTCCGAAATGCCTGGTTCGGTGAAATCCCGAAAATTCGAGGGTTTACCCTCTTTCGGGCTCTGGCGTGCTGTCCGTCTTTGCCCCGGAGGGAGAGATCGATTCGCCGTCCGGGTTGTTTCGCACCTTTTCAGCATAGACCGCGGCCCAGGGATCATAGCCGCCCATGATCGACTGCTGGTCCCGGATCATCTGGACAAATTCCGCCCGCTGCTCCCTGTTCTTGAGGCCGGCAAAGAGGCGTTTCTGTGCTTGCGTCATTGAGCAGCCGCTGCAATGCCCGCGCCGGCTATAATGACAGATGTCAATGCAGGGGGAGACGGGCAGAGCAGGCGGGCGGGACATGGCAACCTCGTGAAACGACAGGATCGCGCGACCCGATCCGTGTTTCATCGAGCGGCCTGCCCGTGATGCCATTATTTGGTGAGGATCAGCTTACCGGCCCTGGTAATCCGCAGCGTGTAAACCTTTTCGTCCAGCACAATATGGGCCAGGCCATCGGTTCCGGTCATGATCCGCGCATCGTAAGCGGGGCGGGGTTCGGTGGCGGTGTCGGGCAGTCCGATCTCACGCATCAGGCTCATCTGTTTTCCTCTGTCCAGTCAAGAAGCGGCTCTGTTTGGAGAAACCGGATCGGCTTGAATAGCGCAAAGGCATGCAGGCAGATGCCGAGACGGCGCATCGGTCCTGTGCTGGCAGTACATTCGCGACAAGGCATGATCGGGGTCTCCAGGGTGACTGGAGATAACCTAGCAAAAGAGTCGGAAACGTCAATCCTGAATTTTTTAGTCGGGTATCAGCTCTGTTGCTGCTGTTGGCTCTGCGCGACCCGGCTGACCTTGATATCCACGCCAAGTTTCTCGCCCTGGGCGCCAAAATTCAGACCCGAGATTGGCGCGGCTTCGGAATAGTCGAGCCCGGTGGCGACCCGCACATAGCGTTCGTCGGGGCAGACCTCGTTGGGCACGTCGAACCCGACCCAGCCGAGCCCCGCGATATGGACTTCTGCCCAGGCATGGCTGGCGTCCTGCTGCTCGGTTTCTTCCATGAAAAGATAGCCGGAGACATAGCGCGCAGGGAAACCGAGCTGCCGGGCGGCGGCGATGAAGACATGGGCGTGATCCTGACAGACGCCCGTGCCGGCTGTCAGCGCGGCCTCGGCGCTGGTTTCGGTCCCGGTCTGGCCCTTCTCGTATTTCACCGCTTCCAGGACCCGTTCGGACAATGCGTGGCAACGCGCGATGGGGTCTTCAATATCGGCGTTCAAACCTTTGACAAGGCTCCGAATTCCATTTCCTTGTCGGGTCAGGTCTGTGGGTCGCTGGAAGAGCCAGAGCGGCGCGAATCCACCGTGCTGGCCAGACACGCCGGATGTGTCCCGGGTCTCGACCTCGCCCGTGGCCTCGACGACGATCTCATGCCCGTCGCCATGATAGGAAATCAGAACGACCTGGTTGGCATTCTGATCCTCAAAGCTCAACTCCTTGCGCCCGCCGGTCACCTCGATCTTCCAGTCGAAAACCTTTTGGCAGGGGCGGTCCTTGGCTGTCAGGCGGAGCTGCTGCAGCGCGTAGGGCACGGGGTCCGAATAGCTATATGTGGTCCGGTGAAGGATCTTCAGGCGCATGGGTTACCCGTAAAAACGATAATCGGTTTCGATATTGGCGGTCAGTTCCGCCACATCAGCGAGCAAGTCGAGGATGAACTCGTGCAGGCCCTCTTCGAAGATCTTCTCGATCTCGGCCTCTTCAAGTTTCACCAGCATCTCCTCGACCTTAACCTGACTGTTCTTGCGCTCGCCATATTCAAGCGCGAGGTATCGCAGGTTCGACGCCACTTTTTCGATGCAGAAGGTAAGGCTGCGCGGCATTCGGTGGTCGAGTATGAGGAAGTCCGCGATTCCTTGCGCCGAGATGTCCGGCCCGTTCAGCCAGCGATAGGAAGACCGGGCGCCGACGGCGCGCAGGATGTTCTCCCATTGGACATTGTCCAGCGCCGAGCCGATATGGCTGATCGACGGCAGCAGGACGTAGTATTTCACGTCAAGGATCCGCGCGGTCGCATCGGCGCGTTCGAGGAAGGTCCCGATACGGCAGAAATTGAAGACATCGTTGCGCAGCATCGTCCCGTGCGTGGCGCCGCGCACCAGCGCGTTCTGTTGCCGGATCAGCGCCAACACCTCGGGCAGGTCCCGGTCGTTGACCTTGTGGACGAGCGCCCCTTTGAGCACCATCCAGCATTCGTTGACCGCTTCCCAGACCTCGCGCGAGAGCGCGGTGCGGACGAGCCGCGCATTCATCCGGGCGTTTTCGACACAGGAGAGCACGGAGGAGGGGTTCGACTTGTCCCGCAACAGGAAGTCGACCACGGCAGATTGTTCAAAGGCGGCGTGGCGCTCCAGATAGGCCTTGCGCGCGCCCGAGGCGTCCAGCACGGCGGCCCACTCATCGGCGGCGGTGGCGGGGCGGGTCAGCGCATTGCGAAATCCGGTTTCGATCAGGCGGGAACTGGTTTCACAGCGTTCCAGGTAGCGGAACATCCAGGTGAGGCCGCCGGCGGTCTTTCCGAGCATGTTATTCCTCCAGAACCCAGGTGTCCTTGGTGCCGCCGCCTTGCGACGAGTTCACCACCAGCGATCCGGCCTTGAGCGCCACCCGCGTCAGCCCGCCCGGCGTCAGGTCGATGCCCTTGGGCGAAACCAGCACGAAGGGGCGCAGGTCGACATGGCGCGGCGCGAGCCCGGACTTGGCCAGGATCGGCACGGTCGACAGCGCCAGCGTCGGCTGGGCGATGTAGTTGCTCGGCCGCGCGATCAGCTTCTCGCGGAAGGCGGCGATCTCCTTTTTTGACGCCGCCGGACCGACCAGCATGCCGTAGCCGCCCGAGCCATGCACTTCCTTGACCACCAGCTCGGCGAGATTGTCGAGTACGTAAGCCAGGCTGTCGGCTTCCGAGCAACGATGGGTCGGCACGTTCTGCAGGATCGCTTTCTCGCCGGTATAGAACTCGACGATATCGGGCATGTAGGAATAGATCGCCTTGTCATCGGCGATGCCGGTGCCCGGCGCGTTGGCGATGGTGATGCCGCCGGAGCGGTAGACATCCATGATGCCGGGAATGCCGAGTACAGAGTCAGGACGGAAATTCAGCGGGTCGAGGAAATCGTCATCGACGCGGCGATAGAGTACGTCGATCGCCTTGTAGCCGCGCGTCGTGCGCATGGCGATGCGCCCGTCCACGACACGCAGATCATGCCCCTCGACCAGCTCCGCGCCCATATTGTCGGCGAGAAAGGAGTGTTCGAAATAGGCGGAGTTGTGGATGCCCGGCGTCAGCACCGCCACGACCGGTTTACCTTCGCATTTCGGCGGCGCGCAGGCGGAGAGCGAGCGGGAGAGCCGGGTGGGGTAGTCCTGCACCGGGCGAACACGGATCTTGCTGAAGAGCTCGGGGAACATCTGCAGCATCGTCTCGCGGTTCTCAAGCATGTAGGAGACGCCGGAGGGCGTGCGGGCATTGTCCTCGAGCACGTAGAACTCATCCTCGCCGGTGCGCACCAGATCGGTGCCGACGATATGGGTATAGACCCCGCCCGGCGGTTGCACGCCGATCATCTGCGGCAGGAAGGCGTCGTTCTGCGCGATCAGCTCGACCGGCACCCGGCCGGCGCGGATGATCTCCTGCCGGTGATAGATATCGTGCAGGAAGGCGTTGATCGCGCGGACGCGTTGGTCGATGCCGCGTTCGAGCCGGGACCATTCGCGCGCCGAGAGGACGCGCGGGACAATGTCAAAAGGGATCAGGCGCTCGTCGGCATCCGCTTCCCCGTAGACATTGAAGGTGATGCCGGTGCGGCGGAAAAAGGTCTCGGCATCCGAGGATTTCTTGCGCAGCCGCGCCAGATCCTCGCCCTGAAACCAAGTGTGATAGTCGCCATAGGGCGGGCGGGGACTGTCCCCGTGCCCGTGCAACTCATCGAAGAAACTGGTCTTTTCGCTCATGCCTTCACCTTTGCAAGCACATCTGGCTGGCACAACAGGTTGCGAGCGGCTGAGGGACAAAAACGCACGGAAAATGCCTCTTGAGCGGGCATCGGGCGGAATCGACTGCGGGTTTCGCAGGCTCGCTGCCCAAGGATCAGGCAGTTTGAGGAGAAATCTCCAGCCAGATCGTCACCGGACCGTCATTGAGCAGCGCGACTTTCATGTCGGCGCCGAAGCGTCCGGTCTCGACCTTTGGCCCGAGGCTCGCCAGGTGGGCGGCGAAATGCTCGTAGAGGCGGTTGCCGTCCTCGGGCGCGGCGGCCTCGGAGAAACCGGGGCGATTGCCGCGCGAGGTGTCGGCGGCCAGCGTGAACTGGCTGACCACCAGCGCTTCGCCGCCAGTGTCGAGCAGCGAGCGGTTCATCTTGCCCGCTTCATCCTCGAAAATGCGCAGCTTGGAGAGCTTGGCGGCCAGCTTCTCAGCCTCCGCGTCGCTGTCTCCGCGCATCGCGCAGACCAGCGCCAGCACACCCGCGCCGATCTCGCCGATCACCGCGCCATCGACCGTGACCGACGCTTGGGTGACCCGCTGGATCAGTGCTCTCACAGGCCGAGTTCCGCCGCGGTCGGCGGGTTGGCACCCGCGCGGGAAACGGTGACCGAGGCGGCGCGGTTGCCCAGTGTCAGGGCGTCGGTGATCTCGGCGTCGCTCAGCGTGGCCACGGCGGCTTTGGACAGCTTGCCCGCCCGGTCCAGCCCGGCGAGGAAGCCCGCGTTGAACGTGTCGCCCGCGCCGACCGTGTCCACCACCTCGACCATCTCGGTCCCGACGGAAATCTCGCGGCCGTCCATGTAGGCGGTCACGCCGTCCTTGCCCTTGGTCACGCAGACGATCTTCAGCCCACGGGCGAGCAGTTGCCGGGCCAGATCTCCGATCTCGCCCGTGCCCGCGATCCATTCCAGGTCCTCGTCCGAAACTTTTACGATATCGGCCACGCCAAGCATCTTGTCGAGCCGGGCGCGATAGGTCGGCTCGTCCTTGATAAACCCGGGGCGGATATTGGGATCCATCATCACCAGCTTGCCCGCGGCCTCGCGCAGGGCCAACGCTTCATAGGTGGCGCCGCAGGGCTCGACGGGCAGGGAGATGCCGCCGAAGAAGAGCGCGTCAATGCCGTCAAGCGCGGCCGGCGCGGGCAGGTCTTCCTCCGCGAGCAGCCGTCCGGCGGTGTTCTCGTCATAGAAGGCATATTTGGCATGGCCGTCCGTCAGCTCTACAAAGGCCAGCGTGGTCGGCCGGTCGGACCGGTTGCACAGGCTCGCATCGACATTGGAGGCGGTCAGCGACTCCTCGAGCTTGGTACCGAAAAGATCGGTGGAGAGGCCGGTGAAGAACTTGACCGGCCGGTCGAGACGCCCAAGCGCGATGGCGGTGTTGAAAACCGAACCGCCTGCGACCGGGGCGAAGGAGGGTTCGTTTGCCGTGGACAGGCGCGGCAGCATGTCGATCAGGGCTTCGCCGGCACAGAGGATCATTCTGGGTCTCTCCTTCGAATAGAGGGCTTTTCGCTAACTAGGCCGGGATTGACCGAAGGTCCACCGCTCCTCGTGTCGCGGGACCAGATCAAGGCGGTCTAGCGGGGGAGATGATAAAATCGCCCCGTTGCAGATATCAGTCAGAGGAGGCGCAAATGGTCGAAAAATCCCATACCAGCGGTTTCTGGCCAAACCTGTATGAGCCCTTCCGGGGATTGGGAGAGCGGCTCTCCGAATGGGTTGCTCCGGCCGCGGAGGCTTCGGGCGACAGGGCGGCCTATCGGATCAGCGTGGAACTTCCGGGCGTCGCAGAGGAGGATGTCCACCTGTCCGTCGACGAGGGCGTCGTCACGCTGACCGGCGAGAAGAAGACCGAGCGCGAAGAGAAGGGCGAGACCTGGTTCTTCAGCGAGCGGCAATACGGGGCGTTCAGCCGGTCCTTCCGCCTGCCGCCCGACGCGGATGGCGAGAAGGTGGATGCCGTGCTTCACGATGGCGTGCTGACGATCCAGATTGCCCGGCGGTCGCCGGAGGATGAGCCCTCGCGGCGGGTCAGCATCCGGCGCGGCTGACCGCCCGTCGCCATATGGAGCGGGGTAGAAGCTCGGGGCCGGGCGGCTATTGCGCTTGGTTGAGATAGAGCAGGCCGCCCGCAACCACGATCCCCAGCAAGACGGCCAGCGCGATCTTCCAGGCCGACCAGGGCCGCTCGCCCTTCACCTCGCCGGTGCGTGCATTGACCACGAAGCGGTAGGACGTGCCGCGGAACTTGTAAGCAGCCATCCAGATCGGCAGCAGGATATGCTTGAAGGTGATGCCGGAGACGTCAGTATCCACAGAGGAAATCCGTTGATGGTCGCCGCCGATATCGCGGCGGATATCGGTGGCGATCACCGCATCCATCTTCTGCCGCGCGATCGAGAAGCCGGGTTTCAGCTCGACGGAGTAGCCCTCTGCGGCATAGCCCGCGAGATAGCTCGGATCATAGGGCACCAGCTCGCCCAGATCCCACGGCTCCAGCGCATCGGTATAGTCGCGCGGCAAGCTGTCGGAGGCGAGCACCAGCACATCGTCGAAGTCCCGCGCCACGCGGCCCGTCACCCGCCGCCAGCGCGTCTTGCGGACCCGTTCCGTCCGGGTCTTGCCGTCCACCACCCGCGTCCGCGTGGTGTAATAATCGTCGCCGCGCTGGCCCGAATAGCGGCTGCGCGTATCGGCATCATAGGTCCAGTAGGGGACGTAGATCCCGGTCATCCTGCGCCCCTTGCGGGCATATTCCTTCAGCCCGTTTGGTGCGAACCAGAGCCGGCCAAGCCAGTCCGACATCTTCTGATGCGCGCTCTTCTCGTCGAGCCTGAAGGGCAGAAGGGCTTGCGGCTTGAGTTGTCGATGCGCGCCGGTATCGGTGACGATGGGCGAGGCGCAGAAAGGGCATTCCTTGGCCTGCTCGAGCTGGGACATCTCGATATCGGCGCCGCAACTGTCGCAATGCGCCGCCTTGAACTCGACGACTTCCTCCACGGGGAACTGTTGACGCAGCGCGGCCTCGTAATCCAGTTCGCGCAGCGCGCCGTCCCACTGTTCGCGCCCAACCGCCGAGACATGTTCGACATGCCCGCAATGGTCGCACACCAGATCGCCCTTGTCGGCTGAGAACCGCAGATCCGAGCCGCAGGCCGGGCAGGGGAAACGGTGTTTCTCGGCCACGCGGGCCTCTTCTTCTTCGGAAAATCCAGTGTCGGACAATGCGTGTCCTCCTCGACCTGCGTGCCACGGCAAATTGCGCCCTGAGCTATGCCCGAGACTCCGGCATGGTCAAGCCTTTGCGTGCGCGAAACCCGACGCGGCTGTGGATGGCGGGACGAATCCGTGCGCGGACATGACGTGGATCATGGCGGGTGACCTTGCGTCAATGTACTGTCAATTCGCGCCCGTTCGGCGGCGCTGGTTGCGGGCGCGAACCAGAAAGGAAGGAGACCATGTCACATAAAAAGCTGACATATCTTGTGGCGGCGCTGGCTCTTGCGCTGACGCTCACCGTGCCGAACGCCTGCGCGGCAGACAGCACGGACACCTTCGTCGTCGAGGCGGCCTATGAGGCAGTTTCGGCAGGGGATATCGAGGCCGCCGTCGCGTTTCTGACCGAAGACGCGATGTTCACGGTCGTGCCTGCGTCCAGTCGAATGCCGGCGCCGGCGCTTGTCGGCAAGGAGCAGATCGGCGCCTGGTGGAGCGGCACCTACAAGGACAATGGCCGGGTCGAGTTCGCAAATCTCACGCTGGACGGTGACAGGGCCAGTTTCACCTGCCTCTACCACGGCAGCAAACTTGAGAAGTTGGGCGTCTCGCCGGCGGAATTCGACGGGGTCGCGATCCTGCGCGACGGCAAGATCCGGGCGCTGGTCTGGAGCTACACCGCTGAGTATGAGCCGAAACTGCACGCGGCGCTGGCAAAGCTGAAGAAGTGACTCCATCGGACGATCGAAGCCGCATGACGGGGCGGGTGCTCGGTGGTTGTTGCCGGGGTCGCGCATAGCGTGACGAGCGGTCGTCGCACTTTCACCCGTCCGCTGTGCAGACCGTGCTCAACGCGCGCTGAGCTCAGCCGTACTGCCAACGCTCACGCGTTTCAGCCCGGCATTTCATCATATTCAATGATGAAGCCCATGTTGTAGCCCGAGGGCATCCTGCGCTCGCCATAGTGCGAAACGGTGTCCCAGTAATCGCCCCAGGTTGGAACCGGCTCGTTCAACTCGCCGAACCCCATCACGTTCTGGCGGCCCTTGCCATTCGGCTGGGTGTTGTTGCGCGGGTCGCGATCCGTGATGCCATCATCAAGGTTCTGCACCCAGTTCGTGTACTCCCAGGGCTCGCCGGAGAGCCATTGCCAGCCGTCAAGGGAATCCTCGGTTTCGGAGACGCGGACGCCGCCAAGGAACGGGCCGATCTTGATGCGGTAATGGCTGTCCGGCGTGTAATCGTCCGGGAACTCCCAGAAATACGCGTCGTCATCGACGAGCCCGAACACAAAGGCGGTCTCTTCCGGTGAGGTCAGGGAGGCGAGATAGCCGCCTTCGCCCTCGGCCAGGATCGCAGCCTGCACCCAGCTGACATTCATGCTCTCGACAAGAACCACCTCATAGAAGTTTTCGTCGCCATCCGGGCGGTCAAAGCCCTGGACCGGTTCTCGCCTGTAGACGACGTCACCAGGCAGAGCAGTGAAATCCTCGAAGATCGGATAATCGACCGTGAACCGCGCAGGCCCCACCACGACCTCTGTCAGCGTCTCGTCCGTCTGGGTTGGCGGCGGGCCGGAGGGTTTGCCTTCACCGGGTTTCGGGCCACCTTGCGGGAACATACCGGTCTCGGGCGTGTCGCTGAGATCGAAAAAGGTTTCGGCGGGTGTGTAGTCCTGAGCATCGGCTTTCAGGGCGACGGCGGCGGTTACGGAGGCTGCGGTGACGGCGAGGGCAACGAGGATCTCTTGACGGGGCACGATGTGGTCCTTGGGTGGGCTTGCTTGATGCTCTTGATACGGAAGCCCGCCTGCGTTCCGTCGAACATGTGCTCATCCTTTGAAAAATACTTCGGGCACTGTCGATGGTGGCGGAGCCCCCGTGCGCAATGGCAAGACGCCCCGCCAGTTTCCTGACAGGGCGTGGATGTGTCCTTGACGATCAAGCGCGCTTGTCAAAGGCGGCGCGTCACCTGTTTTCTCAGATGCCGGGCGGCGGCGGGGGCGGCAGGATGGTGAAAAGTTGCGCCAGTTCCTGCACATCTTCGGCCTTCTTCCAGCCATCCTGACCCGGGGTCCAGACATGGGTCTCGCGGGTCAGTTCGCCGCTGGACGCCTTGCGCCCCATATCCGCCTTGGAGAAGGGGCCGGAAGTCTGGCCGGCCTTGGCGACATGCCAGACATGCTCCACCGGCGGCGGCGGAGGGGGAGCGGCCGAAGCGGGGGCCGGCTGATAGGGCTGCTGCGCGGGGTGCTGTTGCGGGGCTGCGCCCCACGGGCCAGCCTGGGACATCTGGTTGGCCATGGCCATGCCCATCCCCATGCCAAGCCCGGCGCCCATGCCGCCACCTCCGCCCGGGTTCTGGGCCGCGGCCGTCATCGCCTCGGCGGCGGAATATTGTGTGAACTTGTTCAGGTCTCCCGCCAGCCCCATCGAGGTCCTCTTATCGAGCGCAGCTTCAACAGCGGGCGGCAAGGATATGTTTTCAATGTAAAATTCTGGCATCGTGAGGCCGTATTCCGCGAGCGTCTCCGAGACGGCCTTGGCAATCAGCTTGCCCATCTCGCCGGTATTCGCTGCCATGTCGAGCACTGGTATGCCGGAGGCCGCCATCACGCGGGAGCTTTCCTGCACGATGATATTGCGGATCTGGAAGGTGATCTCGTCGGTGGTGAACTCGCCATCGGTGCCGACGATCTCGATCATGAACCGTGCCGGGTCCGTCACCTTGATCGAATAGGTCCCGAAGGCGCGGATGCGGGTCGGGCCAAACTCGGGGTCGCGCAGCATGACCGGGTTCTTGGTGCCCCATTTGAGGTCCGTGAACCGGTTGGTGTTGACGAAGTAGATCTCGCTCTTGAAGGGCGACTGGAAGCCGTGATCCCAATGCTGCAAGCTCGTCATGATCGGCATGTTGTTGGTCTCGAGCATGTAGAGACCGGGGGTGAAGACATCCGCCATTTGGCCTTCATGGATGAAGACAGCCGATTGACCTTCGCGGACCGTCAGCTTGGCGCCGTATTTGATCTCATGCCCCTCGCGCTCGAAACGAAACACGATCGTGTCGCGGGTATCGTCTGTCCAGTGGATGACGTCGATAAATTGGCCGGAGAGAAAATCCAGAATGCCCATCAGCAGGTCCTCGCAAGAAAACAGGTGCGACGACTATAGGCACAGCGCCGCCGCCGATCCAACAGCCGAGGGCCGATAATACTGTGCGCCACGATCAATTCGTGGCGGCAAGGGCTGCCAGCACCGCGGAGCTGTCGCGCGTCAGCGTTTCTCGCAATTCCAGCCATTCATGCGATTGGCCTTGGATTCGCATTGTCCGAGGGTGGTGAAACACTTGACCGGATCGCTGTTGCTGCGTTTCACAAGGCAGTATTCGGCCGACGAGGCGCCGGTCGCCGTCAGGATCAGCGCGATTGTGAGAAGAGTTTTCATGATGTCCTCCGTTGCTTTCACCGTGTACGCGGCGGGCAAGCATTCGGATCACATTGACCGGAAACCAACGGGACGCGCGGGCAGGGGAAGACCCCGGTCCCAGGCTGTCCGTCAGGTTCCTCCCATCAGTTCATTCGCAATCAGGGTCACGGTGGGCCGGGCCTCGGTTGCGTCCATGCCGGTGCGCAGGCGGCGGTCGTAGAGGATACGCAGCAGCAACTCGTCATGCGTCGTCAGCAGCGCGAATTCCTCGTCGTCGTTGAAGATTGACGGGCGGGCCTTGGGACTGTCATTGGCCAGCCCCATCCCCTGCGCCACTTCCTCATGGATACAGGAAAGCCTCAGCAGGTCCGGGTGCTCGCCCCGGATCACGGCCACGGCGCGGGTATAGGCGGGGTTTTCTCCGCGTGAGAAGGCGAAGACGAGACAGAAGGTTTCGCGCGGCATGTTCTCGACCGTGCGCACGGCCGTTTCATCGATGCCGGGCACGAGCTGGCGCAGCAGCGGGCCGGACTTGCGGCGATCATCCTCGTGCATGACGAGCACATGGAAATTGCCATTGGACTGCGCCATCGCGATCGAATGGCCCGTGGCCTGCCGGAGCCGGCGGGAATAAGACGCGAGCGCGTTGCTGTCGCGGGTTCGCTGCGCGGGGTCGATGGTCTGGCCGAAATGCATCTGCAGCCGGACAGGCATCTCCCAGCGGCGCAGGCGGGAGGCGGTCTGTTGCGCAACCAGCCTACCGCCACGGGAGACATATTCGTCATAGAGCGCGATGCGGACGAAATTATTGGCGAGGTTATGGGCCGCGAACGGCGTGTCGGGCCCGCCGCCATCGGTGCGCAGCAATCCTTGCGTCAGAAGGTCTGCCTGCACGCGCTTGTAGTAACGCGCCAGCTCGTAGGAGGTCTGGGACCGTGTCGTCGGCGATTGGCTTTCCGGCTCGGGCGCGGCCCGTTCGGGGCGCGCGGCCGGCGTGGGGGAGGTGATGGGGGCGGTCGGCTCGCACGCCGCCAATGCCGCCAGCGACATCGCCAGCAGCCCGGCTCGAAGCCTGGTACGACCGCCCATCATCGATCAGTTCGACGGCACGGCAGTGGCGGTGGTGTCGCCCAGCCCGGTTTCGCGCGCCTTGGCCGAGGCCAGCGTGTCGCGCAGCTCGTGTTCCATGGTGATTAGATCCTCTTCGGCCGCCGCGCGCCGCTTCTTGCCTTCATCCGCGATCTGAAGACTTTCGTTGATCGTCGCGATCAGGTCCGCATTGGCCTGTTTGACCGCCTCAATATCGAAGACGCCGCGCTCCATCTCCTCGCGCACCGTCTTGTTGGTCGATCGAAGGTTCTTGGCATTGGCCGTGAGCAACTCGTTGGTCAGGTCATTGGCGCCCCGAACGGCATCCGCGGCCTCGGCCGAGCGCTGAATGGTGATGGCCTGCGCCAGTTGCGTCTCCCAGAGCGGAACGGTGTTGACGAGGGTCGAGTTGATCTTGGTGACGAGGCTCTTGTCATTCTCCTGCACGAGGCGGATCGAGGGCAGGGACTGCATCGTGACCTGACGGGTCAGCTTGAGATCGTGCACCCGGCGTTCGAGGTCGTCGCGGGCGGCGCGCAGGTCGCGCAGCTCCTGCGCCTCCATCACCTGTTCTCCCTCAGGCGCAGCCTGAACCGCCGCTTCCTTGGCCGGGATGGCAGTGGTGTCCAGCTCCGAGATCTTGGCCTCACCGGCGGAAATATAGAGCGCCAGCTCGTCATAGAAGGCCAGCGTCTTGTCATAGAGCAGGTCGAGCGACTTGATGTCCTTCAGCAGCGTGTGCTCATGGCCGAGCAGGTCGTCGGTGACCTTGTCGATCTGGCCCTGCACATCCTCATATTTCGCCATGAAATTGGCGATCGGCTCCGCTTTTCCGAGCAGCCTCTCCCACCAGGAGCGCTTGCGGTTCGGGTCCAGCTCGTCGACCGAGAAACCACGGATGGTGCCGACAATGTCGCGCAGGGAGTTGCCCGCGGGGCCCACATCCTTGTTCTTCACATCGGCCAGCATCGCCTGCGAGATCTGTTGCAGTTCGGCCTGCGCGGCAGAGCCGAAGGAGACGATAGAATTCGTGTCCCCCATGTCAATCTCGTCCATCCGCTTGCGAATGGCGGTGCCAAGCTCCGCATCGGCCTTTTCAAGCGGCACGATATCCGCGGCCGGGGCGGGTTCGGGCAGCAGCACTTCCGTGACTTCCTTGACTTGCGTTTCGACCTCGGTGGCCTTGGCCTGGATTTCCTGCGACATGTCCTGTTCCTTCCTGAAATTCGATGGTCAATTCATTCTGACGCCTTCGCGCTGCAGCCGATCGCGCAGCACCTCGATCTCGACATCCAGATCAGTGCGATCCGAGACCATCAGCGTTTCCGTCTTTGCGGAGAAATTGCGCTCCAGATCGTCGAGCAGCGCAACATAGTTTTCGCGCGCCGCCGGGTCACGGTTGCGGGCGTAGAGATCGGCGAATTTGACGGTCGCCGCGGCGGCGCCCTGCAGGTAGACGACGAGGAACTTGCGCGCCGCGGTCAGGTCGCGCGGGTCCTCCTCGACGGTGCGGCACATCTGTCGGGCCGTCGCCTGGAAGCCCTCGACACGGCGCTCGAGCTTGCGATCCCCGGCGCGCTGAATAGCGCTCCCCATCTTCTCGAGCTGGTCCTCGGCCTCGTCGATGACGCGGGCGACGCGGTCCTGCTGGAACTGGTCCACGCCCTCGACATTCTTGTCCGACAGCGGATCGAGGCCGAAGGCAGCAATGTGGAGGATCGTAGCGATAACGCCATAAATCAGCGGTTGGGCGATGCCGCCCGTCTCGGGCGAGAAAGCGGCGAGGGTAACGCCGAGGCCGGCCAGGGTCGCGGCGATGATCTTGCGCGGAATGGCCGGGCGTCGGGCGACCTTGCGTTCCTCGAAAGCCGCCTCTGCCTTCAGCCCCTCGAACAGGGTGAAAGCACCGAAAAAAAGCGTGCCGGCAGCGGCAAAATCCAGCGCCATTCCGACGGCGTCCTGTCCGAAGGCGGTGAAGAGCAGGGGGACCGGCGCGATATAGAGCAAGTTGCCGCGCGCCTTGCCACGGATGGGCAGACTGGCCGACGCTGGCGGGGGAAGGTTGCCGCTGCGCGTGCCGGGGCGATCATCCGTTCCGTCAGGCGAGTATTTCCCGCCGAATTTTTGTGCCATCAGGCGCCTCCGATGAAACCGCTGGCGGTGCCGAAGATCAGGAACCAGAGCAGGATATAGGCGACGCGCGGCAGGAAACCGCTGCGCATGGGCCCTTCCCGAACCGCTTGTCCCGCCGAGCGGGACACTGCGCGTCCCGCGAGCGTTATACCAATTACCAATGCTGCCATGATCGCCACGGCCAGCGCGACAGAAACAAGGATTCGCATGGGGTTGCCCCTTTCGCCACACCTGACACCGCTTATACGACATGGATCGCAGACCGGCCAGCTTCAAGACAGATAACTCGTCGAGAGCCATCACGGGCCGATGAGACGGGGCGAGGGCGCTCCCGACATGCGCTTCGATCGATCTTCTCTTTCCCGATCCGCCGCACCGAAAAAGGCCCCGCCATACGGCGAGGCCTTTCCTGTCCGGCCCGGTCTGGCCCTGTCCGCGAGCGTGGTCCGGATCAGAAATCGTAACCGATCCGCAGCCCCAGCGAGAGCGCGTTGTTGTCGGCGAAATCGGCGCGCTGTACGTCCGGCGTCCCCGTTTCCGGGTGGGCATCGCCCAGCCAGGTGTAGCGGGCGCCGCCAGAGATCTTGACGTCGCCCATGTCATAGGACGCCCCGACTGCCAGCGCCCACAAGCCGTTGGACGGCGCCAGCGGCGAGACCAGCTTGTCGGTTTCGGCCTCGTAGGAGACGGCCAGCGAGCCGGCCCATTGCTCGGTCAACTGGCGTCCGACACCGAGCTGGTAGGTCGTCGTATCTTCCAGCTCAACCAGGCCAACTCCGGTGACGTCGGTGAAATATTTGGGATCGATGCGGAACACGCTCCAGTCCACCCAGCGGACCGAGCCAAAGAGCAACGTGTCCTCGGCCACGCCGGTCTGGAATTCCACGTTGACCGATTGCGGCGTCTTCACTTCGGTGGTCGAGGTCAGACCGTCCGGCAGGCCGTAGGCGGCGAGGCCGTTTTCGGTCGTCTGCATGTTATGGGTGATCTCGGAGGAATAGGTCAGCGCGACGCGGAGCGCGATCTCCGGAATCTCGTAGGCCGCACCGGCCACCCAGCCCAGGGCTTCGTCCCTGTCAAGCTTGACGTCATAGCCATTGACCGAAGGCACCGTCACGCTCGCGGCCGCAGCCGCCGCGATGGCCTCGGGAATGCCGCTCGCCACAAGGCCTGCCGCCGCGCCAGCCCGTACCTGTCCGATCTGTTCGCTGGTCAGGCCATACGACAGGCCGCTCAGGCCAATCTCGCCCTCGACTGTCTGGTAGCGCAGGCCGCCATGGGCGCTCCAGCGTTCGTTGAACTTGTAGCGCAGCAAGGCCGTCAGGGCGTTGGTGTCGGCCCGGGCGAAGGTGCCGCCAAGCTCCGTCGTTCCCGGATCGCCATTATACTCGATATCGGCGCCGTAAGGTTGGTCGAAGATCAGCGCGCCCGAGACACGGTCGCTGAACTGGTACTTGATCGCCGCGCCGACATTCCAGAAGGAATTGCCGACATCGTTATACTTGGTGCCGCCGCTGATGTTGAACACATCCAGCGGTGCGTCGAATTCTCGACCGACACCTTCGCCCGAGAGATCCGGAGTGGTATGGGCAAAGGACAGTTCGAGATAGTGGCCATTCTCGCCGCCCGCTTCGAACAGGGCGTTGATTGTCTGGCCGGTCCGATCAAGTCCACCGGCAAAGGCCCCCCCGGCCGTTGCCGCGATAACAGATATACTCGTCGCAAGCTTTCTCATGCGATTCTCTTCCCTCGTGAGTGTACAGGTGGCAGCGCGCCCGTAACACGCCGCTTCGTTTATCGTTTTATATTGTTGCCACAATATTAAGGGGGGTCGGCGGGGGTCAAACCTTCCAATTTATTACGTGACGTCGCGAGGATCTTTGCGACTCTGCGGTCACATCTTTCCCTGCGTAAGTCACTGTTAGCGCTTGAACCTTCGCGACGGGCTGAGGTTCAGCCAGTTCGCTGCGAAGATCAGCGCGGCACCGAGAATCACCAAGGCGTCGACCGGCTCGCCGTATAGTAGAAGACCGATCAGGGTGAGTACCGGTAGACGGAGGAAATCCATTGGCATGACCGTGGTGGCGGGGGCCAGCGAGAGCGCGGATGAGAGGCAGAAATGCGCGGAGAGGCCAGAGAGCCCGATCAGTGCCAGCCAGGGCATTGCCGGCGCGGTCGGCAGGGCGATCTGGCCGTCGAGCCCGGCGCAGATCAGGCCCATGATCGCCTGCATCAAGGTCAGCCAGAACATGATGCACGTGATGGAGGCGGTGCGGGTCAGTTTGCGGGTGAAGAGCGCCGAGAAGGCGAAGCCGACGGCAGAGCCGAGCGCGGCGAACATCGGCGGCGAAAGCCCACCGATTTCCGGCCGGACGACGATGACCACGCCGATGAACCCGACCAGCGCGGCAAGGCCGGAGCGCCGAGTCAACGCCTCGCCGACAACGAGCGGCGCCAGCAGCGCCACCCAGATCGGCGAGGTGAATTCCAGCGAGATGACCTGCGCCAGCGGCAGCAGGGCGAGGGCGTAGAACCACAGGTTCTGGCCGATGAAATGGGAGGTGTTGCGCAGCAGGTGCAGGCGCATGTTCTGCGTGTTGACCTGCCGCAGCGCGCCCGTCGCACCGCCGATGACCAGCACGATGCAGAAGCTGACGATGGAGCGATAGAGCAGGATCTCGAACGTGTCATGGGCAAAGGAGACCTCGCGCCCGGCGACGGCCATGGTCGAAAAGGAGCCGATGGCGGCGAGCATCCAGAGGCCAGCGCGAAGCGGGTGGCCTTCCGTCATGACCAGAGCGGCCGCCCAAGCACGGCTTCGGTCGCCGTTTTCTCGGCCTGGAACTCGGCCCAGTAGCGCGCGCGCAACCGGCGTTCCCCGGGCTTGGTCAGAAGGTGCAGCTTGAAGGGCGGGCGCGCGGCCTGCCACGGTTTTTCGAAGCCGGTATAATGCATTACGGCCGGATCTTCACGGCTCAATCGGAAATACGCACGCAGTTCTGGCGAGACATAGCCCTTGTCCGTGCGCGGGTTTCCCCAGCCGGAATTCCAGATCGGATCGAGGATCTCGGTCTCGTCGCGAAAGACCATGTTGAGCCAGTCCTGATCGCGCGAGGTGTATTTCGCCGTGGCCTCTATATCCATCATACGCGGGGCCAACCCCTTGGTCGTAATCGCGTCCAGATCGAGCACCATCACGCCGGAATTCCAGTAACGGCGCATGTCGATCCCGTCGAGCCTCTCGCCACGGGCGAGCGTCTTTTCCCCAGCCTTTCGAGCGGCTTGCGAGCTGCTTTTCTCATGGCGTTCAAGGGCGGCCTGCACACCGGGCGCCAGCGCCGCACCGATGCATCTGCCCTTGAGATCGACATTCCAGAGCGGCGTCAGATCGCGCCGGGCGAGCGCGTCACCATCGAGGTAGAGCACGCGGCCGGAATGGATCGAGGGCAGAAGCAGCCGGGAGCGCGCCGCCAGCGGCAGGCGGCCGCGCGGGAGGGCACGCCAGGGCGTGAGATCGACCTCGCGGACGGTGATCTCCGCCGCCGGAAAGCGCTCCGAGAGCGCTGCGACATCACGGGCGAGCCATTTGCTCTCGAAGGTCGGGTGCAGCGTCAGCCGGGCACGGCCGGGCAGGCGTGCCAGCACCGAATGGATCGAGACCAGCGAACAGGGCAGGAAGCCCTCGTCGAAGAAATAGACGATATGGGGCGTGCCGAGGCCGGCCCGATGCGAAAGCCCGCGATCAGTGGACAAGGGTCAGCCTTCCCGAACGTCGATATTGCGCGTCAGGCCGGCGCTGACGCGCGCCCAGTCGGAGCTGGCCATGCGGTCCTTGTGGGCCTCGAGGGCGTCGGCGTCGGTATAGCGCTCGTTGATGTGGAAACGGCCAACAATGGCGCTGTCCTGATTCACCTCGAACAGCTCGCAACCCGGTTCCTGCCGGCTCAGCCGCGCATGGTCTTCGAAGGCTGTGGCGATCTCATCGGCGCGCTCTTCTGGCGCGTCGAGATAGCCCGTCACGATCATTCCCATTCGATGGTCCCCGGAGGCTTGGAGGTGATGTCATAGGTGACGCGGTTGATCCCCGGCACCTCGTTGATGATCCGCGTTGCCGTCTCGCCGAGGAACTCGTGGGAGAACGGGTAGTAGTCGGCGGTCATGCCGTCGACGCTCGTCACGGCGCGCAGCGCGCAGGCGAAATCATAGGTCCGCCCGTCGCCCATCACGCCGACGGTGCGGACGGGAAGGATCGCCACGAAAGCCTGCCAGATCTCGTCATAGAGCCCGTGTTTGCGGATCTGGTCGATATAGACCGCGTCGGCTTCGCGCAGGATATCGAGTTTCTCACGGGTGATCTCGCCGGGGCAGCGGATGGCCAGACCCGGGCCGGGGAAAGGGTGGCGGCCAATGAAGCTCTGCGGCAGGCCCAGCTCGCGCCCCAGGGCGCGGACCTCGTCCTTGAACAGCTCGCGCAGCGGCTCGACCAGTTTCAGCCCCATCTTCTCGGGCAGCCCGCCGACATTGTGGTGCGACTTGATCGTGACCGAGGGGCCGCCGGAGAAGCTCACCGACTCGATCACGTCCGGGTAAAGCGTTCCCTGCGCGAGGAATTCCGCGTCCTCAATCGTGTCGGCATGTTTCTGGAACACGTCGATGAAGAGCTTGCCGATGATCTTGCGCTTGGTCTCGGGATCGGATTGACCGTCCAATTCGCCGAGGAACAGTTCCTTCTCATCCGCGTGGATGAGCTGGATATTGTAATTGTCGCGGAACATCGCGACGACCTCTTCGGACTCGTTCTTGCGCAGCAACCCGTGATCGACAAAGACGCAGGTGAGCTGGTCGCCGATAGCCTCGTGCAGCAGGATCGCGGTGACCGAGCTGTCCACACCGCCGGAGAGGCCACAGATGACCTTCTTGTCGCCGACCTCTTCGCGAATGCGCGCGATGGCTTCCTCGCGATAGGCGCCCATGGTCCAGTCGCCCTCGAACCCGGCCATGCGGACGAAGTTTTCATAGAGCTTTGCGCCGTTCGGCGTGTGGTGCACTTCCGGGTGGAACTGCACGGCATAGAAGTGGCGCGAGGCGTCGGCGGTAATGGCAAAGGGCGCGTTGGGCGAGGAGCCGTAGACCTCGAAGCCCGGCGCGATTTCGCTGACATGGTCGCCATGCGACATCCAGACCTGCTCGCGACCGTCGCTGAACCAGCCGTCGAGAATGTCGAGCTTGGCTGCGGGCGGCGTGACATAGGCGCGTCCGAACTCGGCGGTGCCGTGGCCGCTTTCGACCTTGCCGCCAAGCTGGTGCATCATCACCTGCTGGCCGTAGCAGATCCCGAGGATCGGCAGGCCCATCTCGAAGAGCGATTGCGGTGCGCGGGGGCTGCCCTCGCGGGTGACGCTGTCGGGGCCGCCCGAGAGGATCACCGCTTTCGGGGACATCTCGCGCAGGAAGGCGTCATCCACCTTCTGATAGGGGTGGATTTCGCAATAGACATTCAACTCGCGCAGGCGACGGGCGATGAGCTGGGTCACCTGGCTGCCGAAGTCGATAATCAGGAGGCGGTCATGGGTCTGGCTGGTCATGAGGACTGAGTAGATTTCTCAGCGGGCAGACGCAAGGGGCAGGGGGCGGGGCTGGCGTTTCAACCGTGCGACAGGGCGTCGACGAGAATGTCGAACACCGCCCGAATGCGGCGCGCGGTGGCCAGGTCGCGATGTGCGACCAGCCAGATCGGGAAGGTGATCGGTGCAAGCTCCGGCAGCACACGCCGCACCACCGGGTCCGTATCGCCAAGGCTGGTCGGCACGACGCCAATGGCCAGCCCCTGTTTGACCAATTGCCACTGCACGACGTGATCGGCGGTGATCAGCGGAAAATTCTCCGCCTCCAGTGCGATTCCGAACGCGCGAAGCTGGTCGCGATAGGTCGGCCCGTGATCGAAGCCGACGAATTGCGCCACGCGCAGGCTCTCCTGCGTGATCGGTTGAGGCAGGGTGGCGATGTAATCCGACGTGGCGTAGAGCCGCGCGGTGTCATCGCGGATCTTGCGGGCGATCAGCGCCGGATCCTCGGGGCGTGTGTTTCGGATGGCGATATCGGCCTCACGGCGGCGCAGATCGGCGATGTCATTGCTGGCGCGGATCTCGATCCGGATGCCGGGATGTTCGCGCCGGACGCGGGCGATGATCGGCGGCAGCAGGTAGGCGGCATAAATGTCCGAGGCGGTGATGCAGATATCGCCCTCGATCCGCTGCGACTGCCCGGTCGCGGCGATGGAGACCCGGCTGGCCGCCTCACCCATGGCGCGGACATGGGCCAGCAGCTCCAACCCCGCCGGGGTCAGCGCCAGCCCGCGCCCGCTGCGTTCGAACAGCGCCAGCCCCAGCTCCTCCTCCAACGCTGTGACCTGTCGGCCAAGTGTTGGCTGGGACATCTCCAACGCCCGGGCCGCTGCCGAAAGCGAGCCTTCCTCGGCGGTCACAAGGAAGGCCCGGGCGCGGTTCCAGTCGAATTTCACTGATCGCCAATCCATGCGTTTCTGCATAGCAGTTCGCAGGAATTGGTCAATTCACTCGCGAGATCCGCATGGGTAGCGTTGCGTCAACAGGATCGCAGGACGAAGGAACACGTGATGAAAGCGGCACTCTACAGAGAATATGGCGGACCGGAGGTGGTTACCGTGCAGGAGATTGCGCGACCGGAGCCGCAACCGGGCGAGGTGCGGGTTCGGGTCGAGGCGGCGGCGGTGACAAGCGCCGACTGGCGGCTGCGGGAGGCGGCGTTCCCGTCCTTCACCGTGCTGCCGGGGCGGTTGATGTTCGGCCTCTTCCGACCACGCAAGCCGGTGCTTGGCGGGGCTTTTGCGGGCCGGATCGACGCCCTTGGCGAGGGTGTTTCGAGCTTTCAACAGGGACAGCCGGTCTTCGGCTTTGCCGAGGGTGGGGCCGGGGCACATGCGGAGTACCTGATCGTGAAGGCGGCGGGCGCTATCGCGGCCCGACCGGAGCGGCTCTCGGCGCAGGAGGCCGCGAGCCTGCCTTTTGGCGGCCTGGCCGCGTTGGTCTTCCTGCGGGACTTCGCGAAGCTGAAGCCCGGTGAGCGGGTGCTGGTGCTCGGTGCCTCCGGCGGGGTCGGCGTTCACGCGGTGCAGATCGCCCGAGCGCTCGGGGCCGATGTGGACGCGGTTTGCGGTGCGCGCAATGCCGAATTGGTGCGGGAGTTGGGGGCTGAGCGGGTCTTCGATCACCGGCAGGAGGATTTCGCGGCATCGGGCACGACATGGGACGTGATCTTCGATTGCGTCGGCGCGTCGAGCTTCGGCGCGGCGCGCGGAGCATTGCGGGAGACGGGGCGCTATGTGCCGCTGGATCTCGATTGCGCCACCCTCTTCGCAGCGCTCACCAACCGGTTCCGGAAGGGCCCGAAGGTTGTGATCGGCGTCAGCCCCGACCGTCGGGAGGATCTCGAAACGCTCAGTGCCATGGTGACGGCTGGCACGCTGCGCCCCGTGCTCGATCGGATCTACCCGCTCGACGAGGCCCGCGCCGCCCATGAGGATGTGAGCGCGCGTCGGCGCTCTGGCGTCGTGGTGCTGGCCATGCCCTAGGGTGCCCGGGCGGCAGGATGTCGCTTTCTCCCCGCAGGTGCCGCAAATCGCGTCCGGCCGGGGGGCTGCTCCGCGCTACACCTTTTGCAAGGACGAACTGGCGAGGAATGCGACATGGCTGAAGTGAAGACACGGCGGCGCGGCGGTGGCGGGGCTGCACGGCGGGCTGAACGCACGGCGGTGAAGATCGAATGCGCCAAGTATATCGAACGCAACATTCCGAATCTCGATATTCTCGACGAGGCGGCCTTGCAGATCATCGAGGCCAATGCCGAGACGGTTCTGGAAGAGATCGGCGTGGCTTTCGTAGAGAACCCGGCGGCGCTCGAGCGCTGGAAGGCCGCAGGCGCGGATGTGAGCGGCGAGCGGGTGCGGATTCCGCGCGGGCTGGCGCGCAAGCTCTGCGCCACGGCGCCGGGCAGCTTCGTGCAACACGCGCGCAACCCAGATCGCTCTGTGGAGATCGGCGGACGCAATCTCGTGCTGGCGCCGGTCTATGGCCCGCCCTTCGTGCGCGACATTGCAGGAGGGCGGCGCTACGCGACGATCGAGGATTTCCGCAATTTCGTGAAGCTGGGCTACATGTCCAAATGGCTGCATCATTCCGGCGGAACGGTCTGCGAGCCGACGGATATCGCCGTGAACAAGCGGCACCTGGACATGCTGCACGCCCATATGACGCTGTCGGACAAGCCCTTCATGGGCTCGGTTACGGAGCCGAGCCGGGCGCGGGATTCGGTCGATATGTGCGAGATCCTCTTCGGCGGGCTCGACGGGCGCACGGTCATGACCTCGCTGATCAACATCAATTCGCCGCTGACCTTCGACGCAACGATGATGGGGGCGCTGGAAGTCTATGCCGCGGCCAACCAGGCCTGCATCATCTCGCCCTTCATCGTCGGCGGTGCGATGGCGCCGGTCTCGGTGGCCGGGACGCTGACCCAGGTGCTGGCCGAGGTGCTGGCCGGCGTCGCCTATTCGCAGCTCGTCAAGCCGGGGGCGCCGGTGATCATGGGCGCTTTCGTTACCTCGATCGACATGAATTCCGGCGCGCCGACCTTCGGAACCCCCGAGGCCGCACAGATCACCTATGGCGCGGGGCAACTCGCGCGGCGGCTCGGGCTGCCCTATCGCTCGGCCGGCTCCTTCAACGGCTCCAAGCTGCCAGACGCGCAGGCGGCCTACGAGACCTCGAACTCGCTCAATACGGGCCTGCTGTCGGGGGTGAATTTCATGCTCCATGCCTGCGGCTGGCTGGAAGGCGGGTTGGTGGCGTCCTTCGAGAAATTTGTCCTCGATGCGGACCAACTCGGGGTGCTGCACCGGATGGCCGAAGGGGTGAAGGTGGATGAGGAGGCGCAGGCGATGGATGCGCTGCGCGAGGTCGGGCCCGGCGGGCATTATCTCGGCTGCGAGCACACGCAGCGCCATTTCAAGGACGCGTTCTGGCGCTCGGATGTCCTGGACTACAAGCCTTACGAGACTTGGGAAGAGGAGGGCGCGCGCGACAGCGCGACCCTGGCGCAGGCACGGGTGGAGAAACTGCTGGCCGAGTATCGCGCGCCGGAGATGGATCCGGCTGTGCGCGAGGCGCTGGATGCATTCGTGGCCGAGCGCAAGGCGGCGGAGGCGGATTCCTTCATGTAGAGGACCGGGGCGATCCCGCGACGAGGCGGTTATTGGCAATAGAAGATCCGATGACCGTTTTCCGACATCGAATGAATACCAGCACCACATGGCGTGGCCCAAGACAATTCAACCTTTTCGCAACTTCCGTTGCGGAGGTGTTTTGAAAACGAGAGCTAACACCTGACAGACTGAACCACACAAGGGCACGATTCCCTGGAGCGTCTCAAACCGGATCGGATCGGGATCCTAGCCGCTCAGATAGTCATCGAGTCGCCGCGGGATTTCGTCAAAGCCGAGCGAAACGATCCGCCCGTAGATTTCGCGGCAGTATCTGAAATGCCGGCTGGTGTCTTCCTGCGTTTTGGGCTCAGTCTGTTCAAAATAATCGATGAACCTCTCAATCTCTTTGGCCAGCTTGTTCAACCCCAGCTCCGACAGAGCCCACAATGCCTGCCGCGCCTCGTTTGCACCCATATTGTCGATCCCGCCATCCAGCCCATCACCTTCAATGTACAGATAAAGAGCATAGGCATTGTACGTAACGCTTTCGCGTTTTGTCATGGTCTTGGGGTTTCGGCTTTTCTCATATGCCTTGTAGTACAGCTGCTCGTGGAGTGTTTGACCTGAAACATCCTCCTTGGGATCAGGCTTGGAAGTTGTGTTTTGCGATGCCTCCAAACGCTCTGCGCCAGTGCGTTCCCTGAGGAGGTAGGAAAGAAATCCGCCTGCCAAGAAAACCGCTAATGCCCAACGCCCCCATTGCCACATCCACTGGCTTCTTTCGCTTGCCAGACCGGAAATGAGCACCTCTTTGAGGAATTTTACAGACCAGACGAGCGACAGAAGACCAAAGGCAAGAGTGATCGTTCGAATTATGTTGAAGAGACTTTTTCGCATTTTCGGGAAGCAGAGTTACTGGACTCGCATTCTTAATGGACAGAGCCTGACAAGAACGGAAGAAAAAACGCCAATCCCAGGTTCGAGCTTGATCCATATTGCGCGAAGGTCACTCGCGCAAGGCGCAGAAAATGGGAGGATGGGCTCATTGCGGTTATCCGCAGGAGCTCCGGGCCGTCTGGACTATCCCGTATGGAAACGAAATGCCCGCCCCGTTACCGGGACGGGCACCATTTCTTTCATCGGGTCTTTCTTCAGCCGATGATCGCGTTCAGCGTTGCCGAGGGGCGCATCACCGTGGCGGTCTTGGCCGGGTCAGTGTTGTAGTAGCCTCCGAGATCGGCGGCCGGCCCTTGTGCGGCTGCAAGTTCACCGAGGATCGCGTCTTCGCCATCGGCCAGGGCCGTGGCGATGGGCGCAAAATAGGCTGCCAGATCGGCATCGTCGGATTGTGCGGCCAGCGCTTCGGCCCAGTAGCGGGCGAACCAGTAATGGCTGTCGCGGTTGTCGGGTTGGCCAACCTTGCGCGACGGCGACCGGTTGTCATCCAGAATGCCCTGGGTTGCGGCCTCGGCAGCGGCGCCGAGCACACCGGCCTTGGCGTTGCCCTTGCTATCGGCGAGGAAGTTGAAGCTCTCGCCAAGCGCACAGAACTCACCCATGGAATCCCAGCGGAGGTGACCTTCGGCCACGAGTTGCTGGACATGCTTGGGCGCGGAGCCACCGGCGCCGGTCTCGAACAGGCCGCCGCCATTCATCAGCTTGACGATCGAGAGCATCTTGGCCGAGGTGCCAAGCTCCAGGATCGGGAAGAGATCCGTCAGGTAATCCCGCAGGACGTTGCCGGTGATGGCGATGCTGTCCTTTCCGGCGGTGATCGTCTCCAGCGACTGGCGGGTCGCTTCACGCGGCGCCATGATCAGGAATTTTTCTGCAACACCAGCGGCTTCCAGTGCGGGTTTCACATATTCGATCAACTGCGCGTCATGGGCGCGATTGGCATCGAGCCAGAAGATCGCTTCCGAACCCGTCAGACGCTGGCGGTCCAGGGCGAGCTGGATCCAGTTCTCGATCGGCGCTTTCTTCACGGTGCAGGCGCGCCAGATATCGCCGGCCTCGACATCGTGGCTCAGAAGCACATCGCCATTGGCCGCGACAACGCGGATCGTGCCATCGGCCGGGGCCTCGAACGTGGTAGGGTGGGAGCCGTATTCTTCCGCCTTCTGCGCCATCAGGCCGACATTGGCGACAGCGCCCGCCGTGGTCGGGTCCAGCGCGCCATTGGCTTTGAAGAAGTTGATCGCCTCGTCATAGATCGACGCGTAGCAGCGGTCGGGGATAACGCAATTGGCGTCGCCCTTGGCGCCGGTCTGGTCCCAGCCCTTGCCGCCGGCGCGGATCACGGCCGGCATGGAGGCGTCGATGATGACATCGGAGGGGACGTGCAGGCCGGTGATGCCCTTGTCGCTATCGACCATGTAGATCGAGGGGCGCTCGGCAGTCACAGCCTCGATGGCCGCCATGATCTCCGCGTTGTCCTTGACCCGCTCCAGCAGGTCGCCCATGCCGGAATTGGCATTGACGCCAAGGGCTTCCAGCTCGGAGCCGAATTTCTCGAAGACCGGCGCGAGCCAGGCCTTGACGCCGTAGCCGAAGATGATCGGGTCCGAGACCTTCATCATCGTTGCCTTCAGGTGCAGCGAGAACATCGTGCCGTCGGCCTTGGTGTCCGCGATCGCGTCGGCGAGGAATGCGGAGAGAGCCTTGACCGACATGAAGGTCGCGTCACAGATCGTGCCTTCCTCAAGCGGCCAGGCATCCTTCATGCCGCCGACAGAGCCATCCGCGGCGACGAACTCGATCTTGGCGGGGCCGGCCTGAGCGGCCGTGACGGTGACGGATTTCTCGTTGGCGTAGAAATCGTTGCCGGACATGGACGAGACCTTGGTCTTGCTGTCGGCGGACCATGTTCCCATCGAATGCGGGTTGGCTTGTGCGTAGTTCTTCACCGCCTTGGCCGCGCGGCGGTCCGAGTTGCCCTCGCGCAGCACCGGGTTCACGGCCGAGCCCTTGATCGCGTCATACTTGGCGCGGACGGCCTTTTCCTCGTCGGTGGACGGCTCTTCGGGGTAGTCCGGCACCGCGAACCCCTGGCCTTGCAGCTCGGCGATGGCCGCGGTGAGCTGCGGCACGGAGGCCGAGATGTTCGGCAGCTTGATGACATTGGCCTCAGGCGTTTTTACCAGCCCGCCCAGTTCCGCGAGATCGTCCGAGATACGCTGATCTTCCGAGAGATATTCGGGGAAGGTCGACAGGATACGGCCCGCGACCGAAATATCCTTGGTACCGACATTGATTCCGGCGGCAGAGGCGAATTTGCGGATGATCGGCAGGAGCGAGGCCGAGGCCAGTTCGGGCGCTTCGTCTACCTTTGTATACAGAATGTCGGGCGTCTGGGTGTCAGTCATTTGTCTTTCCCTCACAAGCAATTGCGTGATGTTCCTCAATCCGGATGGCGCGGCGCGGCATTCCCCCAATGCCGGATCACCTGACCAAACTGCCGGTTCGGGCGGCACAGTAGCGACTCTTTTGGAAACTGCAAATGCGACCTTGGGTTTGCAGCTGCGGCATTTCCGATCTGCGCCCGGCGAAGGGCTGGGCCCCGCCCAACTTCCGCCGTTTACCTCGCTCTCTGTGCGGCGCATCATGCGGCAAGAGCCGAAAGGAGGATTCCATGGAGCAGGGGCCGGACCTGAGCGGCAGGATCGTTGCGCATCGGAACGACCGCATGGGCGGGCGGTTGATCTCGATCCTCAACGCCATCCGGATCTCGCGCGACTATGATATCCCCTATGTCATCGCCTGGGTCAGCCATGGGCGCACGGCCGAGGAGCTGCGCGAGCCGACCGATATCTTCACGCCGGAATTTGTCGACCGCAGGTTCGTCCCCGGAGAGCTTTCGGCGGAGCAATGGGCTGCTCTTGACGATCTCGACGCCACGCATCGCAACACGGAGGCCGAGTTTCGCGCCGCCATAGCGTCCGGCGCCGGGTTCCTGTCGCAGCGGGCGGTCGGCACGACGGTGCTGCCCTGGGAAGAAGACGCCCCGGTCGCCAAACGGCTGGCGGCCTGTTTCGACGGGATCGGATTCTGCGACACGATCCGCCGCGTCTCCGAACGGATCGACGAAAAGCTCGCCGGTACCCATCTGAGCGCCTATCACATCCGCCGCGGAGACATCATCTCCAATCCGATCACCTCTCAGAAGCTCTGGCCGAACAAATACATCCCGCGCGAATTCTACGAGGTCCATCTCAAGCGTCAGCTCGAAGATCCGGAGGCGGCCTGCCTGGTCTTCTCGGATACGAAATACGAGGTCGACCAACTCAAGGCGGCCGGCGGCGACCGCGTAATGACCTTCGAGGAACTGGTGGGGGACGAGGACCTCAAGCTTGGCCAGCGTGATTTCCTCGAGCTTTTCGCCATGTCGCGCTGCAAGGAGATCTTCGGTCCGCCGCATTCCGCCTTCTCGCAGACGGCAGCGACGATGGGGGGCGGCACGGTCTACCCGGTCGAAGATGCGCTGACCGCCGAAGAACATTCCGAGGCGGTGGAACTGCTGATCTCGCGCATGGACAGTCCCAGGAAACACTTTCTTGGCGATGGCGACATGGGTCAGTGTTTTCCCTTTGTCATGGCCCATCTGCGCGGACGGGGCGAGGCGGCGCGGGCCCGAACCCTGCTGGCGACGCAGGTCAATCGCGGGTTTTCCAAGCCCTACATCTATCCTGCAATCAGCGAACTCTGCGTCGAGTGCACGGACCTCGCGGGGGCAAAGAAAGTGCACAAGGCGGCCTGGTCGCGCCCCGTTTCGGGCGATGAAGCGCTCTGCTCGGTCGCGGCCCATGCGGCGCTGGCGCATCTTCAGGCGGGCGAGGCGCGGGAGGCGCATCGTTGGGCCCATGCGGCCTGGTGGCTTGGGCCGATGGACCAGATCATGCCGAGCGTGCTGTCGGCGCTGCTCTCGGCCGGGATCCTTGAGGCGGCCCCGAGCTATCCCATCGATGCGCGGATGATCGTGCGAAAGGGCAATCTCTTCCCCGGCGGGGATCCCTATCTCAACCAGCTCAATGCGGTGGAACCGCCGCAGGGTTGGCGCGCCAAGGGCAAGGTCTCCTATCCCTGGGAGATCGCTCTGCGCGACTGGCGGATGATCCATGGCAAGCGGGTCGGGCGCGGGTTCTGGAACCACACTCGGATCCGAAACGGCCTTGCCCGACTGGAAAAAAACAATGCGCGGATCGCCGGCGCGCCGCAGCTCGAAAGCGCGGCCTCGGTGATGTTGCGCGATCTGGGCGAGCATGACGCGGCGTTGGCACGCAATCGGGCGGCGCTGCGCGCCCATCCCGAGGAGCCGCTCTATCTCAAGCGCGAGGCCGATACGCTGCTGGAGGCCGGGATGGTGCAGGCGGCGGTCGCCCGGCTGGAGGAGGCCGCCGAGGCGTCGGGGCGGCAGGTCTGCTATCTCGCAGCCCTTGGCCATGTCTATGGCAAGGCGGGCCGATCCGAAGAGATGGCGTCGGTGTTCGGCGAGTTGGCCGGGCAGGGGCATGACCTGATCGAGATACTGCTGATGACTGCCGATGTCCTGCGACGCCGACCGGCGACTCGGGACGCCGCGCTGGCGCAAGCCGACAAGGCGGCGCAGCTTGGCCACGGGTCGCTGCGGCTGCAGACGCTCAAGGCCCGGATCCTGGCCGAGACCGGTCAGCTGGAGGCGTCTGCCGCGCTGTTCCGCCAGATGGCGCGTGGCGGGCTCGCCCAGCCAGCCAGTTTCGCGCATATGTACCGGATCTTCGGCAAAGCCGGGGAGCTGGCAACGGTTGAGGCCGTGGTGGCCGAGAGCCCCTACGAGATGGCCGAGATCCGCGAGATGGCCGGCGGATAGGCGGATCCCGGCCCGTGCCCGACAGGCGTGAGGCCTGTCGTCCCGCGCGACGGCTCGGACCGAGCCTCTATTCAGTCCATGACCGCCTCGACCTTCACCGCCGAATACTTGAATTCCGGGATCTTGCCATAGGGATCGAGCGCCGGGTTGGTCAGCAGGTTCACCGCCGCCTCGACAAAGGCGAAAGGAACGAAGACCATATCCGGGGAGACGCCCCGATCCGCCCGTGCCATGATCTCGATGGTCCCGCGCCGTGTCGTGAGCCGGACCATCTCGCCCGGTTCCACGCCGAGTTTTCGCAGGGTGGCCGGGTGGAGCGAACAATTCGCCTCCGGCTCTACCGCGTCGAGCACTTTCGAACGGCGTGTCATCGATCCCGTATGCCAGTGCTCAAGCTGCCGGCCCGTCGTCATCACCATCGGATAGTCCGCATCGGGCGCCTCGTCGGGCGCAACAATCGCAGCCGGGGTGAAGCGCGCGCGTCCTTCGGCGCGCGGGAATCCGTCGGCGAAGACAACCGCCTGTCCCGGATCTGTCTTTGAAAGCGACGGGTAGGTGACCGTCTCGCGTTCAAGCCGGTTCCAGGTGATGTTGTCGAGGCTCGCCATGACCTGTTTCATCTCGGCAAAGACTTCGCTTGGATGGCTGTAATTCCAGTCCAATCCGAGCCGATCGGCAAGGGCTGCGGTGATCGTCCAATCCTCGCGTGCCTCGCCCGGCGGGGGGACGGCGGGGCGCACCATCTGCACCTGCCGATTGGTGTTGGAGACCGTCCCGGCCTTCTCGTAAAGCGCCGAGGCCGGCAGGATCACATCCGCGTAATTCGCTGTTTCGGTGAGGAAAATATCCTGCACCACGAGATGTTCCAGCTTCGCCAGCGCTTCGCGCGCATGGGCCACGTCCGGGTCCGACATGGCCGGGTTTTCGCCCAGGATATACATGCCGCGAATGTCGCCCGCATGCACGCCATCAAGGATCTCGGTCACGGTCTGGCCCTTCTCACCGCCGAAATCCTCGCTGCCCCAGAGATCGGTGAAACTCTTGCGAATGCCGTCATCTGTCACGCTCTGGTAATCGGGCAGGAACATCGGGATCAGCCCCGCATCCGAGGCGCCCTGCACGTTGTTCTGCCCGCGCAGCGGGTGCAGCCCCGTTCCGGGCCTGCCGACATGGCCACACATCAGCGCGAGCGAGATCAGGCAGCGGGAATTGTCGGTGCCGTGGATATGCTGCGACACCCCCATGCCCCAGAAGATCATGCCGGCCTTCGCGCCAGCGAATGTCCGTGCGACGTCGCGCAGGGTGTCGGCGTCGATGCCGCAGAGCCCCGCCATCTTCTCCGGTGCGAAATCGGCGAGATGCGCCTTCTCCGCCTCCCAGTTCTCGGTGAAACGGTCGATATAGGCCGCGTCGTAGAGCTCTTCCTCGACAATGGTCGCCATGATCGCGTTGAGCATGGCCACATCCGTGCCGGGGCGGAATTGCAGGTTATGCGAGGCGAAGCGTTTCAGCCCGGTGCCGCGCGGATCCATCGTGATCAGCTTGCCGCCCCGTCCGGCGAACTGCTTGAAGAAGGTGGCCGCGACGGGGTGGTTCTCCAGCGGGTTGCAGCCGATCATGATCGCGACATCCGCGTTCTCGATCTCGTTGAACGTCGCTGTTACCGCGCCCGAGCCGACATTTTCCAGCAGGGCCGCAACCGAGGAGGCATGGCAGAGCCGGGTGCAATGATCGACATTGTTGTGACCGAAGCCTTCTCGGATCAGCTTCTGGAAGAGATAGGCCTCCTCATTGGTGCATTTGGCCGAGCCGAACCCGGCCACCGCCCGCCCGCCATGGGCCGTGCGCAGCCCGCCAAGCCCGCCGGCAGCGGCTTCCAGCGCCTCGTCCCAGCTTGCTTCGCGGAAATGGGTCGAGAGGTCGCCCGGATCGACATTCAACCCCTTCGCCGGCGCATCCTCGCGTCGGATCAGCGGCTTCGTCAGCCGGTGTTCGTGATGGATATAGTCGAAGCCGAAGCGGCCCTTGACGCAGAGCCGTCCCTCATTGGCCGGCCCGTTGATCCCCTCGACATGGGCGATCTTTCCGTCCTTCACCTTGAGATTGACGAGGCAACCGACGCCACAGAAGGGGCAGACGCTCTGTGTCTCGCTGTCGAAGTCGTTCTTGTCGCCGCGCTGCGTGTCGTCGAGGATCGCCGCCGGCATCAGCGCGCCCGTGGGGCAGGCCTGCACGCATTCCCCGCAGGCCACGCAGGTTGAGATTCCCATCGCATCCGCTTGATCAAAAACGGGAAAAGCGTTGTGTCCCCGTCCCGCCATGCCAATCACGTCATTGACCTGAACCTCGCGGCAGGCGCGCACGCAGAGCCCGCATTGGATGCAGGCGTCGAGATTGACGCGCATGGCGACATGGCTGTCATCGAGAAGCGGAATGCGCTCCGGTTCCATCGCCGGAAAGCGGCTCTCCTTGACGCCGACCTGATCGGCCACCGCCCAGAACTGGCTGGAGAGGTCATGCGCGTCCTCGCGCTCCGGCTGGTCCGCCAGCAACATCTCGACCACCATCTTACGGGCGCTCTCGGCCCGTGCGGTGTCGGTCTTCACGACCATGCCTTCCAAGGGCTCCCGGATGCAGGAAGCGGCCAATCCGCGCTCGCCTTCGATCTCCACCATGCAAGCGCGACAATTGCCGTCCGGCCGGTAGCCGGGGGTGGGGGTGTGGCAAAGATGCGGGATCCTCAGGCCCTGGCCGTTGGCGACCTCCCAGATCGACTGGCCGGGGTCCGCCTCGACGAGTTTACCGTCGAGGGTAAAGGTGATGGTATCGGACATCAGTGGCTGCCTCCGTGACCTTCATGGCCGGAATTGTCTCCATGACCGCTTCCTGCATATCCGCGCAATTGGGTGTAGATCATGCGCTGGTGCTGGCTGAGGAGCGGGGCGGTGTTCAGATGCGCAGCGAGATGGACCTTGCGCAGGGCGGCGCGCGCTTCGGCGGCCTCTGCGAGCAGGTTGTCGAGCTTGCCACTGTCGATCTCGCCACTCCTGAAACCGGCATCGAGCGCCTGTTCCGCCACGAGCATACGGTGCCCCGCCTTCTGCGCGTCCGCCCTCATCGCGGCGAATATCGTTTCGATCCGGTCGATCTGCTGTTGGTCGAGTCCCAGCTCTACGGCTTGTTCGAGCACATGGGCCGGACCGGGCCAGCCATTGAGCTCTGCCGGAAGAGCGAGGCCCCAGCCTTCGCCGGCCTCGATTACGGCGATATCCGCCTCGGAGAAGGAGGATATGGTACGACTTTGCTGGCCGGCATAAGGGGCGTCCTGTGCCATCAGGGGGGAGCCTGCGCAGAGTGCGGCAATCAGACTGGCACGCATCTCAGATCTCCTCCGGGAAATGCTTCATGGTCAGCAGGAACGGGTTCGGTGCGGCCTGTCCGAGCCCGCAGATCGAGGCGTCGACCATCGTGGTCGCGAGCTCTTCGAGCAGCGCCCGGTCCCAAGTCTCCGCCTGCATCAGCTTCACCGCCTTTTCGCAGCCAACCCGGCAGGGAGTGCATTGCCCGCAGCTTTCATCCTCGAAGAAGCGCAGCATGTTGAGCGCGGCCTCGCGGATGCTGTCCTTGTCCGAGAGCACCACGACCGCCGCAGAGCCGATGAAAGTGCCATGCGCTTGCAGCGTGTCAAAATCGAGCGGCACGTCTGAGAGCGATGCCGGCAGAATGCCGGAGGAGGGGCCGCCGGGTTGGAAGGCCTTGAAAACATGGCCTTCGACCATGCCGCCGGCGGCTTCGATGATGTCGGTGATGCTGGAGCCCGCGGGCAGGAGATAGACGCCCGGCCGCTTGACGCGGCCCGAGACTGAGTAGTTCCGCAGCCCCGTACGCCCGTTATGTTCGACCGTGTTGAGCACCTCCGGCCCGAAACGTGCGATGCGGGCGACCCAGTAGAGCGTCTCGACATTGTTGACCAATGTCGGCTGTCCGAAGAGGCCGACCTGCGCGACATAAGGCGGGCGGTGGCGCGGGATGCCGCGTTTGCCTTCGATGGACTCGATCATCGCGCTTTCTTCGCCGCAGATATAAGCGCCGGCACCGCGGCGCATCTCGATATAGCCCCGCTCGACGATTCCAGCCGCCTCCAACGCCGCGATCTCCTGACGCAGGATCGCGCGCACGGCCGGGTATTCGTCACGCATGTAGAGATAGCAACGTTCCGCCTCGACGGCCCAGGCGGAGATCAACATGCCCTCGAAGAACATGTGCGGCTCGCGTTCCAGATGGATCCGGTCCTTGAAGGTGCCCGGTTCGCCCTCGTCGCCATTGACCGCAAGGTAGCGCGGCCCCGGATTGGCCCGCACGAAGCCCCATTTCTTGCCAGACGGAAAGCCCGCCCCGCCAAGCCCGCGCAGGCCGGCTTCGACGAGCTTCTCCTGGACATCTTCCCAATCGCCCGCCGCGCGCAGCAGCCGCAGGGTCCGATACCCGCCCTGGGCGCGGTATTCGAGAAAGGACTGGTGGCCGGGCAGGTATGGCTCGCGCTCGCCGGAATGAATCGTCGCCACGACCTTCTCGGCCGTGGCATGGCCGATATGGAAATGGCCGATCTCGGCTGAGGGCGCCTCGTCGCAGCGTCCCATGCAGGGCGCTCGGAGGATGCGGACCTCCGCCGGGGCCAACCCGTCCTCCAGCGCGCGACGCATCTCGGCCGCGCCGGCCATCTCGCAGGCGAGGCTGTCGCAGATCCGGATGGTCAGGGCAGGGGGCGGGGTTTCGCCTTCGCGGACCACGTCGAAATGGGCATAGAAGGTGGCGACCTCGTAGATCTCCGCCTGTGAAAGTCGCATCTCTTCGGCCAGCGCCCGGATATGAGCGGCGGAGAGATGGCCATAGGCGTCCTGGATCAGGTGCAGGAACTCGATCAGCAGGTCGCGGCGCCGGTCGGTCTCGCCCAGAAGCGCGCGAACCTCCGCCAGCGCATGGTCATCGAGCCCACGCCCCTTGGGCCGGTGCCGGCCCTTGCCGCGCCCGGATTTCCAGATTCCGGATGTATCGTCCGTTCGGTTCCCGTCCATGTCTCCCCCCGGCTGCCGACATGGGCCGCGCAGCGCTCACTCTCTCTCCGGCCAGTCTCTCCCCCGGCGCTTTGCGCCAGAAAACAGCCTCGTGACCCGTTCCGCCGCGCTGAAAGCGACAGGCAATGACGGCTCCGCGACCGGGCGGCGGCCGGTCGCCGCGATCTTTGCAGAGAGAGCTGTGCGTGGGAAGCTGTGTCTTGCGTTGGACGGCACGCCCGCGGCGGAGGTCACGGTCGAAGATTTGGCGCCGCTCGTGCTGACCCGCCGTGCAGGCGCTCCGCATGACGGCTCCGTCCGCGGACCCACCTCACGGATATGCTACATCCCCAACCGCAGCCGAAAGCTGGACCCGGGCCGCGCCGCCCCCCATATTGAAAGAACAGGAAAAGGAGAGGCCGCATGTTTTTCACCAACTCGGCAAAGACGGAAATGGTCCGCCCGGAAGACGCCTTGCCGGGGCGCGAGGCCCCCATCCCCACAGCGTCGGAGCATTTCGTCTCCGGTCTTCCGCTGACGCTCGACATTCCGGAGGGCATGGAGGCCGTGAGTCTGGGGATGGGCTGTTTCTGGGGGGCGGAACGTCTGCTGTGGCAACTCCCGGGCGTCTGGCTGACCATGGTCGGCTATGCCGGTGGCACCACGCCGAACCCGACCTATGAAGAGACCTGCACCGCGAAGACCGGCCACACGGAAGTGGTTCGCGTCGTCTTCGACCCCGCGAGGATTTCCTTCGAAGACCTGCTGCGGGTCTTCTGGGAGAGCCATGACCCAACACAGGGCATGCGCCAGGGCGGCGATGTCGGCACGCAATACCGCTCCGCGATCTTCACGACCACCGCAGAGCAACGCCAGACGGCACTCGCCACACGAGACCGGTACCAGGCCGCGCTTGCAACCTCAGGGAGAGGCGCTGTCACAACAGAGATCGCCGATGCACAAGAATTCTACTTCGCAGAGGCCTATCACCAGCAATACCTGGCAAAAAATCCGTCCGGCTATTGCGGAATCGGCGGAACCGGGGTGTCTTGCCCGGCAATGCCGGGGCGCGTCTCCGGCGTGTAACGGACAGGAGATCTATGGCGGGAAACCGCATTCATATATTCGGCGCAAGCGGGGCAGGGACCACGACCCTTGGCCGCGCGCTGGCGTCTGCGCTCGAAACCCAGCATTTCGACACGGATGACTTCTACTGGTATCCGACCGATCCCCCCTTCCAGACCAAACGCCCCGTGCCGGAGCGCCGGGCGTTGATGGAGCAGATGTTCCTGCCCCGGCGCGACTGGGTGCTCTCCGGCTCGCTGGACAGCTGGTCGGAGGGGATCGACCATCGCTTCACATTCGGCGTCTTCCTCACCTTGCAGACCGAGACCCGGCTGCGCCGCCTGCGCGCGCGTGAGGGGTGGCGGCTTCAGGATGATTCCGAGCGCGCCGGCATGGAGGCGTTTCTCGACTGGGCCGGATCTTACGATGACGGTCTGCTGCCCGGCCGCAATCGTGCCCGCCACCTCGCGTGGGCGGACACGCTGACCTGCCCGGTCATGACGCTCGATTCCGGCCGGCCGCTCTCGGCCCTCGTGCATGACATCACCGACACCCTTGACCAGTGGCGCGCAAGAGCCTAGCGCCGTGCCAATCTCAGTCGAGCGGCTGGTCGCCGGAGGCAGGTGCCGACATCGCGCGCGCCCCGTCCAGCCCCGACCCACCAAGGAGCAGACCATGACAACCTTCACCGCCCTGACCACGCTCAAGGGCAAGGAGCCCGCCGAAGCCCTCGGAGCCGCGATGGAGAATCTCCTGCCCGAACCCACGGGAATCGGTGTTTTCGAGCTCGAGGACGGCTCCGGTATCTGGGAAGTCGGCGGCTATTTCACCCAGGCGCCCGACGAGGTCGCCCTTGCACTGCTCGCCGCAGCCCATGGTGCGAAGGATTTCGCCATCTCGGAATTGCCGGAAACCGACTGGGTCGCCAAGGTCAAGCGCGAGTTGGCCCCGGTGCGCGCCGGGCGCTTCTATCTCTATGGCAGCCACGATGCCGAGAGCGTGCCCGAGGGCGTCGAACCGCTGCTGATCGAGGCGGCCATGGCCTTCGGCACCGGGCATCATGGTACCACGCTGGGTTGCCTCAAGGCGCTGGACCGCATCGCCGCAGATGGCCATGAGGCGCTTCCCGTCGCCGATATCGGGTGTGGCACCGCTGTCCTGGCAATGGCCGCGGCGCGGATCTGGCCGGGCACCATGATTGCGTCCGATATCGACCCGGTCGCCGTCGATGTCGCCCGAGCGAATGCAAAGGCCAACGGACTTACCGACCGGATGCTCTGCATCGAGGCCACTGGCTTCGATCATCCCGACCTCGCCGCCGCCGTGCCGTTCGGGTTGATCTTCGCCAATATTCTCAAAGCGCCACTTATTGCGCTGGCCCCGGACATTGCCGGCGCGCTGAAATGCGGCGGATTCGCCATTCTTTCCGGGATCCTCAACGAACAGGCCGAGGATGTGGTCGCCGCCTATGCCGTGGAAGGGGTGATTGTTCACGACCGGGAGGAAATCGGCGAATGGACGACGCTTTGCCTGCGCAAAACATAACAGTGCCACCGTATTTGCGCCACATTCCCGCCGTACTCTGAGCGCTAACGGGGGCCTTTGCGCAAGGAATGAGATATGCGGGATCCGCAATTTAAAGCATTCTCCGGCCGTCTGCGCCGGATCGAGAAGACCCAACGCCGAGGCGGCGGTTTCGAAGCCGCCGGCACATTGGGGCAGTCTCACTATACCCGCGTGCGTCGTCGCTCGGAACGTCGGTCGCTGCTGCGCCCGGCACTGACCTTCGTCTCCGTGATCATCCTGATGAAGGGTGGCCTGCTGGCCGCAATCGGTGAAACCTCCTATAGCGAGAAACTTGCCAATCTGCTGCAGGGAAATCTCTTCGAACAGTTCATGGCCTATATCATGGCGATTGACCCGGTTTCGAAGGCATTTGCACAGCTGATTGCACCGCTCTTCGGCTGACCGCGGACCGCAGGACCAACGTCCAGACCAAAAAAATGGCGTCGGCAGAAATTGCCGACGCCATTTCAATCTTTGCCTGTCGCCTGCGCCCGGACGGCGCAGTGGATCAGGTCTTAGTTGGAGGCTGCGACCTCGCCACCGGACATGACGGTGGGCGCCTTGAAGAGACGACGGAAGGAGGCGCCAACCCAGGCAACCATGGCGCGGGAAACGCGCGCCTGCTCCTTGCGGACCTCGGCTTCGACAGTGAGCCAATGAACGTGTTGGGCGTCGGAATTATTCAGGATGTTCATAATGTTAATCTCCGGTTGTTCGTATCTCTGTGCTTGCCACCAAGATAACCGTTAGCGCCAACATTACCAGTGTCGCAGCCGCAATGCGGCATTGCAGCATATGCAGGGGTTGTCTCTCGGGCTGCTGTGCTGTTGGTCGAAATGAGCAGAAAACAGGCAGGCCGCGCACTCATCCGGGCCTCGGGACGGTTGCCAGAGCGCCCTGGTCCGGCGCAAGCCTCTGGCCGATGTTCCCTTTTCGTGCTAACCGTGCTTCAACAAAAGGATAACAAGAGCAGGACGAGAAACAGCCATGCGTGTCATCGGCATCGACCCGGGGCTGCGAAACCTCGGCTGGGGCGTGATAGAAAGCCAGGGGTCGCGCCTGACCCATATCGCCAACGGATTGTGCAAATCGACCGGGACCGATCTCGGCGCCCGGCTGCTATCGCTGCACGAACAGCTCACGGATGTGTTCCACCGCTTCGGCCCGGAGGCGGCGGCGGTTGAACAGACATTCGTCAACCGCGACGGGGCGGGGACGCTGAAACTCGGTCAGGCCCGCGGCATTGCCATGCTGGTTCCGGCGCAGGCCGGACTGGAAATCGGCGAATATGCCCCCAACGCGGTCAAGAAGGCGATTGTCGGCGTGGGGCACGCGGAAAAACACCAGATCGCGCATATGATCAACATCCATTTCCCGGGCGTGAAGCTGTCCGGGCCGGATGCGGCGGACGCGCTGGCCATCGCCATCACCCATGCCCATCACCTGCAATCGGGCTCCCGCCTCTCCGCCGCCATCGCGAGGGCATCATGATCGGTCGCCTCGCCGGACGGATCGACTATCGCGGCGCCGACCATGTGCTGCTCGATGTGAGTGGGGTGGGCTATATTGTATATGTCTCCGAACGCACGCTGATGGATCTGCCCGGCACCGGCGAGTTTGCAGCGCTCTACACGGATCTCGTTGTCCGCGAAGACCTGCTCCAGCTTTACGGCTTCCCGTCCTTGCAGGAGAAGGAATGGCATCGCTTGCTGACCTCGGTGCAGGGCATCGGCGCCAAGGCGTCCATGGCCATTCTCGGTGCGCTTGGTCCCGACGGCACCGCCCGCGCCATCACGCTCGGCGACTGGTCCGCCATCCGCGCTGCCCCGGGCGTCGGCCCCAAGCTCGCCCAGCGCGTCACCAACGAGCTCAAGGACAAGGCGCCGGCGATCATGGCCATGGCTGGTGCGCTCGACCAGGTGGTCGAGGCCACGCCGAACGCTCCGCCCGCAGCGGCCCCCGCGCCACAGGCCGCGCCGAAGCCCGTTGCCCGGCCCCGCGCTGCCGCGCAGTCGGACGCGCTCTCGGCGCTGACAAATCTCGGCTACCAGCAGGGCGAGGCCGCTTCCGCCGTGGCCCAAGCGCTCACGGACGATCCGGAATCCGACACCTCCGCCCTGATCCGCGCCGCCCTGAAACTGCTGGCGCCCAAGGGGTGAAGATGGTTCTCCTGTCCCCAATCACCCTCGGGAGGAGCGCCGAAAAGGCGCGGCGCGCAAACAGCCCCTTCCCGTCGCCCCACACGCGCAGCGGAGCCGCATAGATGACCGACCCAGACCCGCTCCTGCGTCCCGACCCACAGCCGGGCGAGCAGCAAGGCGAAGACCGCGCCCTGCGCCCGACCCAGCTTTCCGAGTTCATCGGTCAGGCCGAGGCGCGCGCCAATCTGCGCGTCTTCGTCGAGAGCGCCCGCCGGCGCGGCGAGGCGATGGACCACACGCTCTTTCACGGCCCGCCCGGGCTCGGCAAGACAACGCTGGCCAATATCATCTCGCGCGAACTTGGCGTGAATTTCCGAATGACCTCCGGGCCGGTCCTCGCCCGGCCTGGCGATCTGGCTGCCATCCTGACCAATCTCGAAGCCCGGGACGTGCTCTTCATCGACGAAATCCACCGCCTCAACCCGGTGGTCGAGGAGGTGCTCTATCCGGCGATGGAGGATTTCGAGCTCGACCTCGTGATCGGCGAGGGGCCAGCCGCCCGCACCGTCCGGATCGAGTTGCAGCCGTTCACGCTGATCGGCGCCACCACGCGGCTCGGCCTTTTGACGACACCTCTGCGCGACCGGTTCGGCATCCCGACGCGTCTGCAATTCTACACCGTGGATGAGCTGCACGAGATCGTGACCCGCAATGCCCGCCTGCTTGGCATCCCTGCCGAGCCCAAGGGCGCGCGTGAGATCGCGGCGCGCGCGCGCGGCACACCGCGCATCGCTGGCCGGCTGCTGCGCCGGGTGGTCGATTTCGCGCTGGTCGAGGGCGACGGAACCCTGACGCAGACGCTGGCTGACAGCGCGCTGACGCGATTGGAGGTCGACCATCTTGGCCTTGACGGGGCGGACCGGCGCTACCTGCGCATGATCGCCGAGAACTTTGCTGGCGGTCCCGTCGGTGTGGAGACCATGTCCGCGGCGCTCTCCGAGAGTCGCGACGCGCTGGAAGAGGTGATCGAGCCCTACCTGCTCCAGCAGGGCCTGCTTCAGCGCACCCCGCGCGGACGGATGCTGGCGCAGAAAGCCTGGACCCATCTCGGGCTGGAACCGCCGAGACCGTCGGAGTCGACGAAGCCCGGGCAAGCCCAGCTCTTCGAGTGAGCTTGCCGCTAAGGTCAATCAGATCGGAGGTTTTTTTAGCCTGCAGGCAAGGTAAGGCGAAACTGACCGTTGCCCCGTCTTCCCCTTGCGTCTATCAGGCGCGGACATTGCCTTTGCCGATTGACCGCGCGTAAGGTGGTGGCCGGGGTGCCGCGCTCCCCGGGCTGGCCCCGGGCCGGCGGCGTGCAGGCAGGAGGACATATGCGCAAGAACAATATCCCCGCGGAAACGGTGAATACGCTCTACCAACTCCTGCAAGAACGCACGCGGATCACGCCCAAGCTGACAGCCTATCGTCAATATGACCGCAAGACGGGGAAATGGCGCAAATTCACCTGGCCGCAGGTGCTTGAACGCACCGATCGCTTTGCCGCCGCGTTCCTCGCCGCTGGCATGCAGCCGGGCGATCGTGTCGCCATCCTTCTGCAGAACTGTGTCGACTGGGTCTGCTTTGACATGGCCGCGGCGCGCTGTGGGCTGACGGCTGTGCCGCTCTATACCAATGACGCGATCTCCAACGGCGCCTTCATGCTGGCCGATTCCCGGCCGCGCATCCTCTTCGTCGATACCGACCGACGCTGGCGCGACCTTGAGAAATCGCTCTCGGATCACGCGTTCATCGAGCAGGTCTGGCTGCAGGAGGTTACGGCCGATTTCGTCGCTGGCGCAGAGGAGGTCGTCCACCATATCGAGGCGGTCCTGCCCAAGGAGGTCGACGCGCTGCCCGAGCCGGCCGATACCGACACGTCGCCGGCGACGCTGATCTACACCTCCGGCACGACGGGCACGCCCAAGGGCGTCATGCTCTCGCATCGCGCCATTCTCAACAATGCCGAGGCCACGGCCTCAGTGGTCTCGCCGCTGGAAGGCGATATCTTCCTCTCCATCCTGCCCATGGCCCATGCTTTCGAACGCACGCTGGGCTATGTGCTGGCGGTGATGTCGGGGGCCTGCAATGCCTATCCGCAATCGCTGCTGCGGCTGCGCCAGGACATGACCACGGTGCGCCCGACGGTGATCATGGGCGTGCCGCGCTTCTACGAGACGATCTATACCTCGGCGCGCCGCAATGCCTCGGCGAGCAAGTTCAAGGAACGGCTCTTCGACATGACGGGGCGGATCGGCTATGCCCGCCACGCCGCGCGGGCCGGGCATGGTCCGGGGCCGAGCTTCGGAGAAAAGCTGCTCTGGCCGATCCTCGACCGGTTGGTCGCGAAGAAGGTGAAGGCGGCTTTTGGCGGACGCATGCGCGTTGCGGTTTCCGGCGGGGCCAACCTGCCCGAGGAGATCGGGCAGGCGCTGCTCGGGCTCGGGATTCCGCTGGTCGAAGGCTACGGGCTCTCGGAGGCAGGGCCGGTCGCCACGGCGTCGCTGCAGGAGGATTGCGTGCCGGGCACGGTCGGCCATGCGCTTCCGGGCTGCGAAGTGAAGATCGGGGATCGCAACGAATTGCTGATCAAGACACCTGCGCGGATGCTGGGCTATTGGCAGCGCGAGGATGCCACGGCGGAATCCTTCGATGAGGACGGGTGGCTGCGCACGGGCGACATGGCGGAGATCGTCAATGGGCGCATCCGGATCTCGGGGCGGCTCAAGCATATCCTCGTGATGTCCAATGGTGAGAACGTGAACCCGCGGCCGATCGAGCTTGGCATCGAAAGCGACCCGCTGGTCGAACAGGTTTGCGTGGTGGGCGACGGGCGGTCCTTTCTCTCGGCGCTGGTGGTGCTCAACCGCGATTACTGGACCGAGATGGCCAAGGAACTGGGGCTGGACGAGAACGCGCCCAACGCCCCGGAGGCGGAACGCTACATTCTCGAGCGGATCCGCAAGGCCTCCGGAGACATCCCCTCCTGGCAACAGATGAAGGCCTATCATGCGACATTGGACGAGTGGACCGTCGAGCGCCGCCTGATCACGCCGACGCTCAAGCTGCGCCGTGAACGGGTGATCGACGAGTACAAGGACGAAATCCGGGCCATCTACGCCAAATAGGGCAGGGTGCGAGCCGCCTTGAGATGCGGAAATGGCGCGGATGATCCCGTGCCCACGCGACAGGCGTCCGGCCACCGGAGGTTGCGACGCGGGGGCCTTTTACTCGGGTCTGTTTTGCGTCATAGACGCGAGGCTCCAGTCGTCGACTGCACAGCCTGCAAGAACCGTGACCTGCGCATCAATGGTCCGTCTCATCCTGCAGCGCCAATACGCGCATCGGCCTGCTGCCTGACATCAACCAGCCGGCCACTGGCCCGCATGCAGAAGGTCTGAACGCGTGATCTCGGAAGTGAAACTGGCCCGGCTGCAGCGTCTATGGCGTGTCATTCGGCGTGTCGTTCTCGGTGTGGTTTTCGCGGTCCTCGCGCTGACGGTTCTCGTGACGGTGATCGGGACGTGGCGCGGACAGGCCTCCCGGGCGGAACTGCTGGGGGAAGATACTGTCCACGTGGTCCCGCATCTGCTGCGGTACACATATATCGGCGACGCACGGTTCGAGGCGGTTTGCAGGACGATCGAGGCCTGTGATGCAGCTGCGCAGGAGATCTGCGGCGACGCGGTTGTGCGGCTCGAGGAAAACCGGGACGCAGACGGAATCTGGCTCCTGCTGGCGGAATGCGAAGAGGGCATATCGCCCGCGTGGTCGAACGGGCAGTAATGTGCTCGGGTCCTCCCGGTCGAGGTCGATCCACGCCGTCCGTCTGAAGTCGTGCGCCCACCTGGCCGCAATCAGTCCGGGCGGTAGCAATGACCCGTTCCGAACGCGACACCTGCGCTCCGGAGCATGTCGGGCGGGGTATGGGCGTTGGGAACCAAAGCTCGATCGGATGGCGTCCCGTCTATCGGCGTCCTTCAATGCATCTCGATACAGCAACATTTGCCGTGCCCGGATTTCCAGCCAAAGCGCGACAAACCGGCAGCATTCCCCCGAATCTGGCAGCTTCCCGAAGCGACAGGTTTCCCAGACGCTCCGAATTCGTTAAGCGAAGGGAAACGGTTTTGGGGTCCAAAAGAGCGTGACGAGATTCGACCGATATTACGTTTACCAGTTGATGGTCTTGTTCGGCTTCTTCTCGCTCGTGCTGGTTTCCGTCTACTGGGTCAACAGGGCGGTGATCCTGTTCGACCAGATCCTGTCGGATGGTCAATCTGCGGGTGCCTTCTTCACGCTGACGCTGTTTACCCTGCCCAATGTCGTGCGCATGGTGCTGCCGATCTCGGCCTTCGTTGCCGCTGTTTACGTCACCAACCGGCTGACCACCGAGAGCGAACTCGTCATCCCGCAAGCCGTCGGCATGTCGCCCTGGCGGATGGCGCGGCCGGTGGCGGTCTTCGGACTGATCGCCTCTTTGTTGATGGGGTTGCTGGTGCATGTCCTGGTCCCGGTCAGCCGCACCGAGCTGGCCGAACGCGCTGCCGAGATGGAGAGCGATATCGCCGCACGGATGCTGACCGAGGGGCGGTTTCTGCACCCGGCCAGCGGTATCACCTTTTATATCCGTTCCATCGATCGCGACGGGGAGATGCATGATGTCTATCTCTCCGATGCCCGCACCGACAAATCGCGTACCGACTACCTGGCCGCGCGCGCCTATCTCGTCTCCGATGCAGCCGGACCGAAGCTCGTGATGGTCGAGGGATCGGCCCAGACTTACGAGGCCGAAACCAGCCGCCTCGCCGTGACCACCTTCGACACGTTCACCTACGATATCGGCGCGCTGATGGCGTCGAACGGGCGCGGACGTCGGGATGTGCGCGAATACAGTACCTACACGCTCTTTTTCCCCGACGAGGCCGCAATGGAGGCCACGCGGGCCGACGTGGCCGAATTCCGCTACGAGGGCCACCTGCGAATTGCCCAGCCCTTCAACCCGCTGGTCATCTCGCTGATGGGCGTTGCCGCCCTGATGCTGGGCGGGTTCTCGCGGTTCGGGATCTGGCCGCAGATCGCCCTCGCGGTTGCGCTGATCATCGTGTTGCAGGCCATCGAGAATGGGGTCGCCGATATTTCCCGCCGCGACGACTCGCTCTGGCCGCTGATCTACCTGCCCAGCGTGCTTGGCATATTGGTGACCGGCGCGCTGCTCTGGATCTCCAGCCGTCCCAGTTTCTTCAAGCGCGTGAAGCGTCCGGAGGTGGTCGCATGAAGCTCCAGCTCTACTTCGCCCGCAAGTTCCTCTGGATGACGGCCGGCCTTTTCGTAACCTTCGCCATTTTCATGATCCTGATCGACATGGTCGAGCAGATGCGCCGCTTCGATGCCGACGTGCTCTCCTTCACCGGCGCGTTGTTGCTGGCGTCGCTCTCGGTGCCGGAGACGCTTTACCTGATCCTGCCATTGGTCGTCATGCTGTCGACATTGGCGCTCTTCCTGTCGCTGGCGCGGACCTCGGAACTGGTGGTGACTCGGGCGGCAGGGCGCTCGGCTCTGCGGGCGATCATCGCGCCGGTCATGGCGGCCTTCTTCGTTGGCGTGCTGGGCGTGACGGTGATGAACCCCTTCGTCGCTGCGAGCAAGCATGTCTATGAAAAACGCGCGGCGGAGTTTCTTGGCAAGGGCGGCAACACCTTCTCGGTCAGCCGCGAAGGGCTTTGGCTCCGGCAGGGCGATGCCGAAGGGCAAACCGTCATCCGCGCCGGTCGCGCCAATCTCGACGGCACCGAGCTTTATGACGTCACCTTCCTGACCTTCAACGCCGACAGTCCCGGCCAAGGCGGCGTGCTGCGCCGTGCCGAGGCACAGGAGGCCACGCTGGGCAACGGCGCCTGGTCTCTCAGAGGGGTCAAGATCTGGCCGCTCGAGGTCGACAATCCCGAGGCCGAAGCGATCTATCACGAGACGCTCGTGCTTCCCTCCACGCTGACCACGGAGCAGATTCGCGACAGTTTCGGCTCGCCGTCTTCTGTGCCGATCTGGGATCTTCCCGCATTCATCGAAGATCTCGACAATGCGGGCTTCTCGGCCCGCGCGCATCGTGTCTGGTTCCAGATGGAGCTTGCCCTGCCATTCTTCGTCGCCTCCATGGTGTTGATCGGCGCCGGTTTCACCATGCGCCACACGCGTTTCGGCAAGACCGGCCTGATGGTGCTGCTGTCGCTCCTGATGGGATTCGGCGCCTTTTTCATTCGCAATTTCGCGCAGATCCTCGGGCAGAACGGTGACATTCCCGTAGCACTCGCCGCCTGGGCGCCGCCCGCCATCGCGATGCTGATGTCGCTCGGGCTGCTCTTGCATACGGAGGATGGCTGATGCGGAGTCATCCTGCCTCCCGATTGGCTTCGGTCACACAAGGCGCGCTCCGGCGCGGCCTGCTCTTGCTCACGACCGCGCTTTGCTTGGGTACGACGACGGCCTTTGCGCAGGACGAGAGCGACGCACCCTCGACCCTGATCGCCGACCGGGTCGAGATCACGGCCGATGGCAAGCTTGTGGCCTCCGGGAATGTCGAGGCGATGCAGGGCGAGTATCACCTGACGGCTGCGCGGATAACCTATGATCCGGAGTCCGAAACGCTCGATGTCGACGGGCCGATCACCCTGCAACAGGGCGACAATTCCGTTATCCTCGCCGAAAGCGCCGCGCTGACAACAGATCTCCGGGAAGGCTTGATGTCATCGGCCCGGATCGTGCTCGACCAGCAGCTCCAGATCAGCGCGGTCGAGGGCAATCGCGTCGGCGGCCGGTATACCCAGCTCTACAACACCGTTGCATCCTCCTGCGAGGTCTGCGCCGCTCGTCCAACCCCGGTCTGGCAGATCCGCGCCCAGAAGGTTGTCCATGACAACCTCGAAAAGCAGATCTATTTCGACCATGCACGGTTCGAAGTCATGGGCGTCCCGGTGATGTATTTCCCGCAACTGCGCATGCCCGATCCCTCGCTGGAACGCGCCACCGGTTTCCTGACACCGGAATTCATCAGCAGCTCGGAATTCGGCAATGGGTTCAAGATCCCCTATTTTATTGCACTGTCCGATCATCACGACCTGACGCTGACCCCCTATATCGCCGTCGAGCACACGCAGACCCTGGAGTTGCGCTACCGGCGCGCCTTTCAGAAAGGCTATGTCGAATTCAACGGCGCGGTCTCCAGCGATTCCATCCAGACGGAGCCGCGCGGTTATCTCTTCGGCGAAGGCCGGTTCTCATTGCCGCGGGATTTCAGGCTCACCTTCGACATCGAGACCACCACGGATGACGATTATCTCGACGATTACGACTATTCCGGCAAGGACCGGCTGGACAGCGCCATCACCGTGCAGCGCACGAAACGCGACCGGCTCTTCCATGCGCAGGTCATCTTTTACGAATCCCTGCGCTCCGAAGAGAGCAACCTGACCCAACCCTTTCGTGTGACCGACATCACCTGGCAGCAACGGGTTCAGCCAGACATGATCGGTGGCATTCTGACCTATGCGCTGGACCTGCATGGCCACCAGCGCCGGTCCGAGGAGGACGTGACGGGGCGGGACGTTGCGCGGCTGACCGGTCAGGTCGACTGGCGGCGCGACTGGGTCGGTCCATGGGGCATGCTGCTGGCTGCGGAGACGGTGGCGCTGGTCGATCACACTCAGGTCACCGATGACAGCAACTACGAGAGCGCCACGACACAGGTCATTCCCTATGGCGTGGCCGAGATACGTTGGCCCTGGGTGAAACAGGCCCGCAAGGCCAGCCATGTGATAGAACCCGTGGTCCAGCTCGTCTACAGCCCGGAAAGCGATACCGACACGCCGACCGACGAGAGCACCCAGCTCGAACTGGATTCCGGCAATCTCTATTCGCTGTCGCGTTACCCGGCCTATGACGAATTCGAGGCGGGGCTGCGGGCCAATCTCGGCCTGAGCTGGACGCGCTACGACCCGAACGGCTGGTCGATGCGCAGCACGATCGGGCGGATCCTGCGCGCCGAGGATCTCGGGCAGTTCGATGGCTACGAGATCCTGGAGGGCTCCGAGTCGGATTGGCTGGCGGAAGTGCAATTCGACCTGCCCAACCGGATCAGCATCGGCAACCGGGCGATGTTCGACGATGATTTCGATTTCAGCCGCAACGAGCTGCGCGTCGATTGGTATGGTGAGGTGCTTGATATCGGGGCAAGCTATATCTGGCTGGAACCGAGCACGATCGAGAGCCGGAACGTCCGAACGCGTGAATGGACGATCGAGGCCGATTGGGATGTCAATGAGCGCCTCTCGACTTCCCTGGATTGGCGCTACGACATGGTCTATGAGCGCGCGCATTCGACGACGCTCGGGATCGAGTACCAGACGGAATGCATGAGTTTCGATTTCGGCATCGAGCGCAGCTATTCCGAGTATGATCAGGACGAACCGGACACCGATTTCACATTCCAGGTTGACCTGGCGGGGATCAGCGGCGCTGGAGGCGGGCGCTCGCGGCCTGTGCGGCTGGGATGCCGTGGCTAGCGCAACGGCGCGAGGCACTCAGAGCGGCTTGTCGGGCCGCGCGGGCTAGCTTAGAACGCTTGGGAACGCGACGGGACCGTCGCGACAGAAGGCAAGAGGGCAAGGGCGATGAACCGAATGGTACTGGCAAGTGGGGCGCGGTTGGCCGCCTGGGCGCTGGCGGGCATCCTTCTGGTTGCGGGCGGGCAGGGGATCGCGCAATCCGGCAATCCCTTCGCCCCGATCGCCTTCGTCAATGACCGCGCCATCACGGCCTACGAGCTTGAGCAGCGCAAGACGGTTCTGCGGCTCTTTCGGGCGCCGGGCAATCTCGACGATGTCGCGCTGGAGCAGCTGATAGACGACCGGCTGCGGCAGGACGCGACCGTGGCGACCGGCATCAGCCTCGCTCCGGAGGAGATCCGCGAAGGCATGGCAGAGTTTGCCGGCCGCACCAACATGGATCTCGACACGTTCCTGTCGGCGCTGGCCGCGCAGGGGGTCTCCGAAGAGACGCTGCGCGACTTCGTCAAGGCCGGGCTCGGCTGGCGCAAGGTCGTTCAGGCCCGTTTCGCCCCGCGCGCGCAGGTTACCGATGCCGAGGTCGACCGTGCCCTCGCGCTGACCGGACGGTCTGGCGGCGCCGTGGTCCAACTGGCCGAGATCATGCTCCCGGCACGCAACGGGGCCGAACAGCAGAGTTCCGAAGCGCTGGCCCAGGAGTTGCGTGGCAGTATCAACAGCACGGCCGATTTCGCCGCCGCTGCCCGTCGCTACTCCGTGGCCCCGTCCAAGGACAATGGCGGACGCACCGGGCGTTCCACCCCGCTATCCGAGCTTCCCCCCGCCCTGCGCAGCCAGATCCTGACCCTGGCGCCGGGCGATGTCTCCGAACCGATCTCCGGCGGTACCGTCATCGCGCTGTTCCAGCTGCTGAGCCTGTCCGAGACCGGTTTTAAGGAGGCCGAGACCGTATCTATCGACTATGCGGAATATCTCATTCCCGGTGGGCAGGGCGAAGCGGCGCGCAAGGAGGCCGGCAGGGTTCTCGCGAAGGTCGATAGCTGTGACGATCTCTACGGCATCAATCTCAAGCAGGCCCCTGAGCGGCTGGCCCGGCACACGCGACCAGTTCAGGAAATCCCCCAAAGCGTGGCGGTGGAACTGGCCAAGCTCGACGAGGGCGAGGTCTCGACCCTGCTGACGCGGGGCGACAACATGCTCTTCCTGATGCTCTGCAGCCGGGCCCCGGCGCTTGGCGAAGAGGCCCCGAATCGCGACGCTATCCGTCGCAGTCTGTTCAGCAAGCGCGTTGCCGCCTATGGCGACGGCTATCTCGCCCAACTCCGGGCGGACGCGATCATCCGGTACCCCTGATGGCCGAGGCTACCATTTCCTGCGCACCGCCGGTGATGACCTGCGGTGAGCCAGCCGGTGTGGGGCCTGAGATCGCCGCCCGACTCTGGCGGCAGGAACGCGCGGCCGAACCCTTCGCCTGGATCGGCGATCCGACCCATTTGCCGCCGGACACGCCCTGGCGCGCGATTTCGAGCCCGTCGGAGGCCCGCGCGGTGTCGCGCGATGCGCTCCCGGTCATCTCGCACGCCTTTCCCGGTCCGGCCATCCCTGGGCAGCCCGCACCGGGCAATGCCTCCGAGGTGGTCGAAGTGATCGCCCGCGCCGTGACCTATGCCCGCTCGGGCGAGGCAGGCGCCGTCGTTACGGCCCCGATCAGCAAGAAGGTCCTGCAAGACGGTGCCGGCTTCGTCTATCCCGGCCACACCGAGTTTCTCGCCGCTCTCGGCGAGGTGGATCGCGTGGTCATGATGCTCGCCTGCGAAGCGTTGCGGGTTGTTCCCGCGACGATCCATATCGCGTTGTCGGAGGTGCCGGGCGCGCTGACGCCGGCGCTGCTGGAAGAGACGATCCGGATCACCGAGGCCGGCCTGCGCCGCGATTTCGGGATCGCCGCGCCGCGCCTCGCCGTGGCGGGGCTGAACCCGCATGCCGGCGAAGGCGGGGCGATGGGCCATGAGGAGCTGGACTGGATTGCGCCGCTTCTGGAGCAGCTGCGCGGCGAGGGGCTCCGGCTCTCCGGGCCGCTTCCGGCCGACACGATGTTTCACCCCGAGGCGCGGGCGCGCTATGACGCCGCGATCTGCGCCTATCACGACCAGGCGCTGATCCCGATCAAGACGCTGGATTTCGCCCGCGGCGTAAACGTGACGCTGGGTCTGCCCTTCATCCGCACCTCGCCCGATCACGGCACGGCCTTCGACATTGCCGGGACGGGCCAGGCCGATATCCGCTCGACGCTCGAAGCGCTGCGGATGGCCGGACGGATGGCGGCACGCCGGGCCGCGGTGTGACCGCGCCACGAAAACAGGGAAGGATCTGACGTGAGTTCCATCGACAGTCTTCCACCCCTCCGGGAGGTGATCGCGACGCATGAGCTGGCGGCGAAGAAGTCGCTTGGCCAGAATTTCCTGCTCGACCTGAACCTGACGTCGCGGATCGCGCGGATTCCGGGCGATCTGTCCAACGCCTCCGTGCTCGAGGTCGGGCCGGGTCCCGGTGGGCTGACGCGCGGGTTGCTGGCCGAAGGGGCCGGCAAGGTGTTGGCGATCGAGAAGGATTCGCGCTGCCTGCCGGCGCTGGCCGAGATCGCGGAGATCTGGCCGGGACGGCTGGAGGTGATCCGGGCCGACGCCCTGAAACTGGACCCGCTGGCGCATCTGGAGCCGCCGATCCATGTCGTGGCGAACCTGCCCTACAATGTCGGCACCGAGCTGCTGGTGCGCTGGCTGACCCCGGAGAGCTGGCCGCCTTACTGGTCTTCGTTGACGCTGATGTTCCAGCAGGAAGTGGCCGAACGGATCGTGGCGCAGCCGGGCGATAAGGCGTATGGGCGGCTCGCCGTACTGGCGCAGTGGCGTTGCGAGGCGCGGATCGCGCTGCGCCTGCCGCCGGAAGCCTTCACGCCACCGCCCAAGGTCCATTCCGCCGTGGTTCACCTGAAACCGCGCCCCGAGCCGATCTACCCGGCCGATCCCGAGGTTCTGAGCCGCGTCGTGGCGATGGCTTTCAACCAGCGCCGCAAGATGCTGCGCTCGGCGCTGAAGGGGCTTGGCGGCGATGTCGAAGCGCTGCTTGAAGCCGCCGGCATCGCCCCGACCGAACGGGCGGAGCGGGTCTCGCTGGAAAGGTTCGCAGCACTAGCGCGTGAAGTCACGGCGCGCGGAAAGGCCTGAGGCCGGAGCGTACCCGTCTAGCGCTCCTGCGCCTTCAGCCCTGCGATCAGCAATGACAGCGCATGCGCCACCGTCGCCTGTCGTACATTCGCCCTCCCGAGCGCGCCGAACTCGATCGTTTCCGTGCCCGTTTCTCCACCTGATCGCGCGATCCCGAAACAGACCCGCCCCTCGGGCTTGTGCTCGCTGCCGCCCGGGCCTGCGACACCGGTCACCGAGACGGCCAGCGTCGCGCCGGATCGGGCGAGCGCGCCGTCGGCCATCTCCCGCGCGATCTCCTCGGAGACCGCGCCATGGATGTCGAGCGTCTCCGGGCGGATGCCGAGCATCTCCTGCTTGGCGGCGTTGGAATAGGTGATGAAGCCTCGGTCGAACACGTCCGAAGAGCCGGGAATCTCCGTGATCGCCCCGGCGATCAGACCGCCGGTGCAGCTTTCGGCCGTGGCGAGAAAAACTTCGTCCTTTCTTGCGATATCAATTAGTTGCCGGACGATCTCGTCGATTCTCGTCATGCCAGTCACATCAGGTATGTGTGGGAGATGATGGCCGCGATCGCGACCACGACAGCCGCCATGACACCGGCGATCACATCGTCCAGCATCACGCCCAGAGGCGTGTGCATTTCATCGGCGCGCGAGACCGGCCAGGGTTTCCAGATGTCGAAGAGGCGGAACAGGAGGAAACCGCCGACCCAGCCCGGATAGGGAAAGAGCGTCGGCGAGAGCCCCGCGTGCCAGAGGCCGAAGGAGAGGGGCCAGAGGGCGATCCACATGCCCACAACCTCGTCGATGACGATCTCGGAAGGGTCGGGATTGTCGGCCCCGGACGTGGCGACCTTCGTGGCCCACCAACCGACGAAAAATACCACCAGCGTCGCCACGAACAGCGCCGGGAAGCCTCCCTTCACATGCAGAGAATAGCCGAACGGGATGGCGGCGAGCGAGCCCCAGGTGCCAGGAGCGGGTTTCAGCAGACCTGCACCGAAGAAGGTCGCGACGAACCGGGCCGCGCTCATGCCGAGACCAGCGTGGCTGTGGCGATTGAGGCGATGCCTTCCTCGCGGCCAGTGAAGCCGAGCCGCTCCGACGTGGTCGCCTTGACCGAGATCCGGCCGATCTCCAGCCCCATGATCGCGGACAGCGCCGCCCGCATCGCTTGCGCATGCGGGCCGATCTTGGGCTGTTCACAGACCAGCGTGCAGTCGATATTGGCGATCCGGTAGCCGCGCGACGCAGCCAGATCGACCGCGTGGCGCAGAAAGATCTCGCTTGCAGCACCTTTCCATTGCGGATCCGAGGGCGGGAAATGCTGGCCGATATCGCCCTCGGCGAGCGCGCCATAGATCGCATCCGTGATCGCGTGCATGCCGACATCCGCATCCGAATGCCCCTGCAGCCCACGCGGATGCGGCACCGTCACGCCACAGAGCACGACATGGTCGCCGGTCCCGAACCGGTGCACGTCATAACCATTGCCAAGCCTCACATCCATATCCTGTCCTTTCGAGAGGATCGCCTCTGCCCGGGCAAAGTCGCCGGGCAGGGTCACCTTGATATTATTCTCGTGACCTTCGGTGATCGCCACGTCCAGCCCTGCTGCGAGCGCGACCTCCACGTCATCAGCCGCCCCGCCCGGATGATTGTCATGCGCGGCGCGGATCGCGGCGAGATCGAAGCCCTGCGGGGTCTGGGCGCGAAAGAGCCCGTCGCGCGGGGTCGGGGCCTCGACCAGCCCACCGGCGCCGCGCCAGAGCGCGTCGGTGACCGCGAGGGCAGGAGCCGCGCCGGGATGGGTCTCCAACGCCGCGAGAACCCCGTCGATCACAGATTGCGGCACCAGCGGCCGGGCGCCGTCATGGATCAGCACATGGGTCACCTCCGGGCCGAGCGCGGCCAACCCGTTCTCGACCGAGATGTCACGGCTGGCGCCGCCGGGGGCGCGTGCCACATCTTCGGGCAGGATCGCATCGGCCAGCATGTCATCGGCCGGATTCAGCACCACCACGACCTGCGCCACGCGCGGATGAGCGCGGAAGCGCTCTACCGTGTGGATCAGGATCGCCTTCCCGGCAAGGCGCTGAAATTGCTTTGGAACCGACCCGCCCGCGCGGCTGCCGCGCCCAGCGGCGACAATTACCGCCGCAATCTGACCAATGCTGCCCTGTGACGGGGATTCTGTCTCGCTCTTGCTCATGCCTCCCGTCTATTCGGTGACGAAAGGCAGGGCAACGGGCGAGCCAACAGGTGGGGTTTGTGGTCAAATATTAGGCAATGTCTGTTTTCTATTCGCTTTGCACAGGTTGTCACCTTGGAACTCCCACCGGCTTCGCGATACCACCATGAAAGCTGCACAAGGATTGAGCATTTGACGGTTTGCGTTGCAAACTTGACCCTGACACCGCCCGTTCTTCTGGCGCCGCTCGCCGGGATCACGGACCTGCCATTCCGGCAGCTCGTATCCCGTTTCGGCGCCGGACTTGTCGTGTCGGAGATGGTCGCCAGCCAGGAGATGGTCCAGGCCAAGCCGGGGGTCCGTGAGAGGGCCGAGCTCGGCTTTGGCGAGGGCAATACATCGGTGCAGATTGCCGGGCGCGAGGCGCATTGGATGGCGGAAGCGGCCCGGATCGTGGAGGCCAACGGTGCGCAGATCATCGATATCAACATGGGCTGTCCGGCCAAGAAGGTAACCTCTTCGAGCGGGGCCGGGGCGTCGGGTTCGGCGCTGATGCGCGATCTCGACCATGCGCTGAGCCTGATCGAGGCGGTTCTCGGCGCGGTTTCGATCCCGGTGACGCTGAAATGCCGGCTGGGCTGGGATGACGAGAGCCGCAACGCCGCCGATCTGGCCCGACGTGCCGAGGCGGCGGGCGTGCGGATGATGACGATCCACGGGCGCACGCGACAGCAATTCTATAAGGGGCGCGCCAATTGGGAGGCGATTGCCGAGGTCAAACAGGCGGTCTCCATCCCGGTCATCGCCAATGGCGACATCGTCGACGCGGCGAGTGCGCGGACGGCGCTGGCGGCTTCAGGGGCGGACGGCGTGATGGTCGGGCGCGGCGCGCAGGGGCGGCCCTGGCTGCTGGCCCAGATCGCGGCCGAGATATACGGCACGCCCGCGCCGGAGGTGCCGCAGGGGGCTGCGCTGGCCGAGATGGTGACAGAGCATTTCGAAGCGATGCTGCGGTTTTACGGACCGGCCCTGGGGAATCGAATGTCGCGCAAGCATCTTGGCTGGTATCTCGACCATGCGGGTGATCCGGCCGGGCTGCGGCGCCGGCTCCAGACCGAAACAGAGAACAGGGAGGTCCTGCGTCTCATCGCGCAAGCCTTCGACACGAGCAGGAAGGAAGCCGCGTAATGCCGGGTTCAGGACGTATCTGGGCCTCGTTGCCCATCCCCGCGTTGGTGCTCGACGAGGGGGACCGGATCACCGCGATCAATCCGGCGGGGGAGCTGTTTTTCAACAAGACAATCAAGTCCTTGCAGGACGATCTTGTCTATGACCGACTGGCCATCGACGCCCCGATGGAAGAGGCCCTCGCGCGCGTACGCAAGAACCGCTCGCCGCTCTTCATCAATGATGTCGATGTCGGCACCGGGGAGCGGGCGCCGGTGATCTGCAATATCCAGGTCGCGCCGATCTCCGACGATACCGAGCGGCTGCTCTTTCTTGTCTCCCCGCGCGAGATCGCCGGGCGTCTCGGGCGCTCGATCTCGGCAGACAAGGCGGCGAAATCGGCGATCGGCATGGCGGAGATGCTGGCGCACGAGATCAAGAACCCGCTGGCCGGGATCACAGGGGCGGCGCAGCTTCTCAGCATGAGCCTGTCCAAGGCTGATTTGGAGCTGACCGATCTGATTGTCGCGGAATCGCGCCGCATCGTGAAACTGCTCGACCAGGTTGAGCAATTCGGAAATCTGCGCCCGCCACAGCTGAAACCTGTGAATATCCACGATGTTCTGGATCGGGCGCGCAAATCGGCTGTGCTCAGCTTCGCGGCGCATATGCACGTGCTGGAGGAGTATGACCCCTCGCTGCCACCAACCCATGCCGATGCCGACCAGCTCCTGCAGATCTTCCAGAACCTGCTGAAGAACGCGGCCCAGGCCTCGGGCGGGCAAACCGGGACGATCCAGCTGCGCACTTTCTACGATCAGAGCCTTCGTGTGCGTCGCAAGGGCCAGCCGACCAGCCGCGTGCCATTGCAGATCGAGATCATCGATGACGGGCCCGGTTTGGCGCCGGAAATCGCGGACGAGATCTTCGAACCCTTCGTTTCGGGCCGCGAGAACGGCACCGGGCTGGGGCTGGCGCTGGTCAGCAAGATCATTGCCGAACACAAGGGTTGGATTTCGGTGGAGTCGGTGCCCGGGCGCACCGTTTTCCGCATCTCCCTGCCCGTAGCCCCGAAACAAAAAGTAGAACACCCCGACGAGGAGATCCGATAAATGGACGGTACCGTTCTTGTCGCCGATGACGACCGCACGATCCGCACAGTTCTCACCCAGGCGCTGACGCGCGCCGGCTGCAAGGTCCATGCGACCTCGTCGCTGGTCACGCTGATGCGGTGGGTCGAGGAGGGCAAGGGCGACCTCGTCATCTCAGATGTCATAATGCCAGATGGCAACGGATTGGAAACGCTTCCGAAAATCACCGAGGCACGACCGGGCCTGCCGGTGATCGTGATCTCGGCCCAGAACACGATCATGACGGCGATCCAGGCCGCCGAGGCCGATGCCTATGACTACCTGCCCAAGCCCTTCGACCTTCCGGACTTGATGAAACGCGCCTCCAAGGCGCTGGAAACCAAGCGGCGCGCCCCGGTGGTCCGCCCCGAGGTCGCGGAGACGGCGAGCCCGACCGACGATCTGCCGTTGGTCGGCCGCACACCGGTGATGCAGGCGCTCTACCGGTTGGTGGCGCGGGTGATGAACACCGATCTCGCGGTGCTGATCACCGGCGAATCCGGAACCGGGAAGTCCCTGATCGCCCGCGCGATCCACGATTTCTCCGATCGCCGCACATTGCCCTTCGTGGTGGCTGGCGCCGAAGAACTGGCGACCACCGACGGTCCTGCAACGATCCTCGCCAAGGCGCGCGGCGGCTCGGTGCTGTTCGACGAGGTGGCCGATCTCGACATGGAAACGCAGGGCCGCATCGTGCGTATGCTGGACGCGCTCTCCGACAGCGCCCCCCGCGTCATGGCGACCTGCCAGGGTGACCTGATGCACAAGATGGAGGCCGGCGCCTTCCGGCAAGACCTCTATTACCGGCTCGGCGGGGTGACACTGAACGTGCCGAGCTTGCGCGAGCGGGTCGACGACATCCCTCTGCTGGCGGAGCATTTCCTGTTGCGCGCTGAGCGTGACGGGGCCGGAACACGGCGACTCTCGCCGGCGGCGATGGAACTGGTGCGTGCCTATTCCTGGCCCGGCAATGTTCGCCAGCTCGAAAACACGGTCCGGCGGCTGGTCATTACCTCCTCGGAAGAGGAGATCGGGCGGACGGATGTGGAGATGGTGCTGGGCAATCAGCCCGAGATCGAGCCGCTGGTCGGTGGCGGCGATGGCGAAAAACTCTCGGCTTCCGTCGCCAAGCATCTCCGGCGCTATTTCGACCTGCATGGTGGCGTGCTGCCGCCGCCGGGGCTTTACCAGCGAATCCTCAAGGAGGTGGAAATCCCGCTGATCGAGATCGCGCTGGACGCCACGGGCGGCAATCAGGCGAAATGTGCCGACCTTCTTGGCATAAATCGCAATACCTTGCGCAAGAAGATCACCGATCTCGATATTCGCGTGACACGGCGCCGCAAATTGATGTAAAACCGCAACAGAGCCGTGGCATCGGAGGCACGCCCTTCGGAACGATCACGGGATATGGCGGTTCGCCGCCCGGATACCGCGACATCTGGGTGGCTTAAACATCACGGGACGCGAGAGCATTGGCAGGCGCTTTCTGGCGGTTGAATTGGGACAGGCTCGCCCGACTGCGCAATGCGCGGCGGTTGCAGACGGCTGGCACTTTTGCGCTTGTCGTCCTGGCGCCTGTTCTGGTCATCCTGACATTCCTTCTTCTTGGTCCGATGGCGCAGGGCGCGGGGTCTCCGGCTCTGCGCTTCGTGTTGTTGATCGACCTGGTCTATGTGTTGGTCGTAGCGACATTGGTTCTGCGCCGGATCATCGCGATGGTTGCCGCGCGGCGGGCGGATTCGGCGGGTGCGCGCCTGCACATGCGTCTGACCGCGGCCTTTGCCATGATCGCGCTCATTCCGGCCGTTCTGGTGGCCGTCTTCGCGGGACTGACGATCAATATCGGGTTGGAAGGGTGGTTTTCGGACCGCGTTCGCAATGTGGTCGGCGCTTCGCTCTCCGCGGCCGAGGCCTATGAAGAGGAACATCGGCGCGATCTGGAAGCGGATGCCTCGGTGCTCGCAACCTATATCAATGTCGCCCGCTCGACACGGTTCGCGCTTTCCGACGGCGAGGTGCGGCAGGTGCTGACACAAGGCCAGAGCCAGGTCCAACGCGGCTTGCGCGAGGCCTATGTCATCGATTCCGCGGGCCAGATCCGCGCCCGGGGCGAACGCTCCTATCTCTTTGATTTCGAACAACCAAGCGCGGAGGATATCGCGCGGGCGGATGAAGGCGGCACGGTCATCATCCAGGACTGGGATGTCGATGAATTCCGTGCCCTGATCAAGCTGAGAGCCTTTGGCGACCGCTATCTCTATGTCAGCCGCGAGGTGGACGGTGATATCCTGGCGCTGTTGGACGAGACGCAGGAGTCGATCCGCCTCTACAACCAACTCGAAAACGAACGCGGGCGCATTCTCTTCGAATTCTCGCTGCTGTATCTCGGGTTCGCGGTGATCCTCGTGCTGGCGGCGATCTGGATCGGGCTGTGGTATGCAGAGCGGCTTTCGCGCCCGATCGGGAAACTCGCAGGGGCGGCCGAGAAAGTTGGGCAGGGCGACCTGTCCGTGCAGGTCGTCGAACCCGGAAGCGATGACGAGATCACGACCTTGTCGCGTGTTTTCAACCAGATGACGCGGCAACTCAAGGCGCAGCGGCAGACCTTGCTTGAGACCAACGCGCAGATCGAGGCGCGGCGGCGGCTTTTCGAGACGGTTTTGACCTCGATCACGGCGGGGGTGGTCGGGCTGGACCCGGAAGGCCGCGTCGATTTCATGAATCCTGCGGCTGTACGGCTTCTCAAGCTGGACGAGGATGCGGGCGATCATCACGAAGCGTTGGCCAAGACGGTGCCGGAATTCGCCGGACTTCTGGCGCGCCTGCGCGTGGACGACCGGTCAGTAACGCAGCAGGAGATCCGCATAACCCGCGATGGGCGCATGGAAAACCTGCTTGTTCGCCTTGCGGAACGCCGCTCTGAAGACGGGCTGCTCGAAGGCTATGTCGTGGCGTTTGACGACGTGACTGAACTGGTTACCGCGCAGCGCATGGCGGCCTGGGGCGATGTTGCCCGCCGCATCGCGCATGAAATCAAGAACCCGCTGACCCCGATCCAGCTCTCTGCCGAACGGATCAAACGTAAATTCGGTCGCAAGCTGGAGGCGGAGGACAGCGAGACTCTCTCCTCGATGACGGATGTGATCGTGCGCCAGACCAATGACCTGCGGCGCATCGTTGACGAGTTCTCCAAATTCGCCCGGATGCCGGAGCCGGATCGGCGGGACGCCGACCTGACACGGCTCGTGCAGGACGCCGTGACGCTCCAGCACCAGCAACTGGGCAAGGCGCTGAGCTGGGACCTGCCCGATGGGCAAATGCCTGTGCTCGTGGACGAGACCATGATCGGGCAAGCGCTGACAAATATCATCAAGAATGGCGGGGAAGCCATTGAAAGCCTGGAGGAAAAAGGCCCTCCGGACGGGTTCTCCCCGGAGATCCGCGTGAGCCTCGTGCAGATGGGCACTCAGGCCGTCATCCGGGTGGCTGACAACGGGATCGGGTTGCCGGAAGACCGCGGACGGCTCTTTGAACCATACGTAACGACGCGGGCGAAGGGGACAGGCCTCGGTCTCCCCATCGTGAAGAAGATCATCGAGGAGCATGGCGGGACGCTGGAATTGCGCGACGCCCCGGTCTTCGAAGGGAACGTGCATCATGGGGCGCTGGCGGAGATCCGGTTGCCTCTCAGGGCCGCTGTCGAGGCGGCGGCCGAATAGAAAGAGTTGAGGGAGATCAGGGATATGGGCGACATTCTTATCACCGACGACGAGCGGGACATCCGGGAACTGGTGGGCGATATTCTGCGTGATGAAGGGTTTTCTGTCCGTCTCGCGGCCAATTCCGAGGAATGCATGGATGCGATCGAGGACGAAGCGCCTGCGTTGATGATCCTCGATATCTGGCTGAAAGACAGCAAGATGGACGGGATCGACATCCTGAAATCGGTCAAGCGCGACAAGCCGGAGATCCCCATCGTGATCATTTCCGGTCACGGCAATATCGAGATTGCCGTCGCTGCGATCAAGCAGGGCGCTTATGATTTTATCGAGAAGCCCTTCAATATCGACCAGCTTCTGGTTGTGATCCGCCGCGCGATGGAGACATCGCGGCTGCGTCGGGAAAACACTGAACTGCGGCGCAAGGATACGAGCTCGGCCGAAATGGTTGGCTCAAGTGCGGCCTTCAAGTCTCTGAAAAGTCAGCTTGAAAAGGTCACGAAGTCGAATGGCCGGGTGATGCTGACCGGGCCGGCCGGCGCTGGCAAGGAACTGGCCGCTCGCTTCGTTCACGCCGAATCGAACCGCGCGGATGCGCCCTTCGTGACGGTGAACTCGGCCTCGATCGAGCCGGAGCGGATGGAAGAGGTGCTTTTCGGCCGCGAAAGCTCGGAGCGGGGCGTCGAGCCCGGGTTTCTGGAAGAAGCGCATGGCGGCGTGCTCTATTTCGACGAGATCGCCGACATGCCGCTTGGGACCCAGTCCAAAATCCTGCGTGTCCTTGTCGACCAGCAATTCCAAAGGGTTGGGGGCGGCGACAAGATCCGCGTCGATATCCGCGTCGTCTCGTCGACCAACAGGGATCTGGAAGCGGAGATCGAGGCGGGCAATTTCCGGCAGGAACTCTATCACCGCCTGAACGTTGTGCCGATCCGCGTGCCGGGGCTGGACGAGCGGCGCGAGGACATCCCGGAACTTGCCGAGTATTTCATCGCCAGCTTCAACGAAAGCCAGGGGCTGCCACTGCGGCGTCTGAGCGAGGAGGCGGTTGCGCTGCTGCAGACGATGCATCTTCCGGGCAATGTCCGCCAGCTCAAGAATGTCATCGAACGCGTTCTTATCCTTGGAGAATCCAACGAGAGTATTGGAGCGCAGGAGCTTGAGGGCGCCGAGCCGGGCGAGGCCGAAGAAGGCCGGGTTGTGCTCTCTGGCGGGCTGGCGACGTTGCCGCTGCGCGAGGCGCGTGAACTCTTCGAACGCGAATACCTGCTCACCCAGATCAACCGTTTTGGCGGCAATATCAGCCGCACGGCGACTTTTGTTGGCATGGAGCGTTCGGCGCTGCACAGAAAGCTCAAGTCCCTCGGAGTCGTGACCTCCTCCAAGGCCGGAACACGGGTGGCGCATCTGGAAGAGAACTCGGAAGCCGCCGAATAGGGCCCTGGATCGGGGGGCGTTGACGCTCCCCGCCACCTCTGCCATGGCTGTCACATCCGGCAGATGGCCGGTTTTCGGGATTTCCGGGATAAAGGCGCGATGAAAGTCATCATCTGTGGGGCGGGCCAGGTCGGCTGGCAGATCGCCCGCCATCTTGCAAGCGAACAGAACGACGTGACGGTGGTGGACAACAACCCAGAGCTTGTCCGCCGGGCCACGGACACGCTGGACGTTCAGGGTATCGCCGGATTCGCGAGTTATCCGGATGTGCTTGACCGCGCCGGGGCAGGGGATGCCGACATGGTCATCGCCGCGACCTATTCCGACGAGGTCAACATGGTCACCTGCCAGGTGGCGCATTCGGTCTTCGGTGTGACGCGGAAAATCGCTCGTCTGCGAGCATCGAGCTACCTCGAGGCGATCTATCGAGATCTGTACAAGCGCGATCACATGCCGATCGACGTGGTGATCAGCCCGGAGAAAGAGGTTGCCGAGGCAGCCCTGCAGCGGATCTATGCGCCGTCGACCTTTGACACCGAAAGCTTTCTCGACGGTCAGGTCAGGCTTCTTGGCATCCAGCTCGACGAGGATTGCCCGGTGCTCGACACCCCGTTGCGCCAGCTCACGGACCTGTTCTCGACCCTGCGTGCGGTGGTGGTCGGTGTGCGCCGCGAGGGACGGCTCTTCGCGCCGGAGCCGCGCGATCAGCTCTTCGCCGGCGATCAGATCTATGTCACCGCCTATAGCGGCGATGTCGAACGGACATTGAGCATCTTTGGCAAGCCCGGACGCAAACAGGAACGCGTCGTGATCGTGGGGGCCGGCAATGTCGGCCTCGCCGTCGCCAAGGCGCTTGAGAAGAGCGAGACACGGATCCGGGCCCGGGTGATCGAGCGCAACCGGTCACGGGCCGAGCAGGCCGCGGATGCGCTGGAGCGGACAATTGTGCTCAATGGCGACGGGATGGATGCCGAGGTTCTGGCCGAGGCCAGTATCGACCGCGCCGACGCGGTGATCTGCGTCACCGATGATGACAAGGTGAACCTGCTGGCCGCCGTGCGTGCGAAAACCGCGGGCTGCAAGATGACCATCGCGCTGATCAACGATCCGACCATGGCCTCGCTGATGTCACCGCTCGACATTGATGCCTATATCAACCCGCGCGCCACCACCGTCAGCTCGATCCTGCGCCATATTCGGCATGGGCGCGTGCGGGGCGTCTATTCCATTGGCGATGCGGAGGCGGAGATCATCGAAGCGCAGGTGCTCTCGACCTCGCCGATCTCGGGCAAGATGGTGCGGGAGATCGACTTCCCGGAAGGGGCGCTTGTCGGTGCGATCCTGCGCGATGAAGAGGTGATCAAGCCCCAGGGCGGCACACGGATCCTGGAAGGCGATTACGTGGTCATCTTTGCCATGGCTGCGGATGTGCCCGAGGTGGAGCGCCTGTTGCAGGTCTCCATCGACTTCTTCTAGGCGGCACGCGCAGCGATGTCCCGGATTCTCGCCCTGCCGCTGATCGTCCTGATGATGGGCATTGGGGCCATCGCGATGATGGTGCCGGCGATCCATGCGATGGTGATCGGGAATTACCGGCTGTCGCATGTTTTTGGCCTCTCCTCGGCGCTGTTTCTGTTCCTGACCGCTATTCTTGGCATCGCGCTCGGAAATCACCGCTCCCGCAGCCTCTCGCGCAGCCATCTCGCCGCGCTGGCGGCGGCGTACACGCTGCTGCCGCTGATGCTGGCCGTTCCTTTCCAGCAGGGGGTGCAATCAACGACTTTCGGCAATGCGTGGTTCGAGATGGTTTCGGCCATCACCACCACGGGCGCGACCTTGTTCGAGCCGGGGCGGTTGGCGGATCCGCTGCATCTGTGGCGGGCGCTGGTCGGCTGGATGGGCGGCTTTCTCACCTGGGTGGCGGCTTTCGCCCTGATGGCGCCGATGACCCTGGGGGGATTCGAGGTGATCTCCTCCGAGCGGGTCGGTGCCGGTGTCCGGCCGGGACGCCGGGTTGGCGGAACCTCTGCCGGGGACCCGCGTGAGCGGCTTTTGCGTGTGACGCTTCAATTGCTCCCGATCTATGTCAGCCTGACGCTTCTGTTGGCGATGCTGCTCGTGTTGGTCGACGAAAAGCCGTTCGTCGCCGTGTGTCACGCGATGTCGACCATGGCGACCAGCGGGATCAGCCCGATCGGCGGGCTGGAAGGTGCGCAATCGGGGATTGCGGGTGAGGTGATGATCTTCCTCTTCCTGCCATTTGCCATCACCCGCCAGACCTTTGCCGGCACCTTCTCTCCGCGCGGCGCGTCCAACCTTGCGCAGGACCCGGAGGCGCGGATCGCCCTTGTCATCGTGCTGCTTGTGCCGAGCCTGCTGTTCCTGCGCCACTGGATTGGCGCCTATGAGGTCGACACTGTCGACTCGCTTTCCTCCGCACTCCATGCGCTTTGGGGGTCGGTCTTCTCGGTGCTGTCCTTCCTGACAACCAACGGGTTCGTCAGCTCGGAATGGGATGTCGCCTCGACCTGGTCCGGGCTTCAGACACCGGGACTTGTGCTGCTCGGGCTGGCGCTTCTCGGTGGTGGCGTGGCGACCACGGCCGGCGGGGTCAAGCTGCTGCGCGTCTTCGCGCTTTACCAGCATTCGGCACGGGAGATGGAACGGCTGGTCTATCCTTCCTCGGTGGGCGGTTCGGGCAAGGAAATCCGGCATATGAGGCGGCACGGGGCCTATGTCGCCTGGATCTTCTTCATGCTCTTCGCGCTCTCGATGGCGACCATCGCCTCGGCGCTCGCGCTGACCGGGATCGCTTTCGACGAGTCGCTTGTCATGACCATTGCCGCGCTCTCGACCACGGGACCGGCGGCGCAGATCGTGCTGAACCATCCGTTGAGCTACATCATGCTCGATGATCCTGGAAAATTCATCCTGATCCTGGCCATGGCGCTTGGTCGGCTCGAGACGCTGGCACTGCTTGCATTGTTCAACCCGCAATTCTGGCGCAGATAGCGCAACAAAGTCGGGCAATAGCCTTCAAACATGCAGATATGTACGGCGCCACGGCGCGTCGCTTTGGCCCTAATGTGCTGAAAACTTGCCAAATTGGCAGCAACTCCCGATTGTATGGCGCTTCGGGGCTGGAAACTGCCCCGAACACATATCATAGTGGCCACGACGGGTGGGCGGCTGCCCGCAAATGAGAGACAGCGATCCGCTAACTATAACAAAACAAGGCAAGAATAATGGCTGCAGATAAGCAGAACTTGCAGGATGCATTCCTTAATCACGTTCGCAAGACCAAGGTCCCGGTGACGATTTTTCTAATCAACGGGGTCAAGTTGCAGGGTGTTATCACCTGGTTCGACAATTTCTGTGTGCTTTTGCGGCGCGACGGACAGTCGCAGCTCGTTTATAAGCACGCAATCTCGACGATCATGCCTGCACAACCAATCAATCTCTACGAGGGCGAAGACTGACCCGGCCAGATCAAGACGCAGAAACGCCCGCCGGACCGTCCGAGCGGGCTTTCGTGCTGCATCCAGACATAACCTCGACGCCGGATCGCCGCGATGCGAAGGCCGGGCTGGAGGAAGCGGTCGCGTTGGCCGAAGCCTTGCCCGGTCTGGAGATCGTCGGCAGTGAGGTTGTCGGATTGCGCGCGCCGCAGCCCGGAACGTTGTTCGGCTCCGGCAAGCTCGAAGAGCTCAAGACCCGGATCAAGGCGGCTGATGTCGGGCTGGTGCTGGTCGACGGGCCGGTCACGCCTGTCCAGCAGCGCAATCTCGAAAAGGAATGGGGCGTCAAGCTTCTCGACCGCACGGGACTGATCCTCGAGATTTTTGCCGATCGCGCCGCGACGCGCGAGGGCGTGTTGCAGGTTGAGCTGGCCGCTCTGAGCTACCAGCGGACTCGACTCGTGCGCGCCTGGACGCACCTCGAGCGGCAACGTGGCGGGCTGGGGTTTGTCGGCGGTCCCGGCGAGACGCAGATCGAGGCGGACCGACGCGCCATCGACGACGCGATCAACCGCATCCGTCGCCAGATCGAAAAAGTCGTCAAGACCCGGGCGCTGCACCGCGCCTCGCGCGCCAAGGTGCCGTTTCCCGTCGTGGCGCTTGTCGGCTATACCAATGCCGGGAAATCGACGCTTTTCAACCGCCTGACCGGTGCCGAGGTGCTGGCCAAGGACATGCTCTTCGCCACGCTGGATCCGACCATGCGCGGCGTGACGCTGACCACAGGCCAGAAGGTGATCCTGTCGGACACGGTTGGCTTCATCTCCGATCTGCCGCACCAGCTCGTCGCCGCCTTCCGAGCGACGCTAGAAGAGGTGCTCTCGGCGGACCTGATTTGCCATGTGCGCGATATCAGCCATGCCGAGACCGATGAACAGGCCGAGGATGTCGAAACCATCCTGCACGAACTGGGCGTTGGCGATGAGACGCCCCGCCTGGAGATCTGGAACAAGATCGACCTTGTTCCCGACGCGGCGCGGGAGCCGCTCGAGGTGCTGGCGGCACGGCGCGAGGATGTGCTGACCCTGTCGGCCTGGACCGGCGAGGGGATGGAAGCGCTTGTCGAGCGGGTGACAGAGGCGCTGGACGGCGTGCGCACGGAAACGACGCTGACGCTTGGTTTCGCGGAGGGGCGGCAACATGCCTGGCTGCATGAGCAGCGGGTCGTGACCGACGAACGGCAGACAGAGACCGGCTGGGAGATCGACGTGCGCTGGACGCCGACCCAGGAGCGGCGCTTTGGAGACCTGTGATTTCGTGACGTGGTGAGGTCCGCCTTGCGGATCAGGGGCCGTTCGTCGCGGAGGCGACTGTTGCCGCGCCAATCAGTCCCCACGCTCAATGGCGCCTCGTTTCACACCGTCAGTCGGCTCGCCTGTGCTCCGCGCTCGCGATAGGGCGTCGTCTGGTAATGCGCCCGGTAGCATTTGGAGAAATGGCTGGGCGACGTGAAGCCGCAGGCCAGCGCGACGTTGATCACGCTCATATCCGTCTGCATCAACAGGTTGCGCGCCTTCTGCAGCCGCAGCTCCATGTAATACCGCTTTGGCGAGCGGTTGAGATAACGCCGGAACAGACGCTCCAGCTGCCGCGTCGAAAGCGCCACTTCCTTGGCCAGAAGCGCCGGCGAGATCGGTTCCTCCAGGTTCTGCTCCATGATCTGGATGACCTGGCTGAGCTTGGGATGGCGCACGCCGATCCGGGTCGGGATGGAGAGGCGCTGCGTGTCCTGGTCGGTGCGGATCGAGGAATAGATCAGCTGGTCGGCCACGGCGCCGGCAAGCTCCTCGCCGTGGTCGTCTGCGATGATCTTCAGCATGAGATCGATCGAGGCGGTGCCACCGGCGGTGGTGATCCGGTTCCCGTCCTTGACGAAGACCGACTTGGTCAGCGTCACCTCGTCGAATTCCTCGGCGAAGCTGTCCTGGTTCTCCCAATGGATCGTCGCCCGCTTGCCATCGAGCAGCCCGGCCCGCGCGAGGGTATAGCCGGCGGTGCAGAGTCCGCCAATCGTCGCCCCGCGCCGCGCCTCGCGCCGGACCCAGTTCAGCAGCCGCTTGTTGGTTGCGGCCTGAACATCGACCCCGCCACAGATCAGCACCGTGTCGTCCCGGCCAACCTCGTCGAGATCCTTGTCCAGCATGAACTCGACGCCGTTTGAACAAGCGACCTTCTCGCCGCCGTCTCCGGCTGTGACCCAGTCGTACAGCGTCTTGCCGGACACGCGGTTGGCGATCCGCAGCGGCTCGATCGCGCAGGCAAAGCAGAGCATCGTGAAGCGGTCGAGCAACACGAAGACGAAACGGCGCGGACGGCTGCCGTCATGGGTCACCTCGACAAGGATCTCAGGCGTGTCAGAGAAAGCGGTCATGGGGATCTCGCGCGTTTCGTACCCGCTATCGAAAGCCGGAAACGGCGTCCACCGCAAGAGGGTGATTTCGGCTCGGAGCGCGGCAGTTCGAACGATTCCGACGTAACGACTTGAAATTTAGCGGTAAAACAGTTCAGGGGCGATGAGAAATTGCTGTCAGGAGGCGCGCAGCCCGTGCAGCGCAAGAATATGAGGCGGAGGGGGGAGCAAATGCCGTCAAATTTCCCGTTTTCAAGGCTGGGCGCGACAGATATACACCCCGAACCGATATTGAAAACACCTTTGGAGGAAGACATGACACGGGTCTGGAACAAATCCGACTGGCGCACCAAGCCACGGGTACAGATGCCCGAGTATCCTGATCAGGATGCTCTCTCGGCTGTCGAGGCCCGTCTTGCGAAATATCCGCCGCTGGTCTTTGCCGGGGAATCCCGTCGCCTGCGCTCGGAACTCGCGAAAGCCGCGCGGGGAGAGGCCTTCCTGCTGCAGGGCGGCGATTGCGCCGAGAGCTTCGGCGAGTTTTCCGCCGACTCGATCCGCGAGACCTTCAAGGTCATGCTGCAGATGGCCATCGTGCTGACCTATGGCGCGAAGGTGCCGGTGGTGAAAGTCGGTCGCATGGCGGGGCAATTCGCCAAGCCGCGCTCGGCGCCAACCGAGATCAAGGATGGTGTCGAGCTGCCGAGCTACCGCGGCGACATCATCAACGAGCTGGATTTCACCTCCCAGGCCCGCAATCCGGACCCGGACAAGATGCTGCGCGCCTATACCCAGGCCGCTGCGTCGCTGAACCTGTTGCGCGCTTTCTCCACGGGTGGTTTCGCCGATATCCACCATGTCCATTCCTGGACCACCGGCTTTGCCGAGGCTGACAAGGCCGAGCGTTACCGGGCACTGTCCGACCGGATCTCCGACGCGCTGCATTTCATGACCGCCGCCGGCATCAGCTCGGAGCGGGTCCAGACCATGTCGATGGTGGATTTCTACACCTCGCATGAGGCGCTGCTGCTGGAATATGAGGAAGCGCTGACCCGGGTCGATTCCACCACCGGCCAGACCATTGCCGGCTCCGGCCACATGCTCTGGATCGGTGATCGGACCCGCCAGCCCGATGGCGCCCATGTCGAGTTCTGCCGTGGCGTGATCAACCCGATCGGGATGAAATGCGGGCCTTCCATGACCTCCGAGGATCTGAAGGTCCTGATGGCGAAACTGAACCCGGAGAACGAGGCTGGACGGCTGACACTGATCGCGCGGTTTGGCGCCGGCAAGGTCGCCGAGCACCTGCCGCGTCTGATCGAGACGGTGAAATCGGAAGGCGCCAATGTCGTCTGGTCCTGCGACCCGATGCATGGCAACACGATCAAGTCGGCCACCGGCTACAAGACCCGGCCCTTCGATCTCGTCCTGGCAGAAGTGCGCGAATTCTTCGCCACTCATCGCGACCAGGGCACGATCCCGGGTGGTGTCCATTTCGAGATGACGGGGCAGGACGTGACCGAATGCACCGGCGGTGTGCGGGCGGTGACCGAGGAGGATCTGTCGGATCGGTATCACACGGCCTGCGATCCGCGTCTCAACGCGTCGCAATCGCTGGAACTGGCCTTCCTCGTCGCCGAGGAACTGTCCAACCGGCGCGCCGAGGCGCGCGCAGTGAGCTGATCCAAAACCTTCGCTTCATGCGTCAAGAGATTGAAAAGGCAGCCTGTTGGCTGCCTTTTTTCGTTTTTGGCGGCTTCGGGAATACCTGTGCTTTGAACCCGGGGTTCCGGGCGAGACCATCAGGGTTGGACCGCAACCGATGGATCAATCGTCGTCCGTGACCACTCGAAGATGCGGGGTTTCGGTGCGTTCCGGCCGGTGCGGCGAGGGACGAAAATCCCGGACCGGCTCGGCAAATCCCGACACGTCCTGAAGCACGGGGTGATCGGGCGCATCAGCAACTGTCCGAGCCGTCCAATCCGCGTCCAGACGGTCATCCGAATCCAGCTCCTCCAGCCCAAGGATCGGGGTCACGGAGGTCGAGCGGACATCGAAGCGGCGCGGCGTGCGCCCGATCGGGCCCAAAGTTGCCAGGCACCCGAGCACGCGCGAGATCTCGCCGCCATCGGAGCGCAGCGGCAGAAGGAGCAGACCGGCATCGAGCGGCGGCTTGCCAATCCCGCGATCGCCTGCCAGCGCCAGCCGGACCTTGGCCGGTTGGCGGAAACTCTGTTCCAGAGCGGTCCCGACCCGCTTGCGGCTCTCGGGCAGGAAGAATGAGGTCAGCGGCATGCCACGCACCTCCATTCCCATCAGCTCGTTGAGATGGGTACCGGCAAGGCGGAAGCGGGCGATGCCGGGGGCCAGCCTTTCGAGGATGAAGGCGGAGGCGAGCGCGTGCTGGATCCGACGCGGGTCGAGATCGGCCCGGTCGGGCACCAGCCGGTCGCCGCGCAGCCGGTCCCAGTATTCTTCGACATTCTGCAGCAGCGGAAAGCGCATCGTCTCTCCTCCGGCATCTCCAAGAGATACCACGTTGCGACCTTCAACAAACTCGTCGTTCATGGCCCTTGCCCCATACTAGACCGGCAATGCGATCAAGATCACGCGCCGATTCACCCGCATTATTGTTCAAGGATTAACTGTCTGTTAACCCGGGACTCAACAATGCTTACCCAATTCTTAACATGCCACGTTTTGGATAGGATGTGGCGCGAAAAGAGGTAAAATGGTTAACTCGATGACCGGCTTCGCGGCCCAGCCCGGGCAGAGCGGAGACTATATCTGGAACTGGGATCTGCGAAGCCTGAACTCCAAGGGGATGGACCTTCGCCTGCGGGTTCCGGACTGGGTCGACGGCCTGGAAGCTGCGCTCCGGACACGGATCGGCAAGGCCGCGAAACGGGGCTCGCTGACGATCGGTCTCAAACTCTCGCGCGAGGTGTCGGACGGCACGTTGTCGCTCGACCCGGACGGGTTGGCGGCGGCACTGACGGCGTTGATGGAGGTCGGCCGGGCCGCCGAGGTGGCGGGTGTGAAGCTGGCACCGGCAAGCGCGGCGGACCTTCTTTCCATGAAGGGCGTTCAGGGGCAGGGGGCACAGAACGTCGACACAAAGCCCCTGAGGGCCGCCCTTCTGGAGGATTTCGAGACGGTTCTTGCCGCTTTCCTGGATATGCGGGCACGGGAGGGGGCGGCGCTTGCGGCGATCCTGTACGAACAGCTTGACCGGATCGAGGCGCTGCGCGCCGATGCCGCCGCCTGTCTGGATGCGCGGGCAGCGGCTTCGGCGCTTGCATTGCGCGCGGCTCTGGCCCGGGTGTTGGAAAATGCGGATGGGGCCGATGAAGGGCGCGTGGCGCAGGAGCTGGCCATGCTGTCCGTTAAGGCTGACATCACCGAGGAGCTTGACCGGCTGGCCGCTCATGTGGAAGCCGCGCGCGCTCTTCTGGAAACGGACGGGCCGGTCGGACGCAAGCTGGAATTCCTCACTCAGGAGTTCAACCGCGAGGCCAACACGCTCTGCTCGAAATCGCAGGATGTCGCGCTCACCAGCATCGGTCTTGACCTGAAGGCGGTCATCGACCAGATGCGCGAACAGGTTCAAAATGTGGAGTAAGCCATGACATCGGAACGCCGGGGTCTTCTCATCATCCTGTCATCGCCCTCCGGGGCCGGGAAATCGACACTGGCACAGCGGATGATGGGCTGGGATTCATCGCTCAGCTTCTCTGTCTCCGCGACCACGCGGGCGCCGCGCGAGGGCGAGCGCGAGGGACTGGATTACCGCTTCATGGACATCCCGGCCTTCAAGGAGATGGTCTCTGCGGGGAGGATGTTGGAACATGCGCATGTCTTCGGCAATTTCTACGGCTCGCCACAGGACCCGGTCGAGGAGGCCATCGAGTCCGGGCGCGACGTGCTTTTCGATGTCGACTGGCAGGGCGCGCAGCAGATCCGCAACTCGGATCTCGGCAAGCACACGCTCTCGCTCTTCATCCTGCCGCCCTCGATCACCGAGTTGCGCCGACGGCTCATTTCGCGCGGCAAGGACAGCGCGGATGTGATCTCCAAGCGCATGCAGAAAAGCTGGGACGAGATCAGCCATTGGGGCAGCTACGATTACGTGCTGGTCAATGATGACCTCGATGCGACCTTCGAGAAGCTGAAGGTGATCGTGACGGCCGAGCGGATGCGCCGGGCGCAGCAGCCGACGCTGCAGGAATTCGTGCGCGGATTGCAGGCGGAGTTCGAGGAGGGACAGGAATGATCTATTCGCTGGACGGCATCATGCCCGAGATCGACGAGAGCGCCTGGGTGGCGCCGGATGCCAACCTGATCGGCAGGATCGCGCTGGAAGCGGGAGCTTCGGTCTGGTTCGGCTCGACGCTGCGCGGTGACAATGAGCTGATCCGGGTCGGCGCAGGCTCCAATATCCAGGAGAACTGCGTGCTGCACACGGATATGGGCTTCCCGCTCGATATCGGTCCGAATTGCACGATCGGGCACAAGGCGATGCTGCATGGCTGCGTGATCGGCGAGCAGAGCCTTGTCGGCATGGGGGCGACGATCCTGAACGGGGCGAAGATCGGGCGGAATTGCCTGATCGGGGCCTGCGCACTCATCACTGAGGGCAAGGAGATCCCGGACAATTCTCTCGTCATGGGCTCGCCGGGCAAGGTCGTTCGACAGCTCGACGAGGCGGCCGCGCAACGGCTGCTCACCTCGGCGCTGCATTACCAGCAGAACGCGCGGCGCTACAGGCAAGGGCTTACGGCGGTCTGAGCAGGCATCGGCACTGCGTCGGGCTGCCGGATCAAAGCATCCACTCGACCGGCAAGAATCGGACAACACGCGTCAGTTGGCGTTGAAACCAGGTCGAATTCGGCTCGGTGTGGTAGCGCGTGGTCGGCCCATCCGGCAGCTCTTCCGTCCAGACCAGATCTCCGTCCTCCGTCATCTCGACGCGATAGGCAAATCCGGGCTTGTCCAGCTGCGCTGCGAGCGAGGTCGCGATTTTCGGGCTTTCGATCAGCAAGCCCATTTCCGTGTTCAGGCGCGCGGATCGCGGGTCCAGATTGTAGGAGCCTATGAACGCCCGTTCGCCATCGGAGCCGAACATCTTGGCGTGGAGACCAGAGGCCGAGCCGGCGAGAATCTCGGGCAGGCCACGCGCGCGATGTTCCGTGCGAAGCGGCCGGAGTTCCTGAAGCTCCACGCCGCTTTGCAGCAGTCCTTCCCGGTACGCCATATAGGCGGCATGCACCGGCATCACGTCTGTTGCGTCAAGGGAGTTGGTCAGGATGCGCACCTTCACGCCGGACCGGGCGAGGTCTTCAAGGAGCTCCGCGCCTTTTTCGCCGGGAATGAAATAGGCCGAGACGAGATCAAGGGAGATCCGGGAGCTTTTCGCGAAATCCACCAGCTGCCGCCCCATCAGATCCGCCTCATCGACCAGACCGAGACCTTTCGCCGGGTCATCCACGAAGAGCGTGACATCGCTCCACTCGATTTCGATATCCCGCTCGGCGATCCGGTCGGCGAGGTCATTCTCGAGGATGGCCTTGCGATAGCCCGAACCGATGGCGGATTGTCTGGCGGTTGCAGCCAGGGATTGGATCTGGCTTTCTTCGGATGCCTCAAGGATCAGGGCAGCATCATAGGCAGAGGCGCTGTTCCAATAGGCATCGAAAGAGTCCGAGACATCCTCGACGATCGGACCAATCGCGATGGTGTCGACATCGAGATAGTGGGTTCCGGCGCCGTAGTCGAAATAGATATCGCCGATATTGCGCCCTCCGACGATCGTGGCGACACCATCGAAGATCATCGACTTGTTGTGCATGCGCCGGTTCAGCCGGCTGAAATCGAAGACGTAGGACAGAAGCTTGGGGTTTCGCAGTGTGAACGGGTTGAAGATGCGGACGCTGGCCTTGGGCAGGGCGTCCAGTTCGGCCAGCACGGAATCCATGCCCGGGACACCATTATCGTCGACCAGCAGACGCACCCGCACACCGCGGGCTGCGGCGGCCCTCAATTCTTCCAGCAGCATGTAGCCCGTGGCGTCGTTCTGCCAGATATAATATTGCGCATCGATGGACGACACGCTCTGTCGTGCAAGGATGACCCGCGCCGCAAAGGCCGTGAGCCCGTCATGCAGGGGCCGAACGCCATCCAGGCCGGGATTTCGCGACATTGCGGGCTGGATGGAGGCGCCGAGCGGTCCCGACCACTCTGCAGCCAGCTTTGGGGTTGGCTCCTGAAAGTTGGTCTGCGGCAGGGGAAAGGCCAGCCTGAGGCCCACAACGCCGATCGCAAGGATCGCCCCAAAAAGCAGAAGAGATTTGATCAGGCGCATTTCCAACTCCGTGTTCGCTTCGAGGGATCATGGGCGCTTGCGACTGTGCAATGCAACCGCCTGACGCGACCGTTTTGCTTCCGGCTTCCCGGATGCGCTCGCTGCGGGCGAAGACCGTTCCGGGGGACAAATGCCGGGTTAGATGTGGACAGATTGCGCGAAACGGCGTCCATAGGCGGGGCGTGGATGCTTCGTGCCGCGCCGGGAACAGCACTCCCCGCCACATTTCGGCACTTCACCGGGACGAAACGGTGACAGAGCGCCACGTTGATCCCCGGTTCGCGGCTTGCAGGATGGCCGCGACTCCTTTCAGAGCAGGACAGTGTCATGACCGATTTCTCCGATCTTCTCCTCGACGCTGTGCCGAGTCCGCTTGTCCTTGTCGGCCCGGACCAACGGGTTCGATCAATGAATTCCGGCGCGCTGGAGATCTTCGCCGGGTCCGGGACCGGACGGCATTTCGTGACTGTGCTGCGGCAGCCCGCCCTGATCGCCTGTGTCGAACAGGCGATGGGGCAGGGGAACGAGGGCCGCACGCGCTTTGTCGACACTGGGTTGGACCGGGAAGCGAACTACAAGGTTCGCGCCGTGGCGCTCGACGCGGAGGACGGGCGGCATGTGCTGCTCTCTTTCGAGGATGTGACAGAGTTCGAACGCGCAGGAGAGATGCGGCGGGATTTCGTTGCCAATGTCAGCCATGAGTTGAAGACGCCGCTGACCGCGCTGCTCGGTTTCATCGAGACGCTGCGGGGGGCAGCTCGGGACGATGCGGATGCGCGCGAGCGGTTCCTGGGGATCATGGAGCGGGAGGCGGAGCGGATGAACCGGCTGGTCTCGGACCTGCTCTCGCTTGGCCGGGTCGAATCGACCGAGCGGCAGCGGCCGAGGGACCCGGTCAATATCGACGATCTTGTTGCGGCGACCCTGACGCCGCTGCAGACTCTGGCCGAGACGGAGGATGTGACGCTGGAGGTTGTCCGCGCGGCGGATCTGCCCGAACCGTTTGCCGTGCCGGGCGACCGGGATCAGCTTCAACAGGTCCTGACCAACCTTGTCGAGAATGGCATCAAATATGGCCGCAAGGGCGGGACGGTGCAGATCCTTCTCGACTATTCGCCGCGCGAACTGGCCTTTCGTGGCCCTGGCGTTCGGATCGAGGTCATCGATGACGGAGAGGGGTTTGACCCGATCCACATTCCGCGCCTGACCGAACGATTCTACCGCGTCGACAACCACCGGTCCCGCGCCATGGGCGGCACCGGGCTCGGTCTCGCGATCGCCAAGCACATCATCAACCGCCACCGCGGCCGGTTCCGAATCGAGACAGAGGCGGGGCAGGGCGCGCGCTTCACGATTCTCCTGCCCGTGCGGACGTAAGAACCGCCCTGCGCGCAAGACGTATCCCTCGCGTACAGGGCGTGGGACCTGTCGGACCGGCGGGAAGCATTCCCTTACGTCATGTAACGGTCTATCCACAGGAAACCGGGCCTCTGTCATCAATCTGTTACAGAGCTGTCACAAAAGGCAAACGAGACGTCACTACATGCCACGCGAGGCCGTCGGAGAGCGACGGTCCAACAAACACTCTGCCTTGGAGAACTCATATGTCTCTCGTGAAGCTGACCGCCTCTGCCCTGGCGATTGCTGCCGTTTCGGCCACCGCTGCCGCTGCCCGTGACAATGTCCAGATTGCCGGCTCCTCGACCGTTCTGCCCTACGCCTCGATCGTTGCCGAAGCCTTCGGCGAGAATTTCGACTTCCCGACCCCGGTCGTCGAATCCGGCGGCTCCTCCGCCGGCCTGAAGCGCTTCTGTGAAGGCGTCGGCGAGAACACCATCGACATCGCCAACGCCTCGCGCGGCATCAAGGACAAAGAGATCAAGGCCTGTGCCGAAGCCGGCGTGACCGACATTATCGAAGTCCGCATCGGCTATGACGGCATCGTCTTCGCCTCCCAGACCGATGGCCCGGCCTTCACCGCACTAGAGCCCGCAGACCTCTTCAATGCGCTCAGCGACAAGGTGCTGGTGGATGGCGAGATCGTCGACAACCCCTACAACCAGTGGGCCGAATTCAACGCCGAGCTGCCGGCCGTTGACATCATCGCCTTCCCTCCGGGCACCAAGCACGGCACCCGTGAAGTCTTCGAAGAGAAGGTCATCCTGATCGGCTGTGAAGAAACCGGCGCCTATGAGGCGATGGTCGCTGGCGGCATGTCCGAGGACGACGCCGAGGGCGCCTGCATCTCGCTGCGCACCGACGGCAAGGCGGTCGACATCGACGGCGACTACACCGAGACCCTGGCCCGTATCGACGCCAACCCGAACGGTGTCGGCATCTTCGGCCTGGCCTTCTACGAGAACAACACGGACAAGCTGAAGGTCGCGACCATGTCCGGCGTCGTTCCCTCCACCGAGTCCATCGCCACCGGCGAATACCCGGTCTCGCGTCCGCTCTTCTTCTACATCAAGAAGGCGCATATCGGCGTCATCCCCGGCCTGAAGGAATTTGCCTCCTTCTTCGTCGCTGACGAGATCGCTGGTTCCGATGGCCCGCTGGCCGCTTACGGCCTCGTCTCCGACCCCGAGCTGGCTGCCACCCAGACCGCCGTTGAGGCCGAAGACGTCATGGGCGGCATGTAAGACCTGCCCCCTCGGCTCTGACCTTTCGGGAGGGCGGCGCGTGTCGCCCTCCCACCCCGGATGTCTTTCCCCCCTCGTGCCCCGCTCAGACAGGCCGGAAAACCTGCCAGCGGGCGCCGTCGTTCAAGGGCCGCTGCTGCGCCCGAGACCGAAAACCGCGAATTTGAAGAGGTTGCCTGATGCCGGTGCTCTGGATCGTCCTTGCTGTCCTCGGACTGGGACTGATCGGTTACATGGTCGGGCGCATGCGTGCGCTTGGCTCCGCTGGAGGCGACACCCGCCAGCTCCACTCCCTGCCGAACTATTATGGCTGGCACGCGTTCATGTTGACGATCGTGCCGGCCTTGCTCGTTCTCGCGGCCTGGCTCCTCGTCGCGCCGAACATGATCGAGAGCCGCATCGGCGGCGCGCTGCCCGATAGCGCCATCGCGGACGGCAGCAGCCGCAGCCTGGTGATGGCCGAGACGCGCCGCGCCGCTGGCGCCGTCGACATGGCGCTGGCGCAGGGCAAGCTGGACGCGGAGAAGGTCGCGGCCCTGCGCTCGGACTTCACGGATGTCACGTCGCTGTTGAAGGAAACCGGCGCTGTCATCACGTCCGATATCAGCGAACCGGTGTTGAACGCCGCGCTGGATTTCCGGGACATGGTCCGGAGTTCGAACCTGTGGATGACGATTGTGGTCGGAGCGCTGTCGATTGCCGGTTTCGGCATGGCCATCCTGCGCACCGACAAGGATTTTCGCGCCCGCAACATCGTTGAAGGCGGCATCAAGGTGATCCTGATCCTCGCCTCGACCATCGCCATCCTGACCACGGTCGGCATCGTGCTCTCGATGCTGTTCGAGACCTCGAATTTCTTCGAGAAATACCCCTGGCAGAAATTCTTCTTCGGCTCCAGCTGGGCGCCGGAATTCCGCGCCAATGCGGACGGGTCGAGCCGCTCCGAACTGGGCATGCTGCCGTTGCTCTGGGGCACGCTCTATATCTCGCTGGTGGCGCTTCTGGTGGCGGTGCCGGTCGGGCTCTTCGCCGCGATCTATCTCTCCGAATATGCCGGGAGCAAGCTGCGCGCCGTCGCCAAGCCGATGATCGAGATCCTCGCCGGCATCCCGACCATCGTCTACGGTCTCTTCGCGCTGATCACGGTCGGCCCGCTTGTGCGGGACTGGATCGCGCAGCCGGCGGGACTCGGGAACTCGACCAACTCGGTCATGACCGCCGGGCTGGTCATGGGCATCATGCTGATCCCCTTCGTCTCCTCGCTCTCCGATGACATCATCAACGCGGTGCCACAGACGATGCGGGACGGCTCCTTTGGCCTCGGCGCCACCCATTCGGAGACGATCAAGCAGGTCGTCCTGCCGGCGGCGCTTCCGGGCATTGTCGGCGCTGTCCTGCTGGCAGCCTCGCGCGCCATCGGCGAGACCATGATCGTCGTCATGGGGGCAGGGGCCGCCGCGGCCCAGTTCCAGGACGGGCTGGGGGCGGTGATCAACCCGTTCGAGGCCATGACCACGGTGACGGTGAAGATCGTCTCGCAGCTCACCGGGGACACCGATTTCGCCAGCCCGGAGACGCTCGTCGCCTTCGCGCTCGGCCTGACCCTCTTCGTCATCACGCTGGGGCTCAACGTCCTGGCGCTCTACATCGTGCGCAAGTACCGGGAGCAGTACGAATGACCGACGCAACCGCAAACACGCCGACGGCTCCGAAACAGAGCAAGCATGCGGGCTCGCTCTTCGGCGCGAACGCCCGCACAAAAAAGCGCAACGCCTCCGAAGCCCGCTTCCGCGCCTACGGGCTGACCGCGGTCGGCATCGGCGTTGCCGCGCTGATCATGCTCATGAGCTCGATCCTGAGCCAGGGCCTGCCGGCCTTCCAACAAACCTTCATCACGCTGGAGGTTCACCTCGACGCGGCCAAGCTCGACAAGAGCGGCGAGCGCGATATCGAGGCAATCAAGAAAGTCTCGACCTTCGGCTACGCGCCGTTGATCAAGACTGCGCTGATCGCGAAAAACGAAGCGCTTGGGATCGACGCGGAGGCGCTCGGGATCTCCGCCAAGGAGATGTCGGCGATGATCTCCAAGGAAGCCGCCGCCCAGCTGCGCCGTTTTGTCATCGCCGACCCGGACCGCATCGGCGAGACGGTTGAATTCGAGTTTCTCGCCTCGGGCCGGATCGACGGCTACTACAAGGATCGCGTCACCCTGGAGAGCGCCGAGCGGGACAGCAATGTCTCTCCCGCACAGCTCCACTATGCCGATGCGCTCAAGGAGGGCGGGGCGCTCAGCACACATTTCAACTGGGGCTTCCTCACCATGGCGGACGCCTCCGAGAACCGGCCCGAGGCCGCCGGGATCGGCGTGGCGATGATCGGCTCGCTCTACATGATGCTGATCGTGCTGTGCCTTGCCCTGCCCATCGGTGTCGCCGCCTCGATCTATCTGGAGGAGTTTGCGCCGAAGAACTGGATCACCGACCTGATCGAGGTGAACATTTCCAACCTGGCGGCGGTTCCTTCCATCGTCTTCGGCATCCTTGGCCTCGCTATCTTCATCAACTATGCTGGCCTGCCGCAATCGGCGCCCATCGTCGGCGGCCTCGTGCTGACGCTGATGACGCTGCCGACCATCATCATCTCGACCCGCGCCTCGCTGAAATCGGTCCCGCCGAGCATTCGCGATGCGGCCCTCGGGGTTGGCGCCTCGAAGATGCAATCGGTGTTCCATCACGTGCTGCCGCTGGCCATGCCCGGCATCCTGACGGGCACCATCATCGGGCTGGCACAGGCACTTGGCGAGACCGCGCCGCTGATGCTGATCGGAATGGTGGCCTTTGTGCGCGAGTTCCCCGCCGCGCCGCCGGAGGGCTTCTTCGATCCCGCTTCGGCGCTTCCGGTGCAGGTCTATAACTGGACAACCCGGGCTGATCCGGCTTTCGTGGAACGTGCATCCGGAGCGATCATCGTGCTGTTGATCTTCCTGCTCTGCATGAACTTCCTTGCTATCCTCCTCCGTCGCCGCTTCGAGCGCCGCTGGTAAATCGGAAAAGGTGGAAAAATGAACGATATGAGACCCTTGGAGCGCGACGTGGACAGCATGACAACCAAGTTCGAGTGCAGCGACGTGCAGGTCCATTACGGTGACACCCACGCCATCAAGGATGTGAACGTCGCGTTGGAAGACAAGACCGTGACGGCCTTCATCGGTCCTTCGGGCTGCGGCAAGTCCACCTTCCTGCGCTGCCTGAACCGGATGAACGACACGATCGATATCTGCCGCGTCCAGGGCAAGCTCCTGCTCGATGGCGAGGACATCTATGACAAGCGGGTGGACCCGGTTCAGCTGCGTGCCAAGGTCGGGATGGTGTTCCAGAAGCCGAACCCCTTCCCGAAGTCGATCTACGACAATATCGCCTATGGTCCGCGCATCCATGGTCTTGCGAGGAACAAGGCGGAACTCGATGAGATCGTTGAGAAATCCTTGCGTCGCGGCGCGATCTGGGAAGAAGTGAAGGATCGGCTCGACGCGCCGGGAACGGGGCTCTCGGGCGGCCAGCAGCAGCGCCTCTGCATCGCGCGCGCAATTGCCACGGAGCCCGAAGTGCTGTTGATGGACGAGCCCTGCTCGGCGCTGGATCCGATCGCGACGGCGCAGGTCGAGGAACTGATCGACGAGCTGCGCGAGAACTACTCGGTGGTCATCGTCACCCACTCCATGCAGCAAGCCGCGCGGGTCAGCCAGAAGACCGCCTTCTTCCACCTTGGAAACCTGGTGGAATTCGGCGAGACGGGGCAGATCTTCACCAATCCGAAGGATCCGCGCACCGAGAGCTACATTACCGGCCGGATCGGCTAAGGGAGAGACAGAACATGGTTATGGATAAGGCCGAACGGCATATTGCACGCGCCTATGACCGCGATCTGGAGGCGATCCAGGCGCATATCATGAAGATGGGCGGACTGGTCGAGGCCGCCATTCTCGACGCCGCGCAAGCGCTGGCGACCCGCGACGAGGAGCTGGCCGAGAAGGTCCGCAATTCGGACCGCGCCATCGACGAGCTGGAGGCGATGATCCAGCAGGAAGCCGCGCTCACCATCGCCGAGCGTCAGCCGATGGCCTTCGATTTGCGGACGATCCTTGCGGTGATGAAGATCGCCAACAACCTGGAGCGCATTGGCGACTATGCCAAGAACATGGCCAAGCGGACCGGTGTTCTGGTGCAGATGCGGCCCATCGAGGAAGGCAATTCGGCCATCCGCCGGATGGCCAAGATGGTCGAGCTGATGCTCAAGGACGCGCTGGATTCCTTTGTCCAGAGAGACCCGGAACTGGCCGAGGATGTCCGCCAGCGGGACCTTGAGGTCGACCAGATGTACAACTCGCTCTTCCGCAACTACCTGACCTACATGATGGAAGATCCGCGCAACATCACCGCCTGCATGCATCTGCATTTCATCGCCAAGAATATCGAACGGATGGGCGACCACGTGACGGCGATCTCGGAGCAGGTGATCTATCTTGCCACTGGCGAGCTGCCGGACGATGCGCGCCCCAAAGGGGATCGCACCTCGATCGATCCGGGCGAGGTGGGCTGATGGCACCGACGGAACAGCCGCGGGTGCTTGTGGTCGAGGATGAGCCCGCCCAGCGGGAAGTCCTTGCCTACAATCTCGAAGCCGAGGGGTTCCGGGTCGAGAGGGCCGAGAACGGCGAGGAAGCATTGCTCCTCGTCGATGAAGAGGCGCCCGATGTGATCGTGCTGGACTGGATGCTGCCGAATGTTTCGGGCATCGAGATTTGCCGTCGGCTCAAGACCCGTGCGGAAACCCGCAACGTGCCGATCATCATGCTGAGCGCCCGCTCCGAAGAGGTCGACCGGGTGCGGGGGCTGGAAACCGGCGCCGATGATTATGTCGTCAAACCCTATTCCGTGGCCGAGCTGATGGCGCGCATCCGCGCCCAGCTGCGACGGGTGCGGCCGGCCAGCGTTGGCGAGACGCTGAGTTTTGACGATATCGTGCTTGATGCCGAGACCCACAAGGTGTTCCGCGCCGAAAAGCTGCTCAAACTCGGGCCGACCGAGTTCCGGCTCCTCACGACCTTCATGGAGAAGCCGGGGCGGGTCTGGAGCCGGGATCAGCTGCTCGACCGGGTCTGGGGCCGCGACATCTATGTCGATACACGGACGGTGGATGTGCATATCGGTCGGCTGCGCAAGGCGCTCTGCCAGTTTGGCGGAGAGGACCCGGTACGCACGGTGCGCGGTGCGGGCTACGCGCTCGGCTGAGGCCGTTTCGGGCTGGAGCGAAGGAACAGGGCAGGGCGCTTCGGCGCCCGCTTTCATTTCAGCTGGCTGTCCTTGCTGCCACGCCGATTGATGCCGCCGCGGTGGACACGGTGCGCATCGCGCTCCTGCTGGCAGTCGATGCAGAGCTTCACACCCGGAATCGCGTGCCTGCGCGCCTCCGGAATCGGCTCTTCGCATTCCGCGCAATGGGTCAGGCTTTCGCCCGAGGGCTGCGCGCGCGCCTGGAGCCGGGACAACTCGTCCCGGATCGAATCCTCGATCTGTTCGTTCACCGCGCCATCGCGCGCCCATCCGCCGGCCATTGCATCGAGCCCCTTTCAAAAACAGGCTGGCAGGCGTCAACCCTCTTGGCAAGCCCAACGCCCACGCGCTCCGATTTGCGGACCGGTTGCGGGTTCCCGCAAACGATCTGCGGCTGCTGGTGTTTCGCTTCGCCGGACCATCGGGCAGTCTCGCACCTACACGCAAGATTGGCCGATGCAATCCGGGAGGGCGCAAAGGCCACTTCGTCCGACACAGGTCCCGAAATCAGGCGCATTCATGCGGTCCTCGGATGTGTCGCGACGCGGCGACTTGCGATGATGCCATTCCTGTCAGCCCGCCAAGGCCGGCGACAGAGAGGTGACGTTTGAAACGGGACGAACCGTTCGTCCTCGGTACCTGGGAGGTAACAACATGAATAAACGTGGTTTTCTGATGGCGTCGGTCGCGCTCGCCAGCTCGATGCTGCTTGGCACATCCTTCGCGTCGGCGGCGGATGGTAAATTCGTTTATATCACGCCGTCGCTGAACGTATCGTTCTGGCGCTATGTCGCCTCGGGCGCGGAAGCGGCTGCGGTGGAAGCCGGCTACACGTTGGAGACGCTCGATTCCAACAATGACGCCAAGACCCAGCTCCAGAATGCCCAGGACGCCATCACGCAGGGCGCCGTCGGCATCGTCATTTCGCCGACCGACAGCTCGACCGCCCCGAGTGTTCTGAAGCTCGCCGAAGAGGCCGGCATTCCCGTCGTCATCGCCGATATCGGCACGACGGGCGGCGAATATGTCGCCTTTGTCGGCTCGGATAACTATGGCGGCGCCAAGGGGATCGGCATGGCCACGGCCGAAGTGCTGACGGAGAAGGGCTGGACCGATGGCTCCTATGGCATCATCGGCATCCCGCAGGCCCGGATCAACGGCCAGCTGCGCACCAACGGTTTCCGCGACGCGATGAAGGAAATCGGCATGGAGAAAGAGGTGCCGATGCAGCAGATGGCGACCTTCACGCCCGACGAGTCCTTCCGCTTCGCACAGGACATGATGACCGCCAATCGCGACCTGCGCGTGATCTTCGTGCAGTCCGACGCACAGGCCGTTGGCGCCCAGAAGGCCGTGAAGGCGGCGCGCAAGACGGGCGACATGCTGGTTGCCGCCTTTGACGGCACGCCGGAACTGGTCGAGCTGATCAAGTCGGGCGACATTGTCGGCGCCGGCATGCAGCAGCCCTACCTGATGGGCTTCACCGCCACCGAGACGCTTGCCAAGAGCATCGCGGGCGAAGAGGTCGAGAAGGAGATCGCGCTGCCGATCCTGATCGGCACCACGTCGAATATCGAAGGCATGCTGGACGAGGTCAATCTCAACGTCTTTGCCGGCGAACTCGACTGACGCGCCCCCGAAACCGGCCGGCGCCTTCGTGGCGCCGGTCCCCCGCCGGTCCAACCCGACCGGCGACGTTCTCAGGATCGGCATGCAAGGAAATACGGTGCCCGCCACTCAGGAAATTCTGCTCACCGCCGATGGTATCAGCAAGGCCTTCGGAAGTTTCTACGCGCTGAAGGGCGTCGAATTCGAGTTGGCCGCCGGTGAGATTCACGCGCTGTTCGGTGCCAACGGGGCCGGGAAGTCGACCCTGGCCAAGGTGATCTGCGGCCATATCGCCCCAACGGCCGGGACGATCCGCGCCTTTGGCGAGCCTGCAAGCTTTCAACGTCCGCGCGACGCGATGGATGCCGGGATCGGCATTGTCACCCAGGAAACCAGCCTCGCAGGTGATCTCTCGGTCTGGGAGAACATTATCCTGCCGGTCTATGGCAGCCGCTCTACGCCGTCGCAATCGGCGCTGCGCAAGATCGCGAAGGATGCGATCGCGCGGCTTGGATTTGCCGGCGAGATCGATATCGAGAAGAACTGCGAGGAGCTTTCGGCCGCCCACAGGCAACTGGTCGAGATCGCTCGTATCGTCGCGCTCGGCAGCCGAATCATTATTTTGGACGAACCTACTGCCGCCCTCAGCCCCGGCGAAAGCGCGCGCCTTTTCAAGGTGATGGATGCGCTGCGCGCGGAGGGACGTGGGTTGATCTTCGTCTCGCACCGGCTGGAGGAGATCTTTGCGATGACCGACCGGATCACCATCCTGCGCGATGGTGCGTCGGTGAAGAGCAACCTGACGACGACCGATCTGACCCAGCCCGAGCTGATCCACCTGATGGTCGGGCGCGAGGTCGAACAACTCGCGCCGGAAGAGATCCCCGACACATCCGCTGCGCCGATCCAGCTCAGCTTGACGGAGATCCGGTCGGAACCCGCAGTCCGGTCCGTGAGCCTTGAGGTGCACGCGGGCGAGATTGTCGGGCTTGGCGGGCTCGTTGGTTCCGGTCGCTCGGAACTGGCAGAGACGCTGATGGGGTTACGGCCGCTGGACGCGGGCGCGATCACTTTGCTCAGCAAGGATTATCAGCCGAGCAATCCGCGCGGCGCGTTGACTGCGGGGCTGGGCTTTCTGCCCGAGGACCGGCGGCGGCAGAGCATCGTGCCGGATTTCTCCGTGCGCGAGAACATCCTGCTCAGCCATCTCAGCCAGCTCACCGGCCCGCGCCTGCGCTACGGCACACGCAACAGCCGCATCGACGAGTTGGCCGATATGATCGGGCTCGACCGCGCGCGGCTGGATGACAGCTCGCTGCTGAACTATTCCGGCGGCATGCAGCAAAAAGCGCTGGTGATGCGAGCGCTTCTGCTGGAGCCGCGCGTTCTGTTGCTCGACGAGCCGACAAAGGGCGTCGATGTCGGAGCGCGGGCGACGATCTACAGCTTCCTGCGGCGGCTGGCCTCCGAGGGGATCGCGATCCTGTTGATTTCTTCCGATTTCGAGGAGCTGCTGGCGCTCTCCCACCGCATCGTGCCGATCAGCGACGGCCGCACCATCGGCACTGTGTCCGCCGGGGATATCAACGAGGAGCAACTGACGCTGATCTGCGCCCCGCGCAGCTCGCATGAGCACCAGAACGCGCTGCTGTCCAGGCTCGCGGAGCAGTTCGGCGTCCAGGCCGGCTGGGTCATGACCGCCGGCAACCAGCTGCTTTGCCTGACGCGGCAGGGGGCGGCCAGCGGCGCCTCGCTGCCGGATCCGGGGATTGTCGCGCCGATGGCGGGCTCGCAGATCGCGGTCTCGCTGGAACGGGAGAGCAGCACCGTCTGCGACGAAGAAGGCGGCCACCAGTCGCTGCTGATGATCATCGAGAACCAGCGCGGCATCGGCATGGGATCCATCGCGATCCTGTCCGGAAAAGATCAGACGCTGGACGAAACCGCCATTCGCGAGGCCGCGGCGCAGTCGCTGTCGGTCTTCGAGGAGGGCCAGTTGCGGTTGCGCGCCACCGGCCCTGACACAGATTGCGAGCAGTGAGAAAACCGATATGAAACAGACCCTCACCCGCCTTTCCAGCGTTCTCGAGATCCGCATGGCCGGGCTCGCGCTGCTCATCGCCATCGCGCTCTCCATCGCCTCGCCTTATTTCCTGACGGCGAGCAACCTCTACAACCTGATGGACCAGTCTGTCGTCGTCGGCATCGTCGCGATTGGCATGACCTTCGTCATTCTCACCGGCGGGATCGATCTCTCGGTCGGCTCGGTCATGGGACTGACGGGTATCCTCCTGGGGCTCGCCTTGCGCGAATTCCCGATCCCCATCGCCATCGTCCTGGCCATTGCCTCCGGCGCCTTCATCGGCAGCATCTCCGGCACACTGGTCTCGGTCTTCGGCCTTGCGCCCTTCGTCGTCACGCTCGGCGCCATGGCGATCTGCCGGAGCCTCGCCTATGTCGTCTCCGGTCAGCGAACCATCTCTGGCTTGCCCGAGTCCCTCGAACGGCTGGTCTATGACAGCTTTCTCGGGTTGCAGATGAACGTGATTATCCTGATCCTGCTCTATGTGCTGGCCTGGATCTACCTGTCGCGCATGAAGGGGGGGCGGACGATCTATGCCGTTGGTTCCAACAAGGAAGCCGCGCGGATTTCGGGCCTGAACGTCCAGTTCTACACCATCCTGCCTTATATCGTCTCCGGCGCGCTCTGTGCCGTCGCCGTCACCCTCATCGCTGCCCAGATCGGTTCCATCGACCCGCTGGCGGGCAATGGCATGGAGCTTGACGCCATCGCGGCGGTCGTCATCGGCGGCGCCAGCCTCTTCGGCGGGCGCGGCTCCATCATCGGCACGCTCTTCGGCGTGCTGATCATGGTGATGGTCCGCAACGGCATGAACCTGCTTGGCGTCTCGCCCTTCTGGCAAGGCACCGCTATTGGCACAATCATTATCGCTGCCGTCCTGGTCGAGAGCCTCCTCTCTGGCCGGTCCCGGCGCAAGTAAGAAAGGGAGGAAGCCCCATGTTCATGACCCACCTCGACATCATTGATCCTGCCTTCAAGAAGCTGATCCTGCTCAACACGCATCTGGAGAAGCTCTGGGAGGGCGGACGCTGGCTGGAAGGCCCGGCCTGGTTTGGCGGCGGCCGCTATCTCGTCTTCTCCGACATCCCGAATTGCCGGATGATGCGCTATGACGACACGGACGGCTCGGTCTCGGAGTTCCGAAAGCCTTCCAACAATTCCAATGGCAACACGATGGACCGTCAGGGGCGGCTGATCACCTGTGAACATCTGGGCCGCAGGGTCGTGCGCACCGAGCATGACGGTTCCCTCACGGTGCTGGCCGATAACTATCAAGGCAAGCGGCTGAACTCGCCCAATGACGTGATCGTGGACAGCAGGGACGTGATCTGGTTCACCGACCCGTCCTACGGCATCGATTGGGAATATGAGGGGCATGTCAGCGAGCACGAGGTCGGCTCCAACAATCTCTACCGGCTCGACCCGGCCGATGGCATCCTGCAGGCCGTTGCCACCGATTTCGTCCAGCCCAACGGGCTCGCCTTCTCGCCGGACGAATCCGTGCTCTATGTGGCCGACACCGGCGCGACCCATGTCGATGACGGCCCGCAACATATCCGCCGTTTCGCGGTCGATGGCGGCACGCTCACGGGCGGCGAGGTCATCGCCAACTGTCCGGTGGGACTCTATGACGGGTTCCGCATCGACACGCTTGGCAATATCTGGACCAGCACCGGCGAGGGCGTCCACTGCCTGAACGCGGAGGGCGCGTTGCTCGGAAAGATCCTGCTTCCGGAGGTGGTGTCCAATGTCTGTTTCGGCGGGCCGAAGCGAAACCGGTTGTTCATCTGCGCCACGACAAGCCTCTATGCAACCTTCCTGAACGTCTCCGGGGCGGTCTGATCCGGCTGCACCGGGCGCTTTGACAGCCACCCGGTCCCGATCTCGCGTCGTCTGGACGGAACAGGATTGACCGTTTTGTCCGGACCGTTTCGCGAGGAACGGAGGTCCTGGTGCCGAGCGCGGGGCAGGGGGGATGCGCGGGGAACCGGTTGAATTGCCGACCTGGACTCAGGACCCTGTCCGGGATCTCTGACGGCTTTCGCTGTCATGCGGTTGGAAGTGCCTCAATCAAGACTAGCGGCAAGATCGCAGATGAGATCCATGATCCGCTTGAGCCGTGCGCTCGGTGTCCGTCCACGATGGGAGATTGCCCATAACTCGTGATAGCGGCGTTCTGGCAAGCTGGCGAAGTTCAGACGATCTGTCTCGGAGAAGGCGGAAAAGCCACTGCGTGGCAGGAGCGTGTAGCCGACGCCCCTGGCGACCGGGGCAGGGATCTGGCCGATCTGGTTCACCTGGGTACGGATATGCAACCTGTCTGCACCGGAAAAGGCGTCAGGGAAATTCAGCGGAAACAAGTCGTTGATATAACCGAAAACATCGGGATGGGCGACAAGACCAAGCGCCTCCAGGTCGTCAAAACGAACCGGACCATCCGTGCCGGCTGGAAGGACGAGGCATAGCTCCTCCTGTCCGATACGCTGCGCCTCGATGCGGGGGTGGCGCGGGTCCTCGGCAATCACTCCGAGGTCGAAACGCCCCTCCAGAACACCAGACAGGACACGAGCCTGCGGCGCCGCTTCGACATGGATCGCGAGGCGGCTGGACTTTTGCATCAGTTCGATGGCCCGTGGATAGAGGAGCGTCGCGAAGCTTCCGGCACAGGCGACGCGCACCTCTCCGACATCAGGAGAGTCCAGCGCGATCGCATCGCGCAAGGCGCGTTCTTCGGCGCGGCGGGACAGCCCGAGATCGCGTATCGTCTCGCCTGCGGCGGTCAGGGTGAAGTTCTTGCCATCCTGGGAAATCAGCGAGTGTCCCAGTTGGCCTTCGAGCTTGCGCAAATGTTGCGACACGCCGGGTTGAGTCATGTTGAGCCGCGCCGCGGCGCGGGTGAAGTGGCGTTCCTCGGCCAACACGGTGAAGGTCTCGATCCAGGTGGCGTTGAGCATCGTTTTTATAACGCTTGGTTTGGATAAACATACAAAATGATAATTTTGCATTGAATGCAAGTCGGCCTACATCTGGATCAACTTCAAATGACAGGAGACAGACATGACACCGACCCCCCGCACATTCTCGCATATCGGCCTGTCCGTCCCGGACCTCGACGCGGCCGTCACGTTCTATTCAGAGGTCATGGGCTTCTATGTGCTCATGCAACCGAGCGCTGTTGTCGAGGATGACAGCGCAATCGGTGTGATGTGCACCGATGTGTTCGGCCCGGGCTGGGAACATCTACGGATCGCGCATCTTTCGACCGGTGATGGCATTGGCATCGAGCTCTTCGAATTTGCCGGAAACCATGCGCCTGACGACAATTTCGCGTTCCGTCGGCACGGCACGTTCCACTTCGCGATCCAGGATCCGGATCTTGAAGGTCTGCTCGAAAAGATTGTCGCGGCGGGAGGCCGGCAACGCATGCCCGTGCGGGAGTATTTCCCGGGCGAAAAGCCGTACCGCATGGTCTATGTCGAAGACCCGTTCGGAAACATCTTCGAACTCTACAGCCACAGCTACGAGCTGACATATTCCGCGGGCGCCTATTCCTGATCCGTCTCGACCGATCCGGGTTCCGGGACCCGGGTCGGCAACCCACCGGTAGCGCCGTGAAAGAAGGTGAGGAGAGGGCAGGGCCCAACCCCCCCCCGATAAACGGTGGATGAAACCATCGATCTGACACCGACAGCACCACAGATACGACCCGTCCTTTCCGAAAACCCACCCCAAAGACTCCGCAACGAACAGTCCAATCTCTCGACATTTGTGCTTTGCGAGACGTTGCCTGTGCCGGGCGGTCGGCAGGACTGTGTCAAACGGTATCCGCGCCACGGATGCCGCATTTCCATTGCCTATTTCTTGTGCTCTACCGCCGGCCAAAGTCCGGATGGAACCGGACGCATCACCAGCATTCTATCTGAATGCAGACAGTTCAGGAACGGGACAATGAAGACAGCACATGAAAACTGGGGCTCTCGCCTTGGTTTTATCCTGGCGACCGCAGGCTCTGCGATTGGCCTCGGCAATATCTGGAAATTTCCATATGTCGCGGGGGAGAATGGAGGCGCCGCCTTCATCCTTATCTATCTCGGGATCGTCTTCACCATCGGCCTGTCGGTCATGCTGGCGGAAATCGCAATTGGTCGCAGCGCCCAGACCGATGCCATCAGTGCTTTCAAGAAGATCGGCAAGCCCGGCTGGACTTTCGTTGGCGTCCTCGCGGTGATAACGGCGGTTATCATCCTGTCCTTCTATTCCGTCGTCGCGGGCTGGTGTATCGCCTATATCGTCAAATCCGCCGGCGGTGCCTTCTCCGGCATGGACGCGGAAGCCATCGGCGGAGCCTTTGGTGGCTTTATCGGCGGACCCGTGGCACCGATCGTCTATCACGGAATCTTCTCGGCCCTGACCATTGCTATTGTCATCGGCGGCGTCTCCGGTGGCATCGAGAAGACCAGCAAGTTCCTGATGCCCCTGTTCTTTGTGATCCTTCTCGCCCTCGTCGCGCGCTCCGTGACACTCCCCGGCGCTGAAAAAGGCCTGGAGTTCTTCCTTGCCCCGGACTTCTCCAGTATCTCGCCCCACACCGTCATCGCTGCGCTCGGCCAGGCCTTCTTCTCCCTGTCCCTCGGCATGGCCATCCTGCTGACCTTCGGATCCTATGTGGACCGGCAGACCAATCTCGGCAAATCCGTGGTCCAGATCGCGTGCCTCGATACGCTCGTCGCCATTCTGGCCGGGCTTGCCATCCTGCCGGCCGTCTTTGCGTTCAATCTTGACCCTGCTGCAGGGCCGGGCCTGACATTCGTCACCCTGCCGACGGTCTTCAATTCGATGCCAGGCGGCTACTTCTTTGCCATCATCTTCTTTGTGCTGCTGACCATCGCAGCCCTGACCTCGTCCATCTCGATCCTCGAACCGGTCGTCGCGTTCTTCACCAATATGGGCCTGTCCCGCAAGACGGCCACGATTGGCTCCGGCGTGCTCATTTTCCTGCTCGGCATTCCGTCTTCTCTGTCGGTGGGAATCTGGAGTGACGTTCACTTCATCAAGGGGCAGGGCTTTCTCGACTCCGCCAGTTGGCTGACGGACAAGCTGCTATTGCCGATCGGTGGCCTGCTGATCTGTATCTTCGCCGGCTGGATCATTGCTCCGATGATGACACGCGAAGTGTCTGGAGATGGCGCACCGGGTGTCCTGAGCAAGGCCTGGCTTTTCATATTGCGGTTCGTCGCACCGGTCGCGATCTTTCTGATCCTCTTGAGCGGATTGGAAATAGTCTCGTTCTGACCGGCATGTCCAAAGGGCAGGGAGATCCGGTGGGTCTCCCCAAAAGCCAAGCTCGGACCTTTCTCAAAGACGGTCGCTCGGACGCCAAGCGACCGGTTCGCAGCGAACCCAGGATAACGCGCCACCGGCATGTCGGAAATCTCTGTCGCAATACGCCGGCTGGATCAGGTTGCGCATCAGAACGCCGCAATGTTCGCAAACCGGATCTACCTCGTAGGATGGACGGATCCGGGAAACTCTCCGCGCTGCGGGGGGGTAGCACGAGCGAAAAACCTCTTCTTTCGTATTTGCAGTATTTCACGGGGCTCGGAAGCCAAGCTGGAATGTGCCGTCGCCACAGCGCAACATCCCATAATCGGTATTATGTAAACTATATGTTTGGTTCGATCCGGGCCACTTGAGCCCGGTTCTTAAACGCAGATACGATCAACTCAGGCTTTCCTGACGCCTACGACCTTCTGGTACAGTCCACCGAATATCGTTTCCTTGCGCCATTCAAACTGGTCGCGATCATCGACATAGTCCCAAAGCTCATGACTCCAGAGCGCCTTGGCAAATGGCTCGAGCCATTTGAAGACGAGCCAGATGATCGGTCGCATCGGATGCAGGAACGCTGGCTCATGGTAGTCAACGAACATCAGCTTGCCGCCCGGTCTGACATGGGACGCGAGGTTGTTGGCAATGTCGCGTTTGTAGTCGTCCGGCACCTCGTGCAGGAGGAAATAGGAATTCACCACGTCATAAAGCCCGTCACCTGTCACGCGCGCATCGCAGATCCCGGTCCGCGTCTGCGGCAGTTGCGCAATCTTGCGGTTCACGTGATCGATCTGGACCTGCTGGATATCCGTGACGTGATATTCGCCCTCCGGTCCGACCTTCTCGGCCAGATGCGAGACCAGTTTGCCATAGACGGCAGCGGGCTGAAGCACACGACAGCCCGGCGTGATTTCATCACGGGCAGCACGCATCAGCTTGTTCTGTTGCAGCCAGAGGATCGTCGCCACGACGACTTCACGGTCCAGCAGTTCGACCATATTCGGCGCCACATAGGCCCAAGTATAGACGTCGACCAGGTAATCCGGGAGTTTTGGTGCGGGCATGTCTTCCCAGTCCACCGACGGCCCGGCGGAAACGACATCCACTTTCCCTTTTCCCCCGAAATCTACGCTGGCATTCATGGCTAGACCCTTTCGAAATATGGAGGCGTTTCCGCTTCCAGAAAATTGCGGCGTGAAGCCGGCGCGCCGCTTTCGCTTCCCATAGCGCAGAAACCGGCTTTGCGGCGACATTATCCGGCTTTTGGCGACCCGAAAATGCGTCAAAGCCTGTAAAGAGCCGCTATCGCTGCATTTCCGAGTTCACGGGAGCGCAAGGCTCGATCCGACCAGAGGGCGCATTCTTCGTCGAGGCCTGCCTGCCTGCGCTGCACATTTTTCGCGGCAACGCGTTCAGCACTGGTAATTCAATGTGAATGAAGCCATAAAATAGGCTTATAATCAGACTGTTGCCGAACTTTCTTCAGAAAGTCTCCGGTTTCGGCTCCGAAGTGACGGTTGGCCAATCAATACCCCCTGCCCCGGTGCCGCGTCCATTCGCCACGATGCGCTTTCCCCGGCGTCTCGACACTTGCACCGTATCAGACTATTTTCATCGAAATATCACGGGACAATACGCTTAAATGACCTCAATTCTTGTATTAAACGGCCCCAACATCAATCTGCTGGGCACGCGCCAACCCGAAGTCTACGGAAAGACAACCCTGTCCCAGATCGAAACCACATGTCGTGCGACAGCCGCCGAGTTGGGTGTGGAGTTGGCATTCCGCCAGTCGAATCATGAGGGCGTGATGATCGACGAGATTCACGCCGCACGTGGCGTGCATGACGGCATCGTCCTCAATGCCGGCGCCTATACGCACACTTCAATAGCCCTGATGGATGCGATCGCATCCGTTGAACTGCCGGCCATCGAAATCCACCTGAGCAATGTGCATGCGCGCGAGCCCTTTCGGCATGTCTCCTATATCTCGAAAGTCTCGATCGGGATCATCTGTGGCTTCGGGCCGGCGAGCTATCCGCTTGCTTTGCGGGCCATGGCCGGTCATCTGGGAGTGACCGCTTGATCCTCGACTATGTGGAACGGGTAACGGCGCTCTCGGAGATGCAGGACATCTGGAGCTATCACAAGGAGGTCATGGCCTCCTATGGATTCAATCGGGTTCTCTACGGCTTCACTCGCTTTCGCACCGAACGATCGTTGGGCGATCCGCAGGATCTCCTTGTCCTGAGCAACCACGACCGCGACTATATCCGTCCCTTCCTGGATGACGGTCTCTATCTCAATGCCCCGATGACTCAATGGGCGCTCAACAATGCCGGCGTTTCCTCCTGGCGACAAACCGATGAGATGGTGACCGACGGCTCGATGAGCGAAACCGCATCGAGGATCTGGGAGTTCAACAAACGTCATGGGCTCGGTGCCGGGTATACGGTCAGTTTCAAGACCAATTCCAAGCGCTCGAAAGGCGCCATCAGCCTGACCTCCGTTCCTGCGATGTCATTCGATGCAGCCGACGCGATCTGGGAGAAGCATGGGCGCGAGTTGGAAGCCATGAACAACGTCCTGCATCTGCGCCTCTCTTCGCTGCCCAATCCTGACACCGAACGCTCCCTGACCTCTCGTCAGCGCGAGGTGCTGGAATGGGTCGGTGATGGAAAGACCACGGCCGAGATCGCGGCGATCATGGGTCTGACCGCGGCCACGATCGAGAAACATCTGCGACTCGCTCGCGAAGCGCTCGATGTTTCGACCACGGCTCAGGCCGTTCTCAAGGCGTCCTTCCTCAACCAAATCTACATTGTCGAAGAGTAGCTTCATAAAAAACGCGAATTGTTACCGCTAAACCTATCCATTCGGCTAGGTTGGTCCGGGATTCCTTACTTCCTTAACCAAAGGTAAACTGGCATTCTGAGCGTGTTCCGTGAGTGGTGGCAATTAGCCAAGGAACTACGGGCTGTAATGGCTGCGCGATTACGTGGTTTACGGTCTGTTCCGGGAAACCGGTTGTCGGCCCGGCTCGATGTATATTCCATCGGCCGGGTCGACACATTTATCCACGAACAGTGCTCATCCCCAGCATTCTGTTCGCGAAGTGGATTTGAAACGGCGCAGCTCGCCCGTGCTGCGCCGTTTCTTTTTCCCGGGACCATCCTCTTTCCAGTCGCACGCGCCAGCAAGCGCCAACCAACGTCCTTGAGCAGGACGATGGCGCGAAATCTTCCAACGTCGGCCTTCACGAAAAATCCACTTCTTTCTGTCGATAAAAGGCAGGAGCATCACTTGACCGGTGCAACAGCTGGAGCAGGACCTGGCACATATGGACAAACCCGCGCGTGCTCCAATGGAGCAGGTCTACACGTCGCCGATGGCGGAGGTTCTATCCAGGATCTCCTCGGAGCTGACCAGCACCAACGAAATGCTGCAGACAATCCAACAGCACTATTCTGTCCTGATGGGGTCTCTCGACACCGAAAGCAGTACGTTCAAGGATCTGCAGAATCTTGATCTGGCCACCCAATTGGTTGCGGATCTTGCAAGCGCGGTCGCCTTCCTCGCCGAGACCTCGGACGAGCAATCCCACTGCAACACCATCGCCTTGTCCGAAATACTGACGCTGCAAGCGCTGCGCGGCAGTCTGTGCGACATACCGACGGTTCCGAATGTGAATGGCAGCGAATCCGGGGCGTTCGACCTGTTTTAGCACGCAGCGCGGCTGCTCGCGCCGATAGACCAGCGGCCAACGATGCACCAACTATCAATCCATAGTAGGCAGATTTGGCTCCCTGGCGGGGAATGCCAGCGCGAGGCTCAAACTGCGCAGCGCATGGATCTGCTCTTCTGGCTTGCGGAGCGTGCCCACCCGCCAGGTGTCGCCAGAGATCTTTCTTGGCCGCGTGCCCCCTGCCCCGCCCCTTGCCAAAAACGACGTCAGAGTGCGTAGAGGCCCGAGAACTTCTCTTCCAGGTAGGCCAGAAACGGTTCGGCAGAAATCTGCCCGGCCACGGCATGTTCTATGGTCTCGCGTGGCCCGCGCCGCGCGCCATGGCATTGCAGCCGCGTTCGAAGCCATTCGGTCGCCGGCGTGGCGTCTCCGCGCGCGAGGGCGTTCTCCCAATTCGGAACCTCCAGGCGCATCGCCTCGAAGAGGCAGCCGGCATAGAGATTGCCCAGAGAATAGGTCGGGAAATAGCCGAAGAGCCCCACCGGCCAGTGAACATCCTGAAGCACACCGTTGGACGGCCGGTCAACCGCAAGCCCAAAATCCGCCTCGAACCGTTCGTTCCAGGCCGCCTCCAGGTCGCGCACCTCCAGGTCACCCGCAATCAGCGCCCGTTCAAGGTCGAACCGCAACAGGATGTGCAGGTTATAGTGCACCTCGTCAGCCTCTGTGCGAATGAATCCGGTGCGGACATTGTTGACGGCGGCGTAGAACTCACCCTCGCTTGAAACCCCGATATCACCGAAAGCCTCCCGACACTGGCCAAAGAGCCAGCCCGTGAAGGCACGGGAGCGACCAAGCTGGTTTTCATAGAACCGGCTCTGGCTCTCATGGACACCCATCGAAACGCCCCGACCGATCGGGGTCAGCAGATAGTCACGCGAGACGGATTGCTCGTAGCGACTGTGGCCGACCTCGTGGATCGTCGAATAGAGGCATCCAAACGGATCGCTCGGGTCAGTCCGCGTGGTGATGCGCGAGTCCAGTCCGGAGCCCGAAGAGAAGGGATGCACGGCCTTGTCGATCCGACCATGGCTGAAATCATAGCCGAAGGCGCGTGCGCAGGCCTCCGAGAGCGCGAGCTGCGCGGTCTCGTCGAAATGACCCTCAAGCGCGGGCGACTCCCGCCCGCTCGACAGGACGGATTCCCGCAGCGCGACCAGACGCGGCCGCATTTCGTCGAACATCGCCGCGAAGCTGTCCCCCGTCGCGCCCGGCTCGTAATCCTCCAGCAGCGCGTCGTAAAGATCGCCATCGCTGCCGGCAAGGGCTGACGCCTGCTGCCTTTGAAGGTTCAAGACCTCTTCGAAACTATCTGAAAACGCCGAAAAATCATCATCTGCCCGCGCCTCGGCCCAGATCCCTTGCGACAGGCTCGTGACCCGGGTGATCTCGGCCGAAAGTTCGACCGGAACCTTCATCGCCCGATCATACGCCCGCCGGATCTGATACAGCTGCGATTCTGCGACGGCGTCCTCTGCGTCCGCAGCCTCCAACCAGTCGGCCAGTTGTGGCGCGACGCAGCGGGCATGGATCACCTTGTCCAATGCCGCCATCTCCTCGGCCCGTTGCGCCGCCGCCCCACTTGGCATCACCGTCTCCTGGTCCCAGCCAAGTCGACCCTGGATCTGTTTCAAGGCCTCCGTCTCGCGAACGAAGGCCATAAGATCAGAATATGCACTCATGTCAGAGTCCCTCGCGGACAGAGCTGGCCAACGGGTAGCCAGACAGGAAGCGTGCTCGCAGGATCGCCACCCAGAGCAGCACCGCGATTAGCTGGTGGGTGATGGCAACATGCCATTGCGCCTGGGTCAGCACCGCGACGATGCCGAGCACGACCTGCCCGAAACAGAGTACGAGCATCCAGTCGAAGGCCCGTCGCGTGCGCGGATGGGCCGATTTGCGGCCACGCGTCCAGGCGAAGATGGCGAAGGCGAAGACGATGTACCCGAGTGTCCGGTGCATGAACTGCACAAGCCCCGGATCTTCGAAGAAATTCCGCCAGACCGGCTCCAGCAGGAAGGGCGACGGCGGGAAGATGCCGCCATTCATCAGCGGCCATGTCGGGAAGGCGACGCCGGCATCGATCCCGGCAACCAGCGCACCGAGCAGGATCTGCAGGAAGGCGAGATGCAGGAGCCCGGTCGAGAGCCCCCAAAGCTTTGCCTCCTTGGCGCGCCGCGCCTGCATCAGCTCGCGTTCGGGGCGCGACAGCTTGAGGAAATACCAGCCCAGCAGGCCGAGAATGACGAAAGCCAGGCCCAGATGCACCGCCAGCCGATAGGAGGCCACGTCGAGCATCCCCTCGCCCAAACCGGACGAGACCATCCACCAGCCGATCGCACCCTGCACGCCGCCGAGAACCCCGGGCAGCGCCAGCCGCCCGGTCCAACCGGTCGGGATCTTGCGCAGCGCAAGGAACCCGAAGAAACCGATGGCCCAAACCAGGCCGATCACCCGGCCAAGCTGTCGATGCCCCCATTCCCACCAATAGATGCCCTTGAACTCCTCAAGGGTCATCTCCGTGTTCTGGATCTGGAATTCCGGGATCTGCTGGTATTTTGCAAACTCCGACTCCCAGGCCTCGACGCTCATCGGCGGCACAGCCCCGGTGACCGGCTTCCACTCGGTGATCGACAACCCGCTATCGGTCAGCCGCGTCAGGCCGCCAACGACGATCATCGCCACGACCATGGCAAAGAGCAGCCCCAGCCAGATCCGGATCGCGCCGCGCGCACCTTTTGCGCCGCGATCGATCATCCCGGGTTGGGCGACCGGGGTCTTTGGGGTCTCGGCCCCGACATCCTCAAAAATACTGCGCTTGGCGGCCATGACGGTCTCCTTCACTCATCCTTCGGGCGCTGGCGGGTCAGTTGCCGCAACATCCCGTGGAATATCTGCACATCGGCGCGTGTGAGCGCCAGCCGGGAAAGCATGTTTCGCACCGACACCTTCATCCCCGCCGCCTTGGCCTCGGGGAAGAAGAAGCCGGCATCTTCGAGCCGCTGTTCGAAATGATCTCCGAGCTTCTCGACCTCGATCATCTGCGCCCGCTCGATCTCGGGCGCCTCGGGCAGCGGCTCTGCCTGCCGACGCCACTCATACGCGGTCAGCAGCACGCATTGCGCGAGGTTGAGCGAAAAGAACTCAGGATTGACCGGCACGGTGATGATCGCATGGGCCCGAGAAACATCCTCATTCTCCAACCCGGCCCGTTCCGGCCCGAACAGCACGCCAACCTTGCCGCCCTCAGCCGCAACCGCGCGCGCTTGCGCCATCGCCTGTTCCGGCGTCAGCACCGGCTTGGTCAGGTCGCGCGACCGCGCCGTGGTGGCATAGACATGGGTGCAATCGGCCACGGCCTCGGCGACAGACCCATAGAGCCCGGCATTGTCCAGAACCCGGGCCGCGCCGCTCGCGAGCGCCACGGCGCGCGTGTTCGGCCAACCGTCGCGCGGCTCGACCAGCCGCATCCGGTCGAGGCCGAAATTCAGCATCGCGCGCGCCGCCCCACCGATATTCTCGCCCATCTGCGGACGCACGAGGATGAAGCTGGGCTGGGACATGGAGGCTCCTTGGCTGAGTTCCGGGGGCTGAAATCCCGGACCTGATACGCCGCCGCGCCGCCTGCTTCAAGCAGCCATGGCACGCCGCGCAAAAGGGCGCTAAGAGAAGCGAGCGCAACAAGAAGCCGGGAGACACGAGCAATGGCCGACCAGGAGCAGCCGCAGATCTATCTCATCAGCCCGCCGGAGCTGGACCCCGAAGGGTTCCCCGAGCAGCTCGCTCGCGTCCTCGACGCGCGCGAGATCGCCTGTTTCCGACTCGCGCTGGCGAGCACCGACGAGGATCATGTCGCGCGCGCCGCCGATGCCTGCCGCGCCACCTGCCACGAGCGGGACGTCGCCATCGTCATCGCGCAGCACCAACGCATGGTCGAACGGCTCGGGCTTGACGGTGTTCATCTTGACGGCGCCCGCGCCATTCGCGACGCCCGCAAGGAGCTGGGCGAAGACGCCATTGTCGGCACGTTCTGCGGCGCGTCCCGGCATGACGGCATGAATGCCGCGGAAGCTGGCGCGGATTACGTTGCTTTCGGTCCGGTCGGCCAGACCGAACTGGGCGATGGAACGCGGGCCGAGCTCGATCTCTTTTCATGGTGGAGCGAGGTGATCGAGATCCCGATTGTGGCCGAGGGGGCGTTGACGCCGGAACTGGTCGGGGCGATTTCGCCCGTGACGGATTTCTTCGGCATCGGGTCGGAGATCTGGAAGAGCGACGACCCTGTCGCGGCCCTGGCCAGCCTGCTGGAACAGGCCTGACACGCGCCCGATCCCAGTGGATCGGCGATGACGCGGCTGTTGCCGGGCGTCTTGCGAAGTTCGGCTTCTAGGACTGTTTCCCGGAGCCGTCTTCCGGCTCGACGCGTCCCTCGTCATGCAGCTTCTCGACTCGCTCCGCTTCGGCGCGGGCGCGCTGCTTCTCGGCCTTTGTCAGGCCGTGAAAGGCGGCGTTTCGATCCGCCGCCTCCCGGGCATCCTTCCGGGCCCGCTCCTTGCGGACCCGGTTGAGATTGATCGGCTTGGCCATCAGCCCTTCGGCTTCGGGCCGACCATGTTCTCCGGGCGGACCACGGCGTCAAAAGTCGCCTCGTCCACGAAGCCGAGATTGATGGCTTCTTCCTTCAGCGTCGTGCGGTTCTTGTGCGCGGTCTTGGCGACCTTGGTGGCGTTGTCATAGCCGATGGTCGGCGCCAGCGCGGTCACGAGCATAAGGCTCTCGTCGCGCAGCTTCTCGATCCGCTCCCGGTCGGCGGCGAGTCCGTCCACGAGATTGTCGGTGAAGGCCGAGCAGACATCGCCCAGAAGCTGCATAGATTGCAGCACGTTATAAGCCATCATCGGCTTGTAGACGTTCAGCTCGAAGTGACCTTGCGAGCCGGCCATACCGACCGCCATATCATTGCCCATCACATGGCAGCAGATCTGGGTCATGGCTTCGCACTGGGTCGGGTTGACCTTGCCGGGCATGATCGAGGAGCCGGGCTCGTTCTCGGGCAGGATCAGCTCGCCGAGGCCACAGCGCGGGCCGGAGCCGAGCAGGCGGATATCCGAGGCGATCTTGAAGAGCGAGGCGGCGACGGTCTTCAGCGTGCCGGACATCTCGACCATGGCGTCATGGGCGGCCAGGGCTTCGAACTTGTTCGGCGCGGTAACGAAGGGCAGGCCGGTGATCGCGGCCATGTTGTCGGCGACCTGCACGTCCCAGCCTTCGACCGTGTTCAGACCGGTGCCGACAGCGGTGCCGCCAAGAGCCAGTTCGTTGATGTCATCCAGAGCGATCTCGATCCGCTCCATCCCCTTGGCGACCTGATGCACATAGCCGGAGAATTCCTGGCTGAGGGTGATCGGGGTGGCGTCCTGGGTGTGGGTCCGGCCGATTTTGATGATGCCGTCGAACTCGGCGACCTTCTTCTCAAGCGCGGCGTGGAGCTTTTTCAGCCCCGGCAGCAACACGGCTTCGGCCTGCATCGCGGTGGCGATATGCATGGCGGTCGGGAAGACGTCGTTGGACGACTGCCCCATGTTGAGGTGATCGTTGGGGTGGATCGGTTCCTTGGAGCCGATCACGCCGCCCAGCATCTCGATGGCGCGGTTGGCGATGACCTCGTTGGAATTCATGTTGGACTGGGTGCCGGACCCGGTCTGCCAGACGACGAGCGGGAAGTTGTCGTCGAGCTTGCCGTCAATGACTTCCTGGGCGGCGTCCATGATCGCGGTGCCCAGCTTCTCGTCCAGCTTGCCGTTCTCCATGTTGGCCATGGCGCAGGCTTTCTTGATCACGCCGAGCGCGCGGACGATCGGGATCGGCTGCTTTTCCCAGCCGATCGGGAAGTTCATGATCGAGCGCTGCGTCTGGGCGCCCCAATACTTGTCGGCGGGAACTTCGAGCGGGCCGAAGCTGTCGGTTTCGGTGCGGGTCTGGGTCATTCGTGATCCTCCGGATGAACGTTGCCAGCCGTTTACCGCCGGAGCGGCCCGGGGGCAATTGAACGGGGCGCCGCAGGTACGGGATGATTTTGGCAGAGAGACGAGCCGGCATGGGCACTCTCACCGAGCACCATTGACGCGGCTTCCATTGACATCGGCTTTGCCCGATTTCGAAGCCGTCACATTCCTGTAACGCCCAATCGCTAGCCAATGATCGGCAGCTACCGCATCACGGGGGTTGTCAGGTGGAAAACGCCACATATAGTTACACTCACAGTCGGGGCGGGTCGTCCCGCCCTGAGCCGGAGATGCTGGCCGTCAGGGCGGGGGTGGAGTCACTGAAGATGGACGTCGATTTCAGAAAACAGTTCGTGCGCGAGCCGAACAGTCTCAGGCACCACCCGGCGCTGGTGCTGAATGCCGATTACCGACCGCTTTCCTACTACCCGCTTTCGCTTTGGCCCTGGCAGGACGCAATCAAGGCCGCCTGGTTGGAGCGCGTGGATATCGTGGCGGAATATGACGAGGTCGTGCGCAGTCCCTCAACCGAGATCCGGCTACCGTCTGTGGTTGTGCTCAAGGATTATGTCAGGCCACAGAAGCGCGTGGCCTTCACACGCTTCAACCTTTTCCTGCGGGACCAGTTCTGCTGCCAGTATTGCGGCACCAAGGGGGATCTGACCTTTGATCATGTCGTGCCGCGCGCGCGCGGCGGGATCACGAGTTGGGAGAACGTGGTGGCGGCCTGTTCGAGCTGCAATCTCAAGAAGGGCGCACGGTCGCTGAGGCAGGCCAATATGAGCCTGCTCAGGGCGCCACGCCGACCGGGCGCGGAAGAGTTGCGCAACACCGGTCGGAAGTTTCCGCCGAACCACCTGCACAAGTCCTGGCTCGATTTCCTTTATTGGGATGCTGAACTGGAGGCGTGATCTGCACCAAGATTGGTGGGTTTCAATGATGCGCGCTGCCTGAAAATAGCTGAATAGTCACCACTCCGGCCAGGATCAGCCCGATCCCGACAATTGCCGGCAGGTCGAGCTTTTGCCCGAACACCACCAGTCCGAGCAGGCTGATCAGCACGACCCCGAGCCCGGACCAGATCGCATAAGCGACGCCCACGGGAATCACCTTCAGTGCCATCGCAAGCAGGTAGAATGCGGCCCCGTATCCCAGGACCACAAGTAGGGACGGCAGCGGCCGGGTAAATTGCTGCGAGGCTTGCAGGGCCGATGTGCCGATGACCTCGGCGATGATGGCGCCGATCAGGGCGAGGACATGGCTTGGCATGAAAGGGTCCCGTCAGGTTGCGATATAGCGGTCGCGGCGATGGTTGAAGGCGATGACGAAGTTGAGCACGACTGCTCCGAGCAGGGAATAGAGAACCACCTGGGCCGGGAAGAGAAAGGCTGCCGTGGCGAAAAGCGCGGCATCGAACAAAAGCTGGACATAGCCGGCGGGAAAGCCCGTGCGGTCCTGGATCAGCAGCGCCGTGACGCCGAGCCCGCCGAGCGACCCCTTGTGGCGGAACAGAATGAGCAGGCCGGCCCCCACGAGGCAGCCGAAGATCACCATGCCGAGCGCCGGGGTGACCTCGGCCAGCACAAGATGCCCGGGCAGCCATTCCGAGAGCAGCGACAGGGCCGTGACGCATCCGAGAGAGCGCAGGGTGAAATTCAGGCCCATCCGGCTCCAGGCGAGCCAGTAGAATGGCAGGTTCACGACGAAAAACACCGCGCCGAAGGGCCAACCGGTCAGATAGGCGATGATCAGGGCGAGCCCGGCGGTCTGACCGGTGAGAAAGCCGAGATGGGTCAGGACTTGCAGCCCGAGCGCGCAGAAGAAAACACCGATGGACAGCCCCTGGATGTCTTCGAGGAGCGAGTGGCGGAGCGGGTCTTGGGTCTGATCGGGCTGCCTCATGGCGCGCAGATGACAAATCCGCGCGCCAAGGTCCAGAGGCGAGTTGCCCTGCCCCACATGTGCCCGAAGGTCACTGCATGCGCAGCGCGCCGTCGAGCCGGATCGTCTCGCCATTGAGATAGGGGCAACTCGTGATGAATTTCACGAGCGCAGCGAATTCCGCCGGATTGCCGAGCCGCCGCGGGAAGGTCACATCCTCGGCCAACCCGTCCTGCACCTCCTGAGGCAGTCCCATCAGCATCGGGGTCAGGAAGATCCCCGGCGCGATGGCCATGACCCGGATGCCGTCGCGCGCGAGATCCCGCGCCATTGGCAGCGAGAGCCCTGCGATGCCCGCCTTGGAAGCGCCATAGGCCGCCTGCCCTTTCTGGCCGTCAAAGGCCGCGATGGACGCGGTGTTGACGATCACGCCGCGCTCCCCATCTGCATTGGCGGCGTTCTTCGCCATCTCGGCTGCGGCCAATCGAGCAATGTTGAAAGTGCCGATCAGGTTGACCGAAACCGTCTTCTCGAACCCTTCGAAACTATGCGGGCCTTCCCGGCCCAGCGTCTTCTCTCCGGTGGCGATGCCGGCGCAATTGACCAGCAGGCTCACGCCGCCCATCGCCGTCGAGGCCGCCGCGACCGCCGCTTCCGCCGCCGCCGGATCCGTCACATCGACGGCCTGAAACCCGGCCCCCTCCGGCGCCTCTCCGGCCCGGTCCAAAACCGTGACCGCAGCGCCCGACGCCAACAACTCCTCGACCGTTGCCCGGCCGAGACCGGAGGCGCCGCCGGTCACGATCGCCTTAACCTGTTTGATATCCATGATGTCCTCCCTCGTGGCCGATAGCTATTGCCCGGGAGGCCCTTTCTGTCCAGCCCTCTGCGCCGGTCAGTCACCCGCTTCCAGCGGAGCGTCCACCATCGCAGCCGCCAGACCGTCCCGCACGGCGCGTTCGCATTGCCTGGCCAGTGCCTTGCGCCCGCCCGCCTCGGCGACCGAAATGGGCGGGTGATAGTAGATTTCGACCGAGCCCTGCCGCTTCTGCCGCAGCACCTTCAGGAAATGCTCCCCGAATTCCATATCCGCCCACCAGCCATAGAACCGCGGATCTTCTCCGTCCGGTCCGTGATAGACCAGCGTGATCGGCTGTACCTGAAACTCATCCGAAACATCGTCCGCGTGGAAGGCCTGAAACAGTGTGGTCTTGAAGGGCAGCACCCGCAGCCCGTCCGTGCTGGTGCCTTCCGGGAAGAAGAGCAGCCGATGCCCCGCTCCCAGACGTTGCTCGAGGAGCGCGCTCTGCGCCTGCGCCTCGCGGCGGTCGCGATTGATGAAGACTGTGCCGGTTGCCCGCGCGAGCCAGCCAATGCCGGGCCAGCCGGCCACCTCGGCCTTGGAGACGAAATAGATCCGATCGCAGGCATTGAGCGCGAAGATATCCAACCAGGAGACGTGATTGGAGACCTGCGCCCCAAGCCCCTCCATCGGCTGTCCGTGAACTGTGCGCCGTATCCCCATGATAAAAAAGGCTGTTCGGCAGACAAACCGTGTGATGGCCGGGGTCCATGGCCGGTGCAACCCAAAGATTGGCCGTTCGATCAGCCGCACCAACAGCAGAAGCGCGAGGCAGCCGAAGGTCACGAGCGCAAACGGGATCGCTCGGCGCAGGACACGCGCCCAATCCGCCGCGCCGCTCGGCACATGCATCTCCGGTTCATCCTCGGAGCGCCATGTCGCCTCCGAGCTCATCCACGCGCCCCGGAATAGGTCGCACGCTGCTGTGCCGTCAGCCGTTCCGTGTCCATGACGAGACAGATGTCGACCGTGTTGAAAAGGTCGTCCACGAAGGCGCCCTCGCCGACATGACCGCCGAGCCGCAGGTAAGCCTTGATCAGCGCCGGGATCTCGCGCACGGCCTGCACCCGGTTCACCGCCTCCGGCGGCAGGATGTCCATCGCGGTGAAATGCGACGCGACGGCCCGGACCCGCAGTTCCTCCGGCGCCAGATGGGCGTGATGCAGGAAGGAGAGCGGCTGCGCCAACGCGTTTACATCCGTGCCGTGAAAGCTCGCCACACCGAACAGCAACTCGATCTCGCGTTCGAGAACGTAATCCCCCAGCCCCTTCCAGAGCTGGAACAACGCCGTGCCACCGCGATAGTCCGTGTGCACGCAGGAGCGCCCGAGTTCCAGAAGCCGTCGCCCCGTCTGCTCCAGCGTCTGCAGCTCATATTCACCGGCGCAATAAAATCCTCCAGCGGCCACAGCGCGCTCGCCCGGCAAAAGCCGGTATGCGCCCACGACATGCTCGAGCGCGGCAGCGTCTCTCCGCCGGTCGACAAGGATCATATGGTCATAGAACGGGTCGAACCGGTCCTTCTCGAGCCGGGCCGCGTGATCGACAAGTGCCCCGTCGCCCTGCAATTCCTCGACGAAAACCTCGTAGCGCAGCCGCTGCGCGCCCAACAGATCCTGCTCGCTCTCCGCCAGCCTGATCTCGAAATACGGCTCATCCTGGCGCATACGCGGCCCACTCTTTCCAGGTTCGTCACCGAAGCGTCTTTAGGCAAAGAGGTGCGACTTGTCTACACTCCCCATTTCCAGCGGGTTGACCGACGCCAAGCACCCGTTAGGCTTGTTTCGTTTTCCCAGTGTGTCGCCGCGTTAAGCGAGAAATCAGAAGTCTTCCGGAAGAAGTCCGATGACACGACCATCCAGCACGACCTTACCGGCGTGTTCGAAATTGACGGTGATCCGGTGGCCTGCGCGCGACTGGACCTGTCCCAGCCCCCACTCCGGCTGGTCGGGATGGCGTACGAGCATTCCGGGCTCAAGGAAGGCATTCATGTCGATCATGCCGCCCATACCGTCAGGAATCCCCCCTTATGTCCAGTGACGAACCCACTACCGTCGATCTTGCCTCTCTGATCGGCTCACGCATCTGCCACGACCTGATCTCGCCCATCGGCGCAATCGGCAACGGGCTCGAACTGTTGTCGATGTCGGGCACAGGCGGGCCGGAAGTGGCGCTGATTACCGACAGCGTCGCGAATGCCAATGCCCGCATCCGCTTTTTCCGTATCGCTTTCGGCTATGCCGCGCCCGAACAAGGTTCGGCGCGCTCCGAGATCACCGCGATCCTTCAGGATGTTTACGGCCAGACCCGGCTGAAGGTCGACTGGAATGTCCCGGGCGATTGTCGTCGCCAGGAGGCCAAGGCCGCCTTCCTCGCGCTGCAATGCCTGGAAACCGCCCTGCCCTTCGGCGGCGAGGTTTCCGTTTCTCGTGGCGACGGCGCATGGCATTTCACCGGCCGGTCGCAGAAGATGAAATTCGATCCTGAGCTCTGGACCTGGCTCTCCGGTGAGATGCCCGGGGGCGAGCTTGCCCCCAAACATGTGCATTTCGCCCTGTTGCCCGCAGCATTGGCAGGGCTCGGGCGCTCCGTCACCCAGCACCAGGATGACACCATGATCACGCTGAGTTTCTGATCCCTGACGACGCGCCTCAGGGGCGTGTCGTGCCGTCGCCCTCCACGAGATATTTGAAGCTCGTCAGCTGTGCTGCGCCCACCGGTCCGCGCGCATGCATCTTGCCGGTGGCGATCCCGATCTCAGCGCCCATGCCGAACTCGCCGCCATCGGCAAACTGCGTCGAGGCGTTGCGCATCAGGATTGCACTGTCGACCCGGGAGAAGAACCGCGCCGCCGCCGCATCATCCTCGGTCAGGATCGCCTCGGTATGGCTGGAGCCGAATTTCCGGATATGCGCGATGGCATCATCAATGGAATCAACAACTTTCGCGGCGATCTTCATGTCCAGGAACTCGGTTCCGAAATCATCAGGCACCGCCGCGACCGAGCCGTTCAGCCCTTCGGCCCGCACCTCGACCCCGGCCGATTTCAGATCATCCACGATCTGCTGACCCAGCGTGTCGGCCACATCCTTGTGCACCAACAGGCATTCTGCCGCGCCGCAGATTCCGGTCCGCCGCGTCTTGGCGTTCAGCACCACCGCGCGCGCCTTCTCCGGGTCGGCCGCCGTGTCGACATAGATGTGGCAGATCCCCTCGAGATGCGCGAAGACCGGCACCCGCGCCTCGCGCTGCACCAGCCCGACAAGCCCCTTGCCGCCGCGCGGCACGATCACGTCGATGGTGTCGGTCATGGTCAGCATCTCGCGCACGGCTTCCCGGTCCCGCGTCGGAACGCGCTGGATCGACGCCTCCGGCAGCTTCGCGGCCCTCAGCCCCTCGACGAGGCAGGCGTGAATAGCCCCCGAAGAATGGAAGCTCTCCGATCCGCCACGCAGGATCACGGCGTTGCCAGCCATGAGACACAATGCGCCAGCATCGGCAGTCACGTTCGGCCGGCTCTCATAGATCACGCCGACGACGCCCAAGGGCGTCCGCACCCGCCGGATATGCAGCCCTGACGCCATGTCCCACTCGGAGATCACCTCGCCAACCGGGTCCGGCTGCTCCGCCACGGTCCGCAACCCGTCGACAATGCCGCGGATGCGCCCTTCGTCGAGCATCAGCCGATCCATCATCGCCGCCGACAGCCCCTTCTCGCGCCCGAAGTCCAGGTCTTTGGCATTGGCCTCGATGATCTCGGCCCGCCGTGCCCAGACAGCATCCGCTGCTGCGATCAGGGCCGCATGTTTCCGCTCGCCCGTCGCAAAGGCCAGCTCCGCAGACGCCGCCCGCGCCTTGGCGCCGATCTCGGCCATCAGCGCGGAAATATCAGTCTGTTCAGTCATCCGATCTCTCCCTCATGAGACAGCCTGCCGCCAGCAGTGTCCCACCATTTCGCGTCAAAAGATTCCAGCAGAATCTCCTGATCTCAAATACTTCCGAGGCAAGCCGCCGTTTGGAGCAACGGCAGCAATACCCTTCCCCGGTCGATCACAGCGCCATGTCGTCCCGGTGAACAAGCGCCGCCCGCCCCGGATAGCCCAGCAATCCGTCTATCTCACCCGAACGATGCCCGGCAATGATCCGCGCCTCGGCGCTGGTATAGCGGCAGAGCCCCTGCCCCAGCTTGCCCGCCGGCCCGACAATCTCGACCGGTTCTCCGCGCCCGAAACTGCCGTCAACGGATGTCACGCCCGCCGGAAGCAGCGACTTGCCCCCCGCCAGCGCCGTCGCGGCCCCGGCATCGACAAATACCGCCCCATGCGGCTTCATCGAGGCAATCCAGCGCTTGCGCGCCACTTGTGGGTCGCCCTCGGTGGTAAACCAGGTCGCCGCCGCGCCGCTGTCCAGCGCCTGCAAGGGGCGTTCCACCGAGCCTTCCGTGATCACCATCGCGCATCCCGCCTTCACAGCCGTTGCCGCCGCCATGAGCTTGGTCTTCATCCCGCCCTTCGAAAGCCCGGAGCCGGCATCCCCGGCCATCGCCTCGATTTCCGGCGTGATCCGCTCGATCACGTCATAGCGGCGCGCCGTCGGATCCTCGCTCGGATTGGCGGTGTAGAACCCATCCACATCGGAAAGAAGCACCAGTTGATCCGCGCCGACCGTCACGGCAACCTGTGCGGCCAATCTGTCATTGTCGCCAAAACGGATTTCATCGGTCGCGATTGTATCGTTCTCGTTGACAATCGGAACGACACTGAGCCCAACCAGCGTTTCCAGCGTTGCCCGCGTGTTCAGGTAGCGCCGGCGATCCTCGGAATCCTCCAGCGTCACAAGCACCTGTGCTGCCTTGATGCCATGCGGCGCCAGCGCCGAGCGATAAGCCCGCGCCAGTTCGATCTGCCCGACCGCGGCCGCCGCCTGTGCCTGTTCCAACGGCAATTCGCCGGTGCCAAGCCCGAGGCTCGCGCGCCCGAGCGCAATCGAGCCCGAAGACACCAGGATCACATCGGTGCCCCGCGCCCGCGCCGCAGCAACGTCGTCGGCAAGCCCCGTGAGCCAGGCCTCGCGCAGATCGCCGCTGTCCCGGTCAACCAAAAGCGCCGAGCCGATCTTGATCACCAGCCGCCGTGCAGCCGCGATCCTCGGTCTCTGCGTCATCAGGGCCGCCACGGACCGTCCTCCTCCTCATCCACACCGGATTCCTTCCGGCGGGCCGCATCGATCTCCGAGCGAAGCGTCCGCAGGACTGGCAACAGCCCTTCCTGGCTGACACCGGACATCGCATAGACCCGCCCACCGGATGCCTCTTCCAGCGCGGCCATCCGTTCGGCACGCTCCTCTTCGTCCAGCGCGTCGATCTTGTTCAACGCCGTCACACGCGGCTTCTCGGCCAACGCGCCGCCATAGGCCTCCAACTCGCCGATGATCGTCCGGTAATCGCCGGCCACATCCTCCGAGGTTCCGTCCACGAGATGCAGCAACACCGCGCAGCGCTCGACATGGCCCAGGAACCGATCGCCGATCCCGCGCCCCTCGCTCGCGCCCTCGATCAGCCCGGGAATGTCCGCAACGACGAATTCGGTGTTGTCGATACCCACGACCCCGAGATTCGGATGAAGTGTCGTGAAGGGATAATCCGCGATCTTCGGGCGCGCATTGGACGTCGCGGCGAGGAAGGTCGACTTGCCCGCATTGGGCAGCCCGAGCAGCCCCGCATCCGCAATCAGCTTCAGTCGCAGCCAGATCGTCCGCTCGATCCCCGGCAGGCCCGGATTGGCCCGGCGTGGCGCCTGGTTGGTCGCGCTCTTGAAATGCAGGTTGCCGAAACCGCCATTGCCGCCGCGCGCCAGCACGAAGCGGTCGCCCACCTCCGCGAGATCGGCAATCACCGTCTCCTCGTCCTCGTCGAGGATCTCGGTGCCGGCCGGCACGCGCAAAAGGATGTCCTTGCCATCGGCGCCGGTGCGTTGTTTGCCCATGCCTGGAATGCCGTTCTTGGCGAAGAAATGCTGCTGGTAGCGGAAGTCGATCAGCGTGTTCAGCCCTTCTACGGCCTCCACAATCACATCGCCGCCCTTGCCGCCATCGCCGCCATCGGGACCACCATACTCGATGTACTTCTCCCGCCGAAACGAGACGGCCCCGCCGCCGCCGGCGCCAGAGCGGATATAGACTTTTGCGAGATCGAGAAATTTCATGTGCTTGCCTCGAAGCTGGATCGCTCTAGGCGATAGTGTGAAACCGGCGTGGGCTCAAGCCGCAGCCGTGTGGGGTCGGTGATCCGATCACCGGTATACCGGAAGCCGAGCTTGCGCAAAACCGCGCCGGAAGCCGGGTTGTCCGTGTCGTGATCGGCCTCGATCGCGGTGAGCGGGAAGGCCCGGAACATAGCGGGCAGGAAACGGGCCATGACCTCGGTCACGATCCCCCTGCCCCAGAGCGATTTTTCCAATAGATATGCGAGGCTTGAAACTCCGTCTTCATCCATCGGAGACAGGCCCGCCATGCCGATCAGCTTGCCCGCGCGATCACAGATCCCAAGCCGGAAGCCTGCTGTGCCCTGCCATTGGCCCTGCGCGATCCAGTCCCGCGCTTCAGCGACCGGCCAGGGGCTGGGAATGGAGGAGGTGTTGCGGGCAACGTCGTATTCGCCGCCAATTCCGGCCATGGCCTCGGCATCTTCCGGACGCAGCGGACGCAAGCGGCAGCGTGGTGTCACAAGTTCGGGCAGGCTGTTCCAATCCTTCCAGCGAACGCGAGTGAGAACCATGCAGCAGCTCTCGACAGTCTCGCCCCGTGACCGCGCATGTTGCTGACGCCGCTCGCCGGTGTAGATGAAGCCCAGCTTCTCAAGCACCACGCCGGAAGCTGTGTTCTGGGCGAAATGGCTCGCGGCCAGTTGCTGACCAGCGGGATCGGCGAACCATTTGTCCAGAACGGCGAATCCCGCCTCTGTCGCGATCCCCTGCCCCCAGGCCTCCTGCGCCAGCCAATAGCCAAGTTCGCTGCCGATGGAAATCGTTCCGACCAGCCGCCCTCGTTGCTCGATGGCCCAGGTATCCGGGCGGGTCCGCGCGTGTTCGATGAAGTCCCGCGCCTCCGTCAGCCCATAGGGATGCGGCACGGTCGACAGCCACTTTGACACCTCAAAGGGGCCGACGCCGCGCGCCAGCGCGTCCGCATCGTCTCCCCGCAGGGGCCGGAGCCTGAGGCGGGGCGTCTTGATCTCGTTCTCGCCCCGCATGTCAAAATCCTGTCAGAGCTTTTTGAGATATGTCCAGGTTGGAACAGAGGCGTCGCGCGCAACCGAGAAGGTCTCCGCATCGCCCAGATACTGGAAGCCGGAATTGGTCAGGATGCGCGCCGAGAAGGCGTTGTCCTGGAAGACCTCGGCAAAGATCGTGTCGCAATCCTGCGGATTGTCCGCCAGCAGCGCGTTCACCGCCTCGGAAGCAAGCCCGGTGTGCCAGAGCACGGGCGCGACCCAATAGCCGATCTCGGATTGGCTCGGCGCGTCTTCCATTCGTTTCAGCGAGATCACCCCGACAAGTTCGCCAAGGCCAGCCGGCGTGCCGTCCATGGCCCAGACATCTTCCTTGCGGGTCTCGGAAAGGCTGCGCGTCACGAAGGCTTCAGCGGCCCCCGGCGGCAACGGATGCGGCACCGAGCGCGTGCCGACCGCAACCCGCTCATCGCCCGCATAGAGCTCCAGCAGCCCGATATCGGAACGCTGGAGGGGCCGCAGCGTCACGCGCTCGGCCCGGATCACCTGCTGTCCCGAAATTGTCTTCAATTCCATGTCGTTTCCCTCCTCCCGGGAACCGTTTCGGCCATGACGGCCAGTAATTGCCCGCGTCCCCCTCCCAGGGCCTGCGCGCCGTTCCAGAGCAGCCCAAACAGGCCACAAATGGTCACTGACACGGCGATCTGCAGTGACAGGAGCATCGTATCGTTCGCCTGCAGGCTCGCCGCAGCCCAGTCCAGCGGCCGTATCACCAGTCTGAACAGGAAACCGGGCAATCCTGTGGCGATCGCATCCGGCTGCAGGCGCGCCTGGCCGAGCTTGAACCCAGTCCAGGTCAGTTGCGCCAGAGACGCCCAAAGGAGCGCCCAGACGATCGGACGGATCCGACGCGCTCGCGCCGTGCAGCGAAAGGGTATGCCACCCCCCTCTCCGAGTCCGAAACCAACCAACATCGTCTTGCTTGCAACCTGCTCTTGCACTCTTTGAATCACCAAGGGGGACCGGCTTTTTCGCCGATCCCCCCTGACATTTCCTTAACGTCCGGGTTCGGCTTATTCCGCCGCTTCCGCTACCGGAAGAACCGAGATGAAGGTTCGGCCCTTGAGGCCCTTGTGGAACTTCACCGCGCCATCGGCCGTCGCGAAGATCGTGTGATCCTTGCCCTGGCCAACGCCCTCGCCCGGCCACCACTTGTTGCCGCGCTGACGAACGATGATGTTGCCGGGGATGACGGCTTCGCCGCCATATTTCTTCACACCAAGGCGACGACCTGCGGAGTCGCGACCGTTACGGGAAGAACCGCCTGCTTTTTTATGTGCCATATCGCTTGTCTCCTATCACTCGGCGTCGGCTTGCGCCGGAGCCTTGGACGCGCCGATGGCAGCTTTCACGCCGCTTTCGGCCGCACCGGTTTCGAGGATCTCGGTTACGCGCAGAAGCGTGAGCTGCTGGCGATGCCCGCGGGTACGCTGAGAACCGTGCTTGCGGCGACGCTTGACGAAGGTGATCTTCTTGGCGTCCTTGATCTGGTCGATGACCTCGGCCTGAACGGCCGCACCATCGATAAGCGGCACACCAACCGTGGCGCCAACCATCAGCACATCATTGAATTGAACGGTTTCGCCGGCAACAGCCGCCAGCTTTTCGACGCGCAGCACATCGCCTTTTTCAACGCGATATTGCTTGCCGCCGGTCTTGAGGACCGCAAACATGGGTCTATCCTTTTCGTTTCCGCGTCGCTTCGGCCCCCGTCCCCGGGTGTTTGCGTCGATCAGATCGACACCTCGGACTGCGCGCCCTTCAGATGGACGTATCTATCATTCCCGCTACGGAGAGCCCGTTAACGGAAGTCTGCATATGAGGCAGAAAACCGCGCCAGTCAAGTCCATGATCCTTCAGTTTACGTTCAAAAGTGGTGGCTGAAGCCCGCAAAGCCGGGGTCAGAGTTCCTCTCCGGCAAGAAACTGCGCCGCAGCCTCGCCCAGGTCATAGGAAATAACCTGGAAGAGTTCGTTGAAAGCCACGAAGAGGGTGTGATTGAGACTGTGGCCGGCCTCGCTGCGTGAGAAGTCGATATACCGTTGCAACTCGGCGTCGCTCAAGGGCTGGTAGGCCAGCGACAGATACGACATCAGCCAGCGCGCAGTCTCGCTCCGTATCGCGTCCTGCTGCATCCAGATCTCGCGCAGCATTTGGCCTTCTTCACGCATTGGACCAAAGGCGCCCGCATTGTTCAGACCCATCTGGAAAGCCATGTTGGCGTTGATGGCCGTTTTAACATTCGCCTCGACGAGATCGTTCGTCTCTGCAAATTCCGTCAGGAGTTCATGGCGTTCAGGGTCGCTGTTGCGCAGCAGGTCAAGATGGTCACCGCTGGCTTCTTCCACGCCGGGCTCAAGAAAGGCCTGCCGCGCGGAGATCTCCAACCTCAGAATCCGTCGTCCAAGCTCGCTGTCGAAGAAATCGACCAGCGGGTCGATATGCCAGGGCTTGGTCGCCGCCTCCAACTCGGCGCCGAGAATCTGTATCATCCGTTCGGGATCGTAGATATCGGCGACGAGTTTGGGCCAGCGCTCCTCACCGCGCCCCGGAAACATCGCCGTTTGAAGCTCTTCCGCATGAAAAACCCCTTCGTCGCGGAACGTGTCCACGAGTTCGTCGATTGCCAGCGCTTCAAGAAGTGGCGCTGTACGCGCTGAAGACGTCTCGTCCGCCTCCGAGGCAATAGCCGCGGTTGCCAGATGGATGAACATCGAAATCTGCAGAAGGGCGACAATGATGCCTGCCCGAGCAAATCTGACCTGCATAGAAATCTCCAATCGCCAATCAGGTGTCTTCCGTGGTGCTTGAATGTCAGCCGTGACTCAATAACATCAACAATAGGCGAATTTTACTGCCGAGGTGGAGAGAAAAGCACTTGCGCCCCTCGCGCAACACAACTAAACCGCGCCCACCCTGACCACGGGAGCGCGGAGAGGTGCCGGAGTGGTCGAACGGGGCGGTCTCGAAAACCGTTGAGGGTGCAAGCCCTCCCAGGGTTCGAATCCCTGTCTCTCCGCCACTAACCCTATAAAATAAATGAAAAAAACACCCGCCCAGTCACTGCGGGGGATTGTGAAAATTCCTACAGGATTTTCATAAAGGGGCATACTATGCCCCTTCCGAGCATGCCGATTGGACGTTCTATGCCGCCTCGGGCCAGTATCTGTCCCTACAGATCTGCTGATAAGATGTCTCTGGCGTGCCGACAAAGTCGTCTCCGGACACAAATGACCATTGCGATCTGCTCCCCAAGAACGTGTTGAAGCCAAGCTTTGGTCGACGTCGCGTCCGATATCCCGAAACCACAACGCATCACCATCCCCCTTCCAGACCAAAGCGTGCTGTCGCAACATATGACACCAAGGGAGGACTCCGGCCATTCGTCGCAGTTTACAGCAAGGTCGGCCTCGCGGACCTTGCTGCCGTTCATCCAGCCAACTCTAACTGCGGCTACCTGCGCGAAGCTACCGGCAGGGTGATCTTGTGCACCGTTGGCGTTGTCAACACGGATGGCTTGGGGAGAAAGATCAAGTTGCTGCAACAGACGGAAAACAGGCAACCCAAATGCCGCATTTCCAGACGACAAGTAGGAGGTCTACGTTTTGTCTGCCAGCCAAGCCGTGCGTTTTCTAAGCCGCTGAGGCTGCGAGTGACATGAAGGAAACTCCAAGGATGCCCTCGATAACTGAAGCAGAACCCAAGACGTTTGAAGAAGCGCTGGAGGTTATTCAAACTGCCCCGACTCTCCGCAAAATCAAATCCTACTTGGACAACACTGCTCTTTCAGCCGACATGAAAGCCCTGCTCTATGATGTCGCCAAGGTGACCGTCAAAATAGGTGAAAGAGTCGTTGCCATAGGAAGGTATGTCCTTTCCTTGGCGTCGGCATTGATGGAGAAGTATCCAAGCATGTTGCTGGCGGCGGCAGTTGGGCTGGTTCTTGTGACACTGACAGGAGGCGTACTCGGCAGTGTTCCGGTTTTCGGTGCTATTGCCGTGTATTTAAGTAAGATCGCTGCTTTGATAGGGGTGGCCAAAGGTTACTTTGAAGATCTTCGCCAAAATGTCGCCAAGAGCGAAATGGATCGCGTCGCTGCCCAGTTCGCCGCTCTCAACATGGGTGTCGTCCAGCAATGATCAAGCTTTCCGAAGAGCAGCAAGTTCTCGGCTTTGATTGTGTGCAATCCGTATTGGCGAACGAAGAGCGCTTCAAGATCAGGCTGAAGATTGGACGGGATGCCTTCACATCGCTGAAGACCGGGGAGCGTTTGGGGCATTTGTTTCACTTGGGTACCGCAGCAGGTGCAGGTGCAGGCGCTGCGGCTTCAGGCACGGTCGCGACTACGTTTTTCGGATCGATCTGGACGAGCGTAGGACTTGCGACCGCTGCTACGCCAGTTGGATGGATCGTGGGCGCCGCAGTTGCTTCAGGTGGCTTTGTTTATGGCGTGTCGCGACTGTTTCAATCGTACTCCAATAGCCGCGTCGATGAGATCCCTAAGTTCCTCAACTCTGCGTTGGACATAATGGCGGCATCGACGCTGGATCTCTTGGGCAGTCTGGCGATGAAAGTTGCGTCCATCGACGGCCATGTTGATCAAACAGAACGCAATAGCATGCAGGAGTATTTTGTCGATGAATGGGGATACGACCCTACCTACGTCGAGCAGGCTTTGAACGTTCTTGAGCAAAACATCGAGAAAACCCGTTTGTCTGAGATGACGGCGTCCTTGGCAGAATTCGCAAAGAGCAATCCCGACTGTGATTTCGGCACCATGCAAGCCGGACTTCGAGAGCTATTGGTTGAGATCGCAGAGGCTGACGGTCATCTCGACGAGCGTGAAGAGATGGCTATCGAACGGATTGAGGCATCGCTATGCGAACAGAATTCGTTGCTCTATTCGGTAAAGGCAGCGGTATCCGCTACGGCATCTGGCGTGTCATCAGCATCTGAGACCTTGGGAAAGAGCGCGACCGGTGCTGTTTCACGTGCAGTTTCGGCGTTTCGGGGGGCATCTGGGAGACTGCGGTCCAAGGGAGCGAACGGTTCGGGCCACGACGATTAGTTACCCCTATATCTGCCATTCGAGACAAACCTCCAACGACCGCACCGTCGGCAAACTCATCGTTCGTGCCGCCAGCAGCATTCGGAACTTCGGCTCGCTCCAACCATTCGCCGCAGCTGGTATCAATGACCGACCTGGACGATTCAACACCAAAATTTTTATCCTTCCGAAAATCGCAGGCACCGTCTCAGCGACTTTGTCGATGATCGCCAGGGAGCCTTGGTCGCCGGGCCAATCATGCACAAAGGGTCGCCTGTAAAGACGACCCTTTATTTGTTCAGAAGTCCTGGCTGGCTACCTCTACCGGATGCCGTTGAAAGCGTCGGCCCTCGCGCGGATCTGTTCTTCCTGAGTCAGATAGCGGAAGTAGTAACGTTCGGTCGTCAGGATCGAACCGTGCCCAATGTACTGGCTGACCCTGTAAATCGACCAACCTTCCTTCAATCGCTCAATCGCGAACTTGTGCCGTAGATCATGAAGTCGGGAACCGAACTCGACTTCTTGCCCGTACTGCCAGAAAAGGTTCGAGACATCCTTGTAATGACCGTGCGCGGTGTCATTCCAGAATACGTAGGGGGACACCGGCGAACGAGGAATATCGCGTAGGATAGCTACTGCTTCCGGACGTAAAGTGACTGTGCGGATCTTGCCTCCCTTGGTCTTCCGGTATGTGACTTGTACGTCTTGGCCACCTTCCCCCGAAAAGCCGGAGATATCGGTCCATTGGAGAAGCGCTGTCTCTTTCGCGCGTCCCCCAGTCGCATCCAGAAAATCCGGGAACCAGGCAAGTGTTCCCGGGGCCCTTGAGGAAAGCTTCCCTACATCATCCCTCGTCGGCAGAACGATGTCTGGCAGAACCTCCTTCATTCCTTGCTTGACGAACATGTCCATGGGGTTCTCGGTGATCATCTTCTTGTTGAGCATGTAGTTCATCAGATGCCGAAACGCTGTAAGATCCCGATTGATTGTGGCGACCGAGCATTCTTCCTCACGGCGTCGGGAAACGAACTCGGAAATCGTGGCTACATCGATTTCACTTGCCTGGATGCTGTGAATGTCGCGCCCCAAATCGACGAAGAGCTCGAACAATGTCTCTCCGATCTGCCGAGCGCTGACCATGTACCGTTTCCGGGTTTCTGTCCCCCAACCCAAATCCCCTGCCTTGAGTGCCTCACAGAAGTCGGCAAAGCCCTCCACAAACCGCAGTTCAAGGGCTCCGCTCGATATCTGTCCTTTCAGTTCCCGGATGCGCTCCCGCGCCTTTTTCTCCGCGGTCCGCCTATGATTTGTTCGAAGCGACTCCCGGCGTTCGACGCCGTCGATCTTGATGCGGAGATACCAGTTCTTGCTGCCGTTTTGCTTGTAGATGTTGTCTGGCACGACTCACCTTCCTCAATCCATGAGAGGATTTGATCCGGGTCGAATGTCCAGACGCCACCGAGCTTACGAGCACCGGGAATAACTCCCCGAACTGCCTGTGATGTGATCGTCCGTTCGTTCAAACCTGTCACCCGTACGACGTCGGCTGTACGGATCCTCTGTTCCATTGTTTTAAGGACGTTGGTCGCTTTTCCAGAACCGGAAGAAAAAAGTTCGCCGGAAGGGAAGTTCATTGTTTCTGCTCCATTTTCTGCTTCCCAGAGGACGTGGTACCTTCTTGTTTCGCGCGGAAACATATTTCTTTGAGGAAAGGTGGAGAAAAGCATCGGGATACTTCAAACCGCCAGATACCGATCTATTGCTTTGATTTTATTGCCGTTTTCGTCCCGCCTCGTCCTGACCTGCCAAGCAGGTCAGGCTTTGAAGGGGGGATCCTCTGGCGTTGCCCCCGCCGGAGCTGATCTCAGAGGCAATGGTTCCCTCTGGCGGAACCTGAGGGAACCGTGGAAATCAATGGCGACCGTGTTGTTCGAAAAACAATTCGACCTTTTGCATGACCACCATTTCACGGCGTGACTGTCGGAATTCGACAAGCGCATCCTCCAGGCGCTTGAAGCGCTCGCCTTTCGCCGAGTACTCCGGCTTGCTCCTGATCTCGTACTCGATGAGCCCAGCATCAGCGTAAACTTCTTCGAGCGTGGTGGTAACGCTCAGAACTTCCTGGAGGAGTTCGTTGGCCACGATATCCTGCAGGATTTCGAGCTGTGCGTCCGTGTCCCGGCTGAGGAATTCGGGTTTCTCCAGGCCTCTGGAGACCGTATCGATCAGACGGTGATGGCCGAAGTCGAACAACGGTCGGGCATCCCCGAGTTCTTCCGTCAGGGTCTCGGAGGCTCGGACGGCTCGAGAGACGACCTGGGCAATTCTGTCGTTGTCGTGTTGTTGTATCTGCATTTGGTACTCCTTTCAGGTTGTGCGCCGTGGCGCTTCAAGGGAGCCCACCGATGGGGCTCTGGAAGGGGTCATGCAGATTCCAGTGCTGGTTGCTGATCTTGCTCCTTTGCAATTACTGCCATGTGGTCGGCCATCTGGTTCGCCAGCAGGCAGATTTCTTCAACGACCGGGGATGCCGGATCGATCATCGAGAAACAGACGGCTTCGACGCTGTCTTCGATGTGCACATCTTTCAATGACAACAAACTGTGCAGCTCGACCAGGGCGTGCCTGTGGCGGAGTGTCAAAACTGCAGAGGTGGATACCTCCTCAATAAGATACGCGGTCCTGCGGACCGCTCTGCGACCTCCAAGAAGTCTCGCCGACGAAACCAATCCAACAGCGTTTTCGAGCAGAAAGCTCGAGAGTTGGAGATGGGGCTCGCTGCAAGACGGAAGCGTGAAGTTCTTGTCCAAGTACATTGAATTATCCGAAAAAGGCGCCGAGCCATCGTGCTCGATCAAGAAAAAACCCGAACTGGGTTGAACGCTTTCCTTCGGATTTAGGTGTCTTTGCCTTGTGGTCGGTGTCGGTCATTGCCGCCTTCAAAGAAGGAGGCGGCAGTGACGACAATGAACACAGGCGTCTGGTCTTCCTTCACGCTCGAGCAATTTCGCGAAGCGCCTCGTGATACTGCTCAATTCCTGCGGTTTCCCGGAAATCAGTCCGGTAGGCGGATTGCGACCAACGCGAGGAGTGCCCCAGCAAAGTCTGAACGGCCCATGCACCATCCGGTCGGTGCTGACGGATCAGGTTCGTGATCAGCGTTCTTATAAGATGCCCAGAAATGCGGAACTCCTCCTGGAGGAGCTTCGATGGGTGGTAGGTGTCGAAGCTTTCCTCACCAAGGCTCAACAGGTTGCATCCGTCGAGTTCGGCAATCCGATCATCTATCGACCACGCTGGGCGACCGCCGAGGATGTGCAGATCGATGATTTCGCTCGTCACACCCCAATACGGGCCAAGATCCTTCTTCTTTCGGGTCTTGGATTGCCGGAAACCTGCCTCCCAAAATCCGCCGCTGCCCCGCTCGACCTCTCGACCGATGCGAAATGTGGATAGGTCTCCTTGCCGATCGGCACCATTCACCAGCAGGGCGAATACGACGGCCTTGCGGCGCAGCCGGTGGGCAAGCGCCGAGTGGGACTGCAATTTCTCCGCAGAGTCGATACATCGGTTCGCGGCAACAAGGATATCCGAGAGATCGAAATTCCGATGAAAGTCCCGAAGCTTCTTCTTCTTTGACGGGTCCTGGTCCGTGGCCTCTGCTTCGAGGGCTCCCAGGATTTCACAGAAAACCTCTTCACCTTCTGGCTCAAGGAGCCTCGCGCGGCGCGCGAAGTGGATCACGCGGCCGAAATAATCTGCCGCAGAGCGTGCCGACATCTTCGGTCGCATGAAGAGAAAGCGAAGAAACACTTCCGCAACTTCTTCGCTGAACGCTTCACTGGTTTCGACCCCCTCAGAATTTGCCCACTGTCGAGCAGCGGCACACATACCGACCGCTTGAATGATCATTTCGCGGGTGTTCGCGTGAGGTCGTCGATAACTGCATCTCTCGGTTCGAACCCGCTTATCCAGCAATGGTGCGGCCTTGGCCCAGCTTTCCGGCCACTCATCAGGGAGAAGTGAGACACGTTGCGATCGCCGAGGTTTGCGCGGTTTCGCATTATATTTCTGGTTCAGCCAGTGATCCCACTCCTGCCGAAGCGGCTTTGCGACGGACAGGGGAACCGACGCATCGACCAGTTCCAGAGCAGTCATAAGGTTGATCAACGTGGTCCGGTTGGACGCCGCCGCCACAAAATCATCTGCAGTCGCCATCTCTGGCGGACGCCCTGCTTGCGACAGCGAGGCATAGAAACGCTGCAGGGAAATCGCCACACCCCGGGCAGAGAAGTATCCCAGGACAATGGCCGAGGCTGTATCCCGCGCCACTGAGGCGGGAACGTCAGGCATGCGCCTGACGAACCGATCAATGCGTTCTTCGTTGGTAAGCTTCCTCCCCATCAAGTTTTCCTCTTCTGCAAAACGAGGTTCGGATTCAGCTCTGCGAGGACTTCGGCGAACATTTCCATGGCGGCGCGACCCTCGCCACGGGCGTAGAATTTCTCGACAGTGCGGACGCTGTCCCCGAGCAGCGCAGCGACGACTTCGTAGGCCCCTGGATGCTTGGCGAGATAGATCGTAGCGGCCACGTGGCGCATCATATGCGGGGTCAGCCCCTGCAGCCCCAGGCGACGCATGGCGCGATTCCAAGCCTTGTTGTAGGTGCCGCGGGACATGACGCGGTTCACAGTCTCGCCTGGAAACATGTGAGGTGTTTCTGGAGCATCCTTTCCCTCCTCGACTTCGACGAAACGCCGGATCCAGAGGTCCCGCCCCAGATCCAACCACACGGAAATGACATTCCAGAGCCAATCTGGGATCGGGCCTTCGATCGGTCGCCGGTTTTTCACCCTATCCCGCCCGATATCGAGCCAGGCCGACACTCTCTCGTTCTTGGGCGCGATGAGCTCGCCGTTCTGACCGTCGTTGGTGATTTCGTGGATGTTCAACGGCCGCATGGGTCGGGCAAGCGCCAGGCCCAGCATGGATGCCCCGGCCAACAGATGCAGAGCCTCGGTTCTCGGATGCACGGAGAGGGATTTCCACTTCGCGAATGCTCTTTCCCATTCTCCCAGCAGGCGCTCTGGACCACAGACAATTGTCCGGGCAATCTCTGGATCGCGCTCCATCAGCTTGACGAAGGCCTCGCGTGTCGCTGACATCTCGTCGGATCGGTCGGAGTAATTGTCTGGGTCATAGCGCTGCTCTTCCAGTTCCCACAGGATCTCTTCCGGAAGCCAGTTTCGACCGGCGATTGTAGAGAGGTTGCAGAGGTAGGTGTTCATTGACGATGTGTCTCGAACCTCCATCAGGAATTCGCTTTCCTGACACCGCGCTCTGAAGGCCTCGACCGCGGTCTCAACGTTCTCCACCGTCAGGAGTTCACCGAGTTCCTGAAGACAATACGCATCCTCACGATCTGGAAAGGCGTGCCGAACCAGCCAGGACAGAGCAAGGATGTGGTTCTTTCGGGCTGCTTCCGGCTTTCTGACCGGTTTCTTCCGGCCACGCGTCGCCGCACGTCGGCGCGCCATCGGATCTTTGCCGAGGCGCCCTGCAAATCGATCCTTCTTTACCTCGCCACGGATCGCCCGCTTGATTGCCTTGTCGCGCGATTTCAGAAATTCGGGGGAGAATTTGGACCAATCGAGTGGGAAGTCTCGAATCCTTGGCAACGGACCGATCGGCTTTTCTGGCAACAGATCCTTGATAGGCTCGTGGACATCGCGGGCAAGGATGATCTTGTTGAAGAACAGGAAAGATCGCCGCAAAGACGCGACTTTGTCAGCGGGAGTGCCCTTGATCACTTTGGTCGCCGTTTCGGTGTCCAGTTCCCAAGACGGCACAATACCGGTGCGGGATTTCAGGTTGTCGATTGACCGGGTGGCCTGGTTCGGGAAGAACCCGTCGGAAACTTGGCCTCCTGGGGTTTCGAGGCCTGCAACATAGTCGATGATCTTGTCGTAGGAGGCGTCGGCATCGAGTGCTACATCCTGTTCGCAAACTGTCTCCAGCACCTTGTCGATCGTCGCGCCGATCTTCTTCTCCCAGGTGTGGAAGGCGCGTTCCTGAGCTTCAGGTGGTTTACCCTTGCCGAACTCGCCGGCCCATACGATCTTCTTGGCCGCATGGGACCATGCAACTCGGTTCGCTGGAATCTGGTGGAGGTGTTTGCCGGTCAGGCGCACAACGCGATCAAATGCGGAACCCAGGGATTTGGCCGAAGCCGCACTATATACCTGCGGAATATGATCTTTGATATCTCTAAGGTTTTGAATATTGGTGTTTTCATTCATTGGAATGACCCTTCATCTACCGGCTTGTTCCGTTCATTCGCAGGAAGATGAACGGAACGGCCCGGTAGATTTGGACCGTAAATCTGTAGGGGCGTTTGGTTCAGAGCACTCGAAATTCCGTTCATCGACAGGGATGGCCGTTCATTCAGGCAAAGGGCGGAACCTGCTGGCATGCTTCCGACAACCAAGCTCATGACCATCTCCGCAACCAACGGAGAACTTCCTCCGGAACGAAGAGGTAGTCTTTCCCAACCCGCCGGAATGGCAGCGCCCCGGCCTTGGCTCGGCCGATGATCGTGTCTCGGCAATATGGCGTCAGCGCGACAACATCGTCGACAGTATAGAGGTCTTCGCGATAGGCGCCTTCGAGCCCCTCGGGTGGTTGCCCACCTTCGAAGTCGAAGACGTCCGGCCAGCGATAGCCGATCAACCGACCTTCCCTATACCCTGGAAGCAAGCCATCTCTTTCGGCACGCCAGAAAAACGCATCGCTCCCTTTCTGCCAACGATTGAACAGGCGTTGACGGCTCAGGAGTTCATGTTCTGGCTTCGCAAGAACGATGTTTGTGGGAGCATTCTTGTGTCGTGAGTGAATTGTTTTTGTTCGCATTTTTCATCCTTCCAGTTCAGCAATGAACTGGACAAAGGGAAAAACCGCCGTTCACCCAAACGGCGGTAGAGAGAATTTCGCGAAACGATTGAGTTAATGAGGCCGATCGAAGGAGACGACTGAGCGTGAGGCTTGCGGGGCTGCTAATCCTGCGGTTCTTGTGCCGAATTGCAGGATTAGCAGCTCGCAGGGGCCATCACGATGCAGGTTCGCTACGATGTTCATCGCCTGCAACGCGATGCGGTCCCGAAGCAGCAACGCCGGCTTGAGGATGAAGCCTATAGGGCGCCTTCCTCGCCTTTCCGCCAACCACGGTCTCCGGCGGAAGAGCCTGAATCCAGCCATGCTGAACCAGGATATCCAAAGCCTTGTTCAAAGGAACAGCCTTCCGGGTCGCAAAAGGACCGCGTTGTTGAAGCGCCTCCTTTGCGAATGCATCGCCGGGTGCATAGTTGACCATCAACCAGTCCAGTACTCCCTTAGCATGATTGACAGAAACGTCAGCAAGTGCAGCTGCGCGAAGATGCTTGAACTCTTCGATGTAGAATTCCAACATTTCACATGCAGACTTCATTGTGTCGCCCTCCACCGACACGGCGTACTCATCCTCAAACAGGGTCAGCATTCCGGCGATCCTGCAGGCGTGTTCGGGTGCCTTTGCGGCGAAACCGGAAACCTCGGCAAGTTTACCACCGGTTCCCAGTTGCGCCTCGATTTGGTCGTGGAATTCCCGGCAGATTTCGAACGCTTCATCTGATAGCTTCAGGATCCGCTGCTCTTCCTGAGTCTCAAGGGCTGCCTCCAACAGATGCTCTGTTCTGTCCTGAAAACCCTTAACTCGCTTCCGATCTTCAACTGAAGGTCTTTTGAAAAGCCGATTTCCCATGTTGGACTCAGGCCAAACCGGCAACATGCGCGCCAGGAGCCCCTGTCCCACGAGAAAATCATCTCCATACGTTTCCTTGAGCAGGACGGGCTGGAACATCAGGTTCAGGCTGGTAGGGCATGGCGGGATGACGGCAACGCTATCCCGCCCGGAACGGGGTTGAGAGATCACTGAACCATCCCACAACTTGGAAAGGCCTCCGCTCGATTTTGCACGGTTCTCTTTCGACATCGCAAATCCGCCAAAAAACTGCGCGGCTTCATCGGTGAACCATCCGATGAACCCCGCCCCCGAAGAAATCGCTTTCAGCAATCCCTCATAGGTAGGCTCGGTCACAAGAAAACTTCGAAAACTTGGACATTCCGGCTTTGGATCTCCCCTTGAAAGCTGCGATAGCTCTGCGTTGAACTGCGCCAACTCCTTTTCGTGTTGTCGGTGGCGGCGCTCAAAGACATTCATGACGCCCTTCATAGCCCTGCCATCCGCGGCGCTCTTTCTTTCTCCCGAGTTGGCAATGGTGGTGAAGTATTCAGACACGAATACCTCGTTGCCATCGAGGAGCGTCTCGACCTTTGCGAAACGGGACGTGGCCAGAGAGCAAGCAGCAAGGACCGATTGCACACAGATCGCCATTGGTGCCTGGGTTATCCTGCCAATGGATTCAGCGGCCTCTCGCAGTTTTGGCGTGAGAGCGTGAACAGGATAGGAGTTGGCACTCGGCAGCGCCGCTGGCAGCGGTGACGGCGTTTGGTTGGCATGCAAGTTGCAGCGAGGCTGGGGCCGCCCCTTTCTGCCGCCCTTGGTGCTCCTTGATTTTCGAACCGCCGGTTCCTTGCGCGGTGGCTTGCTGGATGTCACAAGTGTGGAGAGCCAGCTTCGAAGTGCAAATGGCATAAGATCATGTACCTTTGTTCCACCGTGAGAGGCGGATATTTCAGTCATGATCAGAATTTTTGTTCGATGGAGCCGGCGCGGAAACAGGTGCGGCACATTGCCAACACCAATCTTGCATTGCGTTGTTTTTGCTTTCTCTTCTGCCTGTATTCAGTGCCCTTCGGACAGATTTTCGGATTGGATCAACGGAGAATTGCTGGTTCAGCATAGAGTTCATGGTGTGAAGTTGAACAAGACATTCGGAACATCGAAGAGCGCCGCTGAAAAGCTGGTCAAAAACATCGTCCGCAACGGCGACAAGAAATCAGCTCTTCTCCGCACAATCTGGTACGAACTCCAATTCCGGCAGTCTGTCACCTTCCACGAGCAACTCCAGATTCACACTAACTTGATCCTGCCGCGAAGAACTGGCATTGGCCATGCCATTCCCATCTTTGACGAGTGAAACCGGGACCTCCAGCGTCAGGTGCGCCAGCAAACCGTCGACCCCACGCGTTTCGCCCAGTGCATTGAGCGCCACCTCTCCCTGGAATCTTCGGTTGGTGCGAATTCGAAGGTGCTGCTCCAGGTCAATCGAAACTGAAAGATTGATCATGTCCAGACGTGCCCCCCCCGGTTCTGCAACCAGCGAGAACCCTTCTTCTTCCGTTGCAACTGCGCGAGAAATAGCCTTTTCGTACCCGTTCACCTCAAGACGCGCCGAAACTTTGCGGTTCGCACGATAGCCAAGCGGAAGGTTCCCGATAATGCGTACCTGCTGCAACTTTGCATAGGATGCGTGTCCCGTCAGGTTCTCCCGGATTTCGCGCACCAGCCTGTCCAATGAGATTCTTTCGGCACCACTTTCCAGCTCGGCTTTTAATGCCGAAATGTTGGTGGGGGTTCGTCCATGAATGTTGCCAGCCAGTTCATCGTAACGCGCGATCAGCTCAGATGCCACTCCACAGGCCGCAGACCAATCCCCACCGGAGAGCTGTCTCAGTGTGAATTTCTGAACCTTCCTATCTGAATACACCTGAACCTGGAGCGCTCTTTCCGCCAAGAGTGACACGAACAGCGCCTGTTTGGCTGCTTTGTCGACTTCAATCAGATGATGCAGTTCGGCCTCAAAGGCTTCGCGATTCCACAGTTCGTCAAGTTTACCGGCACCGGCATCTGTGACCAACCATGCGACCGCTGCGCCACCCACAGCACAAACGGCGGCACCAGGTCCCAGCCATCCACACGCGGCTGCCGCGCCGCCTCCACCCATTGCCGAAGCACTCCACTTGGCGCCAGCTTTTGCTGCGGCTTTCGCGGCGATCTTTGTCCCCATTTTCTTGCTGATCGCCAGGGCCACGACCTTCGTCGAGCCACCTCCGACTGAAAGCGCAATCGCCGTTTTTCCGGTTTGCTCTATTGCATCGTCAAAGACCGCCGCCGTCAATGTACCAGCAGTCACGTCATTTTCTTCGGCACTGTTCACTTCGGCAGCCAGTTCTTCCCTATATACTTGGGAGAATCCCTCATTGAGTTTATTGGCCACGCCCGACAACCGCCCCTCCATGCCAGAGAACAGCATCTGCTGGAGTTTGACCGCCGGATCTCCAGAGACTGCTGTCCCCAACTCGACGTAGGATCCCCAGACCGAATAGTGAAACTCTGCATATTCAGGCACCGCGGCGTGGACCGGCGCATAGGCTTCTTCGAGCAACGGCGCCACCAAAAGAGATACCTTTCTGAGGGTCGTTGAGTTGGCTCTACTCAACACATCCTGAACGCGGGGTGGTGACCACTCGCCGAATTGCTGTTGGTTTTCTTCCATAGCGTCGCGGCTGCGATTGAATGCGACTACATTCAACACGACCGTCACCGCGACAAGGGCCAAGATGGTTCCCCAGAACCATCGTCCCATGTTTGGCTTTTTTCTGTCGCGCATCTCTGCGTTGTTCTTGCCGGCTTTTCGGCGAGGACGAGTTGCTCCCGATGCGCAAACACGTTTTTTAGGCGCCGGCATCATTTCGTCCTTTCAAATATCTGCGATTGCAGAAAGTGGGTTACGACGACGCCCGTACGAACCACAACGAAACTGAACAGCGCAGCATCCGCGCTAAAGAGCAAAGCAATGAATGGATGTTCCCGGAGTTGCACCACCGCCCAGAGCTTGGCGCCATCATAGGCAAAGGGCACCGAAAGGACTTCCGATAGAATTCCTCGAGCGGCTGGCACCTGACTGCGGCCAATCTCGATGGCTTCGACAAAGGACGCTTCCAACATGGTGCCGGGCTGCTCTCCCCATGCCCAAATACCATACCAAGTCACGAAAAACACCGGAATAGACACCAACCACGTCGCCATGCGCGACGCGTATTCCCGGTCGAAAGGCCTATTGAAATGGCGAGCAGCAAATCGCTGGCCAGTACCGTAGACAAAACCAGCAACAAAAACAGCAGCAAGAATGAGACCGATCTGTTCAGACGGCAGTTTCAGAGTCTGCCAAGCCAAAACCATGATTCCGACTGTTGCAAAGACTGTGGACACTATCGAGGTCCCCAACCTGCCTGAACACCAAATGTGGAGCGATGAACCTTTCCGTACAGCCCTTTGCACACGGGCTTCCCGCGGGGCGAGAGCAATGTCCCAAGCACCGGCAAACATGAAGACCGCCAGCGGGAACAGCGAAAGCATGCCCCATGCTCCGAAGTCGATGGCAACGCGCCACCACCAAATCGTCAGACCAACCACCACCGTCGCCCCGAAAGCGCTGTTTATCTGCTGCCGCATAGAATCCCACATTCCGCATTTCCTGCCGGGTTTGTCCCCGTGCCTGCCGTTGGCATGTTCCGGGCACACCACAATAACGTTCGATGCGTCTCACATGGACAGGGTGGGATTGAGCCAGAGTACGCGCAGCACCGGAAATATCACACCGGTAAAAGACCCACAATTCGCGTAGTTGCGCGACATGAACCAAGTAGTCCGTCTGGGGAACCGAAACGGATTACTTCAGAAAGATGAACCGCGGGATTCTGATGAAAAAAGGCACGTTTCACTGAAGCCCAGAGCATAGGTGTTTCTCGGCAGATGAAGAGCGGAAGTTCGGCAAGCAAGGCACCAGCCGCGCACGACAATGGCTCAAAGTGCCTGCGCCCATCAACAACGCCACCTCTTTCTTCCGCACCTTGGAGCTCAAGCTCAATCGGGACGGCAAGAGCTCAGTTCTACCGGACCTACTGTAGCAGATGCCCAAGGATGAACAGATCGGCAACGTGATCACCGACCGTGACTGCGTCAGGGCAACAGGCGCACTGCAGGAAGCCGGCCAAACAGGGGTTTTTTCTGATGTGCTGGATCTCACGACCGGCCTCAGCCCTCCTTGGCCTCGGCAAACGTTCTTCTTCCTCTTTCCGGCCAAGTGCTGAAGAAGCACTGCCATCCTTGCAAGCTTTACCTGGGCGCCGATCATAGCAGTTGTGTGTCGGCCCCACTTGCCGCATACATATGGCAACAATCCATGCGCCGCGCCGTTCATAGAGGGCAACGTCCATGGGGCATACTTTCCAATGGAAGTCACGGTAGCTTGAATGAAGAAAACCACCGAATCGTTTCGTTTTATCGACCTTTTTGCGGGAATTGGCGGCCTTCGAATTGGCTTTGAAGCGATCGGTGGAACTTGTGTTTTCACATCTGAATGGAACAAGTTTTCGCAAGAGACATACAGGGTCAATTTTCCGGATGACGACCACGAAATTAAAGGGGACATAACCACGATCAACGAAGAGGATGTCCCAGTACACGATTTATTGCTCGCCGGATTTCCCTGCCAACCGTTCTCAATCGCTGGAGTATCCAAGAAAAACGCCCTTGGGAGGGCACACGGCTTCGCTGATGAAACCCAGGGTACACTCTTTTTCGATGTCGTACGCATGCTGAGGCATCACAAACCAAAGGCGTTTTTGCTGGAGAATGTGAAAAACCTACTGAGCCACGACAAGGGAAACACAATGCGCGTCATATTGCACGCATTGGATGAGCTTGGGTACGAAGTCGACTATCGCGTCATAGATGCCCAGAACTGGGTTCCTCAGCACAGAGAACGGATTTTCATATCCGGTTTTCGTCGTAATTTTTCTACCAATTTCACCATGGAAGACGTAAAAATCCCAGATGGAGAAAGGCCATTGTTGAAGGACATCCTTCACCCAGAAGACGGATCAGAAATCTCTGAACCCCCGTTTACCGTTGGCCCAAAGGCCGAAGTGGCAGAAAAATACACCCTGACCCCCAAACTCTGGGATTATCTTCAGCGATACGCCGCGAAACACAAGGCAGCAGGAAACGGATTTGGCTTCGGCTTGAGGGGCCCCGAAGATGTCGCAAGAACACTTTCCGCAAGGTACTACAAGGACGGTTCTGAAATCCTGATTGAGCAGGATGGAGACATTCCGAGACGCCTGACGCCACGTGAGTGCGCACGTCTAATGGGGTTTGACCGACCGGGCAACAATCGACCTTGGATCATCCCCGTTTCCGATACCCAAGCTTATCGTCAATTTGGGAACGCAGTTGCCGCACCTGTCGCCATTGCGGTAGCCAGTGCCATGGAACCGTGGCTTACGAACACAGTGGCAATCCGATCAAGAAAGGATAGGCGTGCCTAAGACCCGGCACCCGATGAGCCGATCAGAGATGATGTCGCGGATCGGACCCAAGGACACAAAGCCTGAACTTGTTGTCAGGCGCGCGCTTCACGCTTGTGGATATCGTTTTCGACTTCACAAAAAAGAACTCCCGGGAAAGCCGGATCTTGTGTTGAGCAGGTTCCAGTCAGCGATTTTTGTCCACGGTTGTTATTGGCATGCGCATGAAGGCTGCCGATATTTCAGACTGCCCAAGACACGGCGCGAGTTCTGGGAAGAGAAGCTTCTTTCCAACAGAAAGCGCGATCGGGCTGCGATTCATAGTCTGTTGGATAGCGGCTGGCGTGTTTTGGTCATCTGGGAATGTGCGACCCGTGAGCTTCGGGTTGAGCAACTTGTCGCCCGCATCATCGATTGGTTGCAGTCCCCTGAAAAATTTGCAGAAATATCGTCGGACAAACGGCAACCAACTTCTTCCACGCCAAAACGGAATACGGACAAGGGCGTTTGAAATGAACAACGATTTGATAAACGAACCAGACGCCCCAAGGCTCATCAACGGTCTACGGGATACAGGTTATGACTTCCGGACAGCTTCTGCAGACATCATAGACAACTCGGTGGCTGCTGGCGCTCAGGAGATCAATGTTCGCATCGATTTGATGCAAGACGGGCGAAAGTTTGTCTACTTCGGTGATGATGGTTCTGGTATGGCTGCCGACGGTGTGTTCAAGGCGATGCGATACGGAGCCCCCGAACGCGAAAACCCCGAAAGCCTCGGCAAGTTTGGCCTCGGATTGAAGACAGCCTCGAGTTCTGTTTGCCGCCAATTCACACTGATTTCAAGAAAATCGCCAGACGAAGCTCTCAGCAAGCTTTCGTGGGATCTTGATCATGTCGAAACAACAGGCCTCTGGGAAATGATCATGGACCCCGTGACCGTTGATGAGGAGGACGCCTTTGACGAGCTATGTGGGGAAGGAAGTGGAACACTCGTCGTTTGGTCAAAGTGCGACAGGATCCTCTCAAAAAACTATGATGAACCCGGTGGCTCGAAAGAAAAAGCTGCGATTGGCCGTCTTTCAATCGGATTGCAAAGACACGTAGGAGAAATCTATCACCGATTTCTGAATAATGCCGACACGCGTGAGCGAAACATCACGATTTCGGTAGATGGAGTCAAGGTCGGACCATGGGATCCCTTTTTCCGGGAACGTTCGGAACAAGTCCTTGCTGAGAAACATCAAGAGATGGAGGTGCAGGTCGAAGATGGGAGCACACACAAGGCTTCGGTCGGAGCATGGATCCTTCCCCACAGCGACGACCTGAACGACGCCGAAAAGACCCAAGCCCGCATATCCAACAGGGGCCAAGGCTTCTACATCTACAGGGAAGGCCGGTTGATCAGTAGCGGTGGATGGCTAAGCGTTTTCGGCGGTCTCGACCCACACATGTCCTTGCTGCGAATTGAATTCGATTTCGGACATGAACTGGATGAGGCGTTTCATATTGACGTGAAGAAATCCCGCGTTCTTTTTGATCCGGCCTTGTCCGAATACCTCGAGAAGCTTCTCGGACCAGCTCGTAGGGAGGCAAATCTTCGGTATCGCAAGAAAGCCCAGAAAGCCGCAGCGAAGGCCAAGGTTGATCATACGTCCGCAAACCGCTCTGTGGAGGGGACCAAAAACACGCGGCAGGCAACAATCGAAGGAACTGATCCCAATACGCAAACAGCGGTGGTCTCGAACAATCGCGGACCGAAGATCAAAATTCGCCAGAAGATCGAAAACAACGTCGAACCTGGCAGCCTCTATATTGAAGCTGTCGACACAATCACGTCAGGAGACCTGTGGGAACCCAGCTATAGGAGCGCGGGTATCGAGGGGCATGTTGGCGCAGTTTTGTTGAACAAGCACCACGACTACTACCAGAAAATCTACCTTCGAGCGGCGAACAGCGGCTACTCCGTGCAGGGAATGGATCTTCTGCTCTGGGCCTTCACGGCAGCGGAGCAGAACAATACCAACGAGGAACTGGATCCGATTTTTTCAGATATCCGCGAAGAGATATCCTCAAATCTGAGAAAGCTGTTGCGCGACGTCACCACACCGACCAACGACGATCTTGGGGACGAATAGGGCTTTCAAATGTTGAAAGATCACGCAGACTTGATCGCATCTGAGCTGAGCGAGGGTACGGGTGCATCTGTCGCGTTGAGCATTGTTGCTTCCGGAGTGAGGTCAGGTTTGGATATTTGGTTTCAGGACTTGGAGAAACGACATGGACCAATTGTCGAACTCCGCCCTCACGGTCTGAGAGCACATCGGGTGCAACTTCGTTTCGGGAATTTCTCAAAGCAGATTTTGAAACAGATCTCCGAAGCTCCTACGGAAGACATTCAGTTGGCAAGATCTCTCGTGACCAGCATTGGGGGCGAGGCCAACGTTGAAATTTCCGGTCAGAACCTTGAATGCTGGACTATTGATGATGGCAGATTCACGATAGAGGCCACACTCAGACATGAGACCACCGCAGAGGGCGGTGACGCAATCGTTGCAACATGCCGGGAAGTGATTGTTCCCATCATGGCTGCAATGGCGGAACTGATTGGCTACGACCAAATAGTCCCTGAGGGCACGCCAGGAGAGTTGGAAGGAGCCCTTTCCCTCGCGCTTGTTCGGAGGCGAGAGAGAAATCCAAGAAATAGGCTCCTTTGCCTCAGATTACACGGCTATAGGTGCAATTGTTGCGGCCTTGACCCGCAGGTGAAATATGGCTCGGCAGGCAAGGTTCTTGAGGTCCACCACCTGCAACCAGTATCGCAGTTGTCTGACGAGAAGCGCTACAATCCAAAGACGGACCTTGTTCCACTTTGCCCAAATTGCCACCGAGCAGTCCACACACGGCGGCCCACACCGTATTCAATCGAGGAACTGACGAGTATGATGGGTGCGAATGTCCACTGATGTGAATTCACTTCCCGAAAAATTTGCGGAACTTCCGGATACTCTTCCGGAGGGAATTCTCTTGAGTGGTCGCGTCCTCGATCCGGTGGTCATCATCGACAAGGAGAATGGAAAGCTCGTCGCAAAAATGGCCGGGCGTCGAAGGGTGAAAGGTAAAGAAAAACTGATATTTGCCTTTGGCAATCAATTCGACTGGGTCCTTGATGACAAAACCATTCGCCCTTTGCCTCGTGATGCTGCAGAGTTGCTGGAAGCTTCCTTGGATTTGGATCACAACGGTAGCGTTGGATACGGGCAGCTCCGCCAGTACATTGCCTCGTCGGATGGTTCCTTGAGCATCCAACAAACCGAGGCAGTGGAACAATCGGGGACGGAATCGGCTTCCCGATATCCAGACGAGTTGAGAATGCCCGGCCTCAACGCTGATTTGTACCCCTACCAAGCCAAAGGTGTGGCCTGGATGTGGGAAACCGTCGAGGCGCACGGCGGATTGATCCTCGCGGACGAAATGGGCCTTGGAAAAACTCTTCAGATTATTGCCCTGCTCGTGAAGGATCCCCCATCGGAACAATCACCGGCATTGATAATTTGTCCAACCAGCCTCATTGCGAATTGGGTCCGTGAAATCGAAAGGTTTGCGCCCTCTCTGTCGATCCAGGTTCACCGTGGAGCGTACAGAACCGGCGTGTTCACAGGCCTGCAGTGCGCCAATGTGGTCATCACCACGTACGATACGATGGTGAACGACATCTCGATTTTTTCGGCGTTTGAATGGTCTTGGGTAATTTGTGACGAGGCTCAGGCCATTAAGAACCCGGCCTCCGGGCGGAGAACTTGCGTTTCTTCTATTCCTCGCGCGCGGACTGTGCCCATGACCGGGACACCTGTAGAAAACAGCCTCGTGGACCTGTGGTCGCTGTCCGACTTCGCCATACCTGGGATCCTCGGGACATTATCTGATTTTGAGGTCAAGTTCCCTGACGGGATAGAGACAGCAGCAGAAGTCGCAAAAATCGTCGAACCAATCATGCTGAAGCGCCGTGTCGCAGACGTAGCCGACGATCTTCCTGAGCGCATGGATATCGAGATTCCCTTGGAAATGGAGAGTGATCTCGTTGAGCATTACAACGCTGTTCGGGAGGACACGTTGGCGAAATACCCAGTCGCTGGGGCACTTGTCGCCACCCTCCAGTTGCAGTTGGTGTGCGCGCATCCTTGGCTACGCGTATCCAGTACCGATGGCACCGATACAGAGAACGCCAACATCGTTGAGGATATCGCTCTCCCCCTGATCAACACCAAGATGGAGCAAACTCTCCGATTGATCCGGGAAGCATTCGCAACTGGCCGAAAAATCTTGGTCTTCGCTCTGTTCAATCGTCTCGGAGAATTGCTTCAGCGAGCGGCTCCTGACCTTTCTGACGCCTATTGGGGCGCAATCAACGGAGGAACAGCGCAAGCAGATCGACAAGGCATTATTGATGAATTTTCAGCTGTGGATGGCCCTGCCATTTTGGTTTTGAACCCGAAGGCTGCCGGCGCAGGGCTGAACATCACTGCCGCAACCGTGGTCATTCACATGACACCGGTCTGGAACCCAGCCTTGGAAGCACAGGCAAGCGCCAGGGCGCACAGACGGGGCCAGACAATGCCCGTCACGATCTATCACCTTTACTACGAAGACACAGTCGAAAGGATTATGCTTGATCGGTCGGCCTGGAAAAACAAAATGGGCAACGAGATAGCCCCGGTGTCTACGAGAGATGATGAAGACTTGAGGAGTGCCCTGAACATCAGGCCACAATTGCCATGACGAAAAGAACTTACAGAAAAACCCTGAGCGCCAATGATGCTGGCGAGACGAAGAGTCATCAAGCCGGGATGCTCATTCCCAAGGCAGACCACGAGCTCAGGGCATTCCTCGGAGAATTGGATCCAGCGACGAAAAACCCTCGCAGAACTATATTTTGCTTTGATGAACATGGCGAGAAGATCGAATTGCAGTTCATTTACTACAACAACAAACTCCATGACAAAAACGGCACCCGAAATGAGTTCAGGCTCACCTGCCTGACTGGATATCTGCGCCAGTCTGGCGCAAAGTCCGGTGACGAATTGGAGCTATCAAAGGACGAAGGTCAGGATTTTTTCAAGTTGAGGCTGATCGCCAGTTCTCACTCTGAAGAAGACACCGATGAGATGCCCAATCGAATTGTTCTGAGAGGATGGAGAAGGATTCATTGAACTTTCTTCGGGGCGCGGACCAAGGTGAGAATTTAGACGATCCTCACAGGCAGGCCATTCCATCGAAAATGAGCCATCGGCACCTTCATTTGTTGCCAGGAACGAGCACGTTTCTTGAAACCCAAGGTTTCTTTTTCCTCGAGGACCTCGAGCGCGCGCTTTCCTCAGCCTCTTTGACTCTGGAGGTAAAGGAAGACGTCCTTGCCCACTTGCAGAGACTTGTGTCCTGCGTCCATGGCGCCGGTGTTGACTGGATCGAATACTACGAGGGGTGTGAAGACGGGGTCCAGGAACTCTTCTTTGTTTGTCCTGAATTCAATGGTGTTGACTCCGAGAACCCATTGTTTGCTGTCAACAGAAAGTCGTTCGGAAATGCTGGGGCCATGTTTGAAAGGGAAGGCCTGACGAGTTTTGGAAAACTGCTTGATGCGCTTCGGGTCGGAATATCACCCCTTCCTGCAGGGCTGGGAGCCAAGAAACTGGCAGCATTCTGGACCCAACTTCTTTCGCTGGCAAAGGAAGTTCGCTCAGACAGTTCCGTCCTGTCTCGTCTCGGGGCATTGCATCCACTGGAGGAAGCCACACATCCAAACGCCGTAACCTCTCGGGAAGAGTCTACAGTCATTTCCGTTCTCAGTGAACAGGCACGGAGAATGACCATAGGATGTCTTCATCTTGGGCCAAAAACCAAGAAGCTTGTCGACAACGGTTTGGATACCATCGAAGACCTTGCCTCAACGCCGCAGTCAGTTCTACTGGATATCCCCGGCATGGGAAAGGCCACCATCAAACGGATTGATGGGGCCTTAAACGCAATTGCAGAGTCCCAAAACCCGGACGGGTCGATCGACTGGGAAGCATACTGCGAGGGAATGGACATCGGGCTATTTCCTGAAAGCCCTCAAGAGGGCAGTTTTTCCCAATTGCTTTCCCATCTTCCTGCGGTCCTGAAAGGGGCTTTTGAAACCTGCGAAAGTGAAGAGGACGAGATCATTCTCGCAAGCAGGATAATGGCCCCGCCCAAGGAAAGGTTGAGCCTCGAAGCGGTCAGCGATCTTTTCACTGAAAAGGTTACAAGGGAAAGGGTTAGACAAAAAGAGGCAAGAATTCTGGCGCGCCTGGCCAACGCTCTGATCCATGATGACTATGCAAAAGCGCCTTACCGCTTCAGACCAGAGTTTTCCGAACCATGGAAAGCTGCCGCTGAATTCTTTTTAGAATCAGATGACGAGATATCATTCGCTGACTTTGTCAATGGCCTTGAAAAGGCGTGGTCGGTTCCGAGACGAGAGTTTGCAAACGCCCTACCTCTTGTAACTGCTATTATTACCGGGGAACTTGCAAGCGGGAAGGAATTTCAGTCATCGGTTCTTTTCGACACCACCCCATTCAAGAAGGGGGATTTCCCGATCGTTGAACTCCCCTTAAAGCTACTTCAAGTGCACAAATCGGCAGCGGCTCTTGAAGAACAAAGCATCGCGACCGTTGGTGAATTTCTCACGGCGATGAAGAAGGGTGTCCTAACTGCTTCAGACAACTCCCACACCCGCCGGGTGTATGAAAACATACGAATGCTGGCCGAGTGCAGCACTCCTGATGGGCTGGTCGACTGGTGGAAGTATGCGGACTTGGCGGAAGTGGCTTTTCTTCCGATTGTCGATGTCAATGATCCGCTGAGCTTCCTCGATAACATCATCCCGACAACAGTTTCCTTGCTACACTCTCGGAAGATTTCCGCACATGCTGCCGATGTCTTCACCCAACGCACTTCCGTTGCACTGTTGGATCGGCCGACCACGGAGGCGCTTGCTTCAGACTTGGGTGGTCACGGTTCAACGATCAAACGAATCGAAACGGATCTGTTGAGGTTTCTAAGCGATGTGTACATCGGCCAGAACCTTGCGGTATCAACCGTGCACCTCAGTGCTGGCTTCCTGAAACACTGGGCTTTTATCGCTGATTGCTTTGGAAAGGCTGATGGGGACACAAGCCTGGCCTCAGAAATGTTGGCCACGGGATGGGAAGTCGAAAGAGACCAGATTTCGCCGTATCTGCCTGCCATAGTTGCTATCGTCACCGGCTACCCAATGGGGAGGCTTCACCGGTACACAAAACTGCAACCGGCCGATGATCAGACACCCAAGAAAGTAATTCAGGACGACCAGACTATTCGGTTGGACGAGGATGTCGAGGACGTTGCCCCACAACGGATCATTCTTCGGGGCTTCCGAAGAAGTCACTGAAAACCATTCGCATCACTGTGAACCAAGCTGTCTCTCTTCCGAAACATGCTTGGACTGCGAGCTTGTACGATTGCCAAAGACAATGGCACGGCGGCATTTCGTACGCTTGCCTCCCCGAAAGAGGCCGGACAACAGCACGACGGGCATTCGCCTTCTGCGATTTCCGGTCACCCAGAGCGAGCGATACTCCCTGAAAGAACGGATCCAACAGTTTCTTGAAACTATGCCACCCTACTATGCCACTTCAGACCGAACTTGATGCCGAATTTGCTCTTCTTGAAGGTCAATTGCCCTTGTTTTATTGACGCCGCTGCAGCTCTTCCATCACTCAAAACGGTCTCGAAAACCGTTGGGGGTGCAAGCCTCCCCAGGGTTCGAATCCCTGTCTCTCCGCCACTAACCCACCGCTTCTGTTGCAAAAACCGGCACGACGAGCCGTCGCGATAAAAGCGGTGATCCGCCAAAGTCGTTCCGCTAAGACGTCTTGTTGCATCGCTGTGCGCAGCGGGTTTGCCGAATGAACGCTCCGATAGACGGCAGAAACACCGGAAGGACAGCCAGGCAAACCGACAAAGAACCCGCACTTCTGGGACCCAAACTGAAATCATGACAGCAAAAGGCCCTTCAGTTTCAAACGAGGCTCTTTTGAGAGAGCTGGGATAGGACCTCAGAGACCAGCGGTTCCATCTGAACGAACAACCAGCTGCTGTTGATCTGTCTGGCACCTGAGTTGTTAGAACTCTGTCGTTGCCACAGTCCGGTGACCGGGAATAGCCCTTTGCCGTGACCGTGACGGTGACCGATGCTCCGCAGTCTGATCCGCGTGCAGGACCGTTCACCCTTGCCAGGACGGGCGGGGGATTAGATCCTGATCCACCCCTGTCGACGCATCTCAGGTCAGGGCGCCGGTCAACCTCGCGGCGGCTTCGACACCATCCAGCACCGGCACGGAAACACGCGCACGCAGATCGGCCGCAAGCCGCGCCATGCCACCGCACCCCAGAATGATGCAGTCGCAGCCATCCTCGGCCACCGCCCGATCCGCCTCTGCCGCGATGCGTTCTGCGGCTCCTACGCCGGTATCGGTCGTCTCCAGCACCGGCAGATCGCTCGCGCGCACCCGCCCGAGATGCCGTTCCAGCCCGTAGCGACGGATATTCGCCTCGATCACCGGCACCGAGATCTCCAGCGTCGTAACAACCGAGAAGCGCTCGCCGCGCAGGGCCGCGAGGTGAAAGGCGGCCTGCCCGATGCCGATCACCGGGCAGGCCGCGACGGCATTGGCTTCTTCCAGCCCGGTATCGTCGAAACAGCCGATGAGGATGATGTCGATCTCCGGCCCGGCGCGAGCAACGAGATCGAGCAGCGGCGGCACGGCGCGCGCGCCGTCTTCCGGGCCCTGGATCGCGGGTGGACCGTTGCGGGAGGTCCAGCCAACGAAATCCACGTCCGGGGCGACGGCCTTCGCCGCCACCACCATCGAGGCGGTCATCTCCTGCGTGCTGTTGGGATTGATCAGAAGTGCGCGGGGCATTCAGAGCATCCCCTTGCCGGCATCTGAGCCCAGCCGTGCCCGGCGGCGCGACTGCAGCCACACGGTAAGAAGGAAGACCGCGATGATGAGGAAGGAAAACAATGTCGTGAGTGTGCCAAGCGCGAAGATCACCGGCGTGGTGACATTGGTGGTCATGCCGTAGATCTCCAGCGGCAGCGTGTTGTAGCTGCCCGAGGTCAGCAGCGTCCGGGCGAACTCGTCATAGCTCAGCGTGAAGCCGAACAGCGCCACCCCGATCAGCGACGGCGCGATGATCGGCAGCACGACATGGCGGATCGTCTGCCAGGGGCCTGCGCCCTGATCACGCGCGGCCTCCTCGTAGCTCGGATCGAAGCGGTTGAATACCGCGAACATGATCAGCAGGCCGAAGGGCAGCGTCCATGTCAGCTGGGAGCCGTAGCCAGAGGTGGACCAATGCACGTTCAGCCCCGATTGCGAGAAAATCAGCCCGACGCCGAGCGAGACGAGGATCGATGGGATCACCAGCGAGGTGATGACGAGATAGAAGATCACCGAGGAGCCGGCGAAGCGCTTGCGGAAAGCCAGCCCGCCCATGATCGAGACCACGACGGTCGTCACCATCACCATCAGCCCGAGCACCAGCGAGCGCGAGAAGCTGCCCCAGATATCGCCCACTGCCTGCTGCCGGAAGAGATCGGCGAACCAATAGGTCGAGACACCGCGCATCGGGAAGGTCAGCCCGCCATCGGGCCCCTGGAAGGAGAGGATCGCGATGGTCAGCGTCGGCCCGTAGAGGAACAGCAGGAAGAGCGCGAAGAAACTGGCGAGGAGATAGAAGCTGCGGGGGCGTCGTCCGGACATCTCAAAGCTCCTTGCGAATATCGACGAAGCGCAGCAACACGGCGATGATCAGGAGCACCGTCGCCAGCAGCACGACCGCCGTTGCCGCTGCGGAGGGGTATTGCAGCAGCGCGATATCGTTGGAAATCAAGCGGCCGACATTGGCCGATTGCGAGCCGGACATGAAGCGCACGGTGATGAAATCGCCCATCACAAGCGTGACGACGAAGATCGAGCCGATCATGATTCCGGGCTTGGTCAGCGGGATGATCACATTGGTCAGCGTCTGGAAGCCGGAGGCACCGTTGTCATAGGCGGCCTCGATCAGCGAGCGGTCGATCCGCATCATCGTGTTGAAGATCGGCACCACCATGAACAGCGTGTAGAGATGCACGAAGGCGAGGATCACCGAGAAATCGGAGAAGAGCAGCCACTCGACCGGCTCGTCGATCACCCCCCAGGAGATCAGCGTCGAATTCGCGAGCCCGTTACGGCCAAGGAACGGGATCCAGCTGATCATGCGGATGATGTTCGAGGTCCAGAACGGGATGGTACAGAGCAGGAAGAGCGCGATCTGCCAGGTCAGCGTGCGGACATGGAAGGCGAGGAAATAGGCCACTGTGAAGCCAATCCCGAGCGTAAAGACCCAGGTGATCGCGGCATATTTGAACGTGTTGAAGAAGACCGAATAAGTGACCGGCGAGCCGAAGAGGAACGCGTAATTGTCGAAGAGGAAGGCCGGGTAGATCGAGAACTCCGTCGCGCCCCAGAAGCTGACCACGACGATCATCACGATCGGCAGCACAAGGAAGAGGAGCAGCACGGCCGAGAGCGGCGCGGCCAGGAGCCACCCCGACAAGTGACGGTTTTTCAACAGGTTGCGCATCGAAGCTCCGGTTCGGGAAAGGGCGCCCCCTTCCGGGAAAGACGGAAGGGGGCAATGCGGGGCGACGCGGAAGGGAAAAAGCCCCGCCGCCCCGGCAGTCTCGTGGGCCGGCTCAGGCGGCGATAAACTCGTTCCACTTGCGGACCATGTGCTGGTTCTCGTCCATGACCGCGTTCCAGCAGGCGACCGCGCCCATCCGGTCGTAGAAGGAGCCGCCATCGCGCACAGCCCCCGCCTTCTCCATGACCTTGCCGAAGGGGTTGGTGATGTCGCCCTCAGCCGGCTTGCCCTCGAACCAGAAGCCCCATTCGTCCTCGGACATGTGGTTCTTGGAGGTCTCCGGCACGGCCGAGTAATACCCCTGCCGCATCAGGAAACCGCCGACCCAGCCGTCGAGATACCAGTTGATATATTCATAGGCTGCATCCAGCTCGAGACCGGTCAGCGATTTCGACAGGCCGATGCCGCCACCCCAGGAGCGATAGCCCTCTTTCAGCGGTTGGTAGACACAGGGAATGCCCTGGCTGCGCACCGCGGTGATGGCCGGCGACCACATGGACTGGATCACCACCTCGCCCGAGGCCATCAGGTTGACGCTTTCGTCGAAGGTCTTCCAGAAGGCACGGAACTGGCCGGCTTTCTTGGCCTCGGTGAAGATCGCCATCGTCTTGTCGATCTCCTCCTTGGTCATATTGCCCTTGTCGCCATAGGCGATCTCGCCCATCGCCTCGCAGACCATCGCAGCGTCCATGATGCCGATGGAGGAGATGTCGAGGATCGAGGCCTTGCCGGCGAATTCCGGGTTCAGCAGTTCCGCCCAGGTGTTGATCTCGCGGCCGATCAGGTCGGGGCGGATGCCCAGCGTGTCGGCATTATAGATGGTCGGGATCAGGGTCATCCAGCCGGATTCCTCGGCCACGAACTCCTTGCCGTCCACACCATCGACAAAGCCTACGCTATGCGGCGCGGTGCCCTGCGCGATGGTGCTCTCCGGCGTCAGCTTGCCATCGCGGAAGATACCGACAATCTTGTCGTAATTCTTGATCTTGTTGACATCCATCGCCTGCAGGTTGCCCGTCGGCCAGACCTTCTTGCAGATCCAGTACTCGATATCGGCAATGTCGAAACTGTCCGGCTGGGTGGCGGCGCGCTGCGTCACGGCGTCGGAATCGAGCGCTGTCATCTCCAGCGTGAAGCCGAGATCTTCCTTAACCTTCTGTCCCACCTCGTTGAGGTTCGACACTCCGGTGCCGAACTGGCGCAGGGTCACATCCTTGATGTTCTGCGCCCAGATCATCGGTGCGCCAAGGGTCGAGGCGCCGGCGGCGGTCACGGTAGCGGCGGCGCCTTTCAACACGCTGCGGCGGCTGAGCTTGGGGGTGATGTCTTTCATGGTCCGTCTCCTGTTGCGTTTGGCAGTCTCGTCCGATTTCAGGTCGCGACCGGGTGCAGCGCGCTGTCACTCCAGGACAGGCCCACCTCCGCACCCGGCTGCATCGGATTCTCGAAAAATCTCTCTTCGGGCAGGACGGCCGAGACCTCCTGATCCCCCACCGCCAGGATCGTCAGCAGCACATGCGCGCCCTGGTATTCGACCCCGGTGATCCGTCCGTCGAGCCGCCCCTCGGCGGCCCCGGTCAGCGCGAGCTGGTCGGCGCGGATGGCGAAATGGCCCTGCGGCAGGGCGATGACGTTATGTCCGCCCATGAAGCGCGCGACGAACTCGGTGCGCGGCGCGCCCCAGACTTCGCGCGCAGGGCCGGCCTGCTCGATCACAGCGTTGTTCATGACCACGATCTCGTCGGCCAGTGCCAGTGCTTCATCCTGGCTATGGGTGACATGAATGAAGGTGATACCCAGCTCGCGCTGCAGCCGCTTCAACTCGGCCCGCATCCGGATGCGCAGGAACGGGTCGAGCGCGGAGAGCGGTTCATCAAGCAGCAAGACCTGCGGGTTGGTGATCAGCGCCCGCGCCAGCGCCACGCGCTGCTGCTGGCCGCCCGAGAGCTGGTCCGGCAGGCGGTCGGCAAACTGGCTCATATGCACCAGTTCCAGCATCTCGCCCGCCTTTGCCCGGCGCGTCTCCGCCTCCACACCCTTCATCTTCAGGCTGAAGGAGACATTGTCGGAGACGCTCAGATGCGGAAACAGCGCGTAGCTCTGGAACATCATCGCCGTGCCGCGCTTGGCGGGCGGCAGCCAGGACACGTCCGACCCGCCCAGCACGATGGAGCCGTCAGACGGGTCCTCATGGCCCGCGATCATCCGCAGCGTCGTCGACTTGCCGCAGCCCGACGGCCCCAGCAGACAGGCGTATGAACCGGCGCGGAAATGGTGGTCCACGCGGTCAACCGCCAGCGTATCGCCGTAACGCTTGGTCAGCGAAACCAGTTCGAGATCCTGTCCGGTTGTCATTGTCGCTCCCGCCTTTTCGTCCCCTCCACCGTCGAACAGGCACGTCAAAAGCTGAAACGTGACGGGCGTCAAAATCGCGGCCAGACCGGATTTGCCTGAGATGCGCGCCGCTCCCGGTCGCCTGTGTATATTTTTGAGGCAGTAATTGTATACAATCACAGAGCAAGCGGTGGACAAATGCTGCGAATCTTGCACCCACTGCAATCTGCATCCTATCAACGAGTCGAAAGGGAAGTTCTCTGTGCTCGGCGTTTTCAAATCCACGAACCAGCGCGGCCGGACAGTCGCGGAAGGCATCGCCACGGCGATCCACGAGCATCGTCTCGCGCCCGGCATGAAGCTCAACGAGGATGAGGTCGGCGAGATCTATGGCGTCAGCCGCACCATCGTGCGCAGCGCGTTGCAATCGCTCTCACATGAGAAGCTCGTGGAGATCGAGCCCAATCGCGGCGCCTTTGTCGCCCGCCCCACCGTGCGCGAGGCGCGCGAGGTCTTCGAGGCGCGCGCCCTGCTGGAGCCACGGACCGCGCATTCAGCCGCCACCCGGACCAACAAGACAGATATCGACCTGTTGAAGCGCCATATCGACGAAGAACACGCCGCGCTCGACGCCAAGGAGGTCGGTCGCGCGCTACGGCTTTCCGGCAACTTCCATATCGAGATCGCGCGGATTGCCAACCAGGCGACGATTGCCGCCTTTATCGGACAGTTGGTCGCCCGCTCCTCTCTCATCATCGCGCTCTATTGGCGGCGGCGAAACGCTCTGTGCGAAAGCCACGCCCATCACGCCTTGCTTGACGCGCTGGCCCAGAATGAGGCCGAACGCGCGGAGGAATTGATGACAAGCCACCTCGTCGACCTCGTTTCGCTGCTCGACCTGACCGAGCCGCCGGAGGAGCCGACCTCGCTCAAGGAGGCATTGGGCGCCGAATGATCCTGCGCAGAATGACATTGGACGAGCTGGCCACCGTGCTCGACTGGGCCGCCGACGAGGGCTGGAACCCGGGCCATGACGACGCGGCGGCCTTCCTTGCCGCCGATCCCGAAGGGTTTTTCGTTGCCGAGATCGACGGGGCGCTGGCCGCTGCCATCTCGGTGATCAACCATTCCGACAGCTTCGCCTTTCTCGGCCTCTATCTCTGCCACCCGGAGTATCGCGGGCGCGGGATCGGCATGGCACTTTGGACCCATGCGCTGGCCCATGCGGGCGAGCGGTGTGTCGGGCTCGACGGCGTGCCGGCACAACAGGCGAATTACCGGCGCTCCGGCTTCGTTCCGGCCTCCGAGACGGCGCGTTTCGAGGGGGTCCTCGCCCCTGCCCCGTCTTCGGCTCTCCGCCCGGCCACCGAGGCTGACCTGCCCTGGATGATCATGCGCTCCAACACCGCCAATGGCTACAGCATGGCGCCGTTTCTGGCTGGCTGGCTGCGGCAGACCGAGAACCGGCAGACCCTCGTGCTTGACGACAAGAGCGGGCATGCCGGGTTCGCCACCTGGCGGAGCTGCCAGCGCGGCGTCAAGATCGGCCCGCTCGTCGCGAAGGATCTGGTGGCCGCGCGGACCCTGATGCACGGGATCGCTGTCGTCGCTCAGGGCGCGCCGCTCGTCATTGATGTCCCGCGCGAGATGACCACGCTGGCCGGCTATTGCCGCGCCGAGGGGATGGGCTGCGCCTTCTCCACGGCCCGGATGTATCGCGGCCCCGCGCCGACCGCCGGGGCCGGCATTCACACGATCGCCACGCTCGAACTGGGCTGACGATCGACACCGGACCGAGGGCGACGCCCTTGCAGCCGACCGGAATTCCGGCCGGCTTTCTTTGCATCAACTTTGCCATGCAAGTAACTGATACATAATAAAAACAAAGATTGCGCAATTTCCGGCCGAGCCCCTGTCCGGTTGCGGGAAATTTCAGCGACACCGCGAAAGGGCCACCGCAAACAGTCCGGTTGCGTTTGCCACGCCCGCCTCCTCTGCCACCCTGAAACCGGTTGCAGGTTTCGGAGGACGCCGCGAATGGGCGACATATCAAGGCACGCACGCGTATGGAGCTTGCGCCTCAACAAGCTGGTCGAGGTCACCTGCGTGGTCCTGCTGGTCCTGCTGGTGCTCGACGTCTGGCTCGGAGTGCTCGTCCGCTATGTCATCCCGCTGCCGCTGACCTTCACCGAAGAACTGGCGCGGTACCTGATGATCTGGATGGCGCTGCTCGCGGTTTCCTCCGGCATTGCCTATCGCGAGCATATCGGCGTGGAATTTGTCTTCTCCCGCCTGCCCGCACGCTCCCGCCGTGCCCTCGCAGTTGCCTTCGACCTGATCGCCTTTGCCTTCTTCTTCCTGCTCTTCTGGCACGGGCTAACTTTCGTCGAAAAGGGCTTCTCCCGGATCACGATGATCTACGGCATCCCCAAGGGCTACCCGTTCATCGGCGTGCCGCTTGCCGCCGCGCTGGCCTGCGTGCAGCTCGCGCTGGTGGGCATCCATGACATCTTCGACGATCGCCCGCCCGACAGCACGGGCGAAGCCCTGGCCGGGGGAGCGGAATAATGGGTATCTGGCTGGTTCCCCTTGCCTTTTTCGGCTTCCTCGCCTTCGGCATGCCGGTGGGCTTCGCCATCGGTGTCGCGGGCATGATCGGCATCTTCGACATGGGGCCGAAATTCATGACAATGGCGCCGGACCGGCTCTTTGCCGGGTTGGACCTCTTCCCCTTCCTCGCCATGCCCTTCTTCATCCTCGCCGGCGAGATCATGAACCGCTCCGGCATCACGCAAGGTCTGGTCAAGCTCGCGGACGCGCTGGTCGGCTGGATGCGGGGCGGCATGGCGCATTCCAACATGGTCGCCTCGGTGATGTTCGCGGGCCTGACCGGCTCGGCCACCGCTGACTCAGCGGCTTTCGGCAACACGCTTGTCCCGGCGATGCAGAAGGCCGGCTATTCGCGCCCCTATGCCTGCGCCGTCACCGCCGCCGGCTCGATCATCGGCCCGACCATCCCGCCCTCAACGCTCGCCATCATCTATGGCTCAATCATGGGCGTCTCCATCGCCGGGCTATTCGCTGCCGGCATCCTGCCGGGGCTCCTGATCTGCGCCATCTGCATGGGGGTCATCGCGCTCACGGCCCGGCGCAAAGGGCTGCCCAAGGGCGAAGGCCGGCCGAGCTTCCGCGGCGTCCTCTCGGCCCTGCGCGAAGGCTTTCTCGCGGCCCTCCTGCCGGTCTTCATCCTCGGCTCGATCCTTGGCGGCTTCGCCACGCCGACCGAGGCCGCCGCCATTGCCGTCGCCTATGCGCTCTTTGTCGGCGGGGTGATCTACCGCGCGCTGAGCTGGTCCGATCTCTACCAGATCGCCGTGCGCACGACGCGGATCACCGGTGTCATCTTCCTCATCATCGCCTCAGCCTCGATCCTTGGCTGGTGGATGACCTTCAACCGCATCCCGCAGGCCGTGGCCGAAGGTATGCTGTCGCTCTCGTCCAACCCCAAGGTCATCATCGGGCTGATCCTGATCCTGCTGCTGCTGATCGGGCTGGTGATGGATATCAACGCCACGTTGATCATCCTCGCGCCCGTGCTCGCGCCGCTCACTCTCAAGATCGGCATGGACCCGGTCCATGCCGGCATCATGATCATACTCGCGCTCAATATCTCGCTGATGACACCACCGGTCGGCGCCTGCCTCTTCGTGCTGGCCTCGGTCACTGGCGAGAGGGTCGAGGCGATCACCAAGGAGCTCTGGCCCTTCATCCTGGCTGAAGTGGCGATCCTGCTTGTCGTCGCCTTCTGGTCCGATCTTACCCTCTTCGTCCCGAGGCTGTTCGGCCTCTGATCCCCTCCAAAACTGCCCCCCTCCCAACAGGAAAGGAACCAAAATGAGTTTCATGAAATCAGCCGCCTTCGGCCTCGCGGCCGCCCTGACGGCATCCACGGCCTTTGGCGCCGACGTCACGATCCGGCTGGCGCATCTCAACCCGGAGGATCCGTTTGCCAGCCATTCCGGCACCATGGCCGCGGTGTTCAAGTCGCTGGTGGAGAGCAATTCCAACGGCGCCATCGAGGTGCAGCTCTTCCCCAATGGCCAGCTCGGCAAGGACAATGAGGTGATCGAGCAGGTCCGCGGCGGGTTGGTCGAAAGCACCATCTCCTCCTCCGGCGGCATGGCGCAGCATTACCCGCTGGTCGGCGTTTTCGACATCCCCTTCGCCTTCCCCAATATCGGCGTCGCCAGCCAGGTGATGACCAGGGAAAGCTCTTTCGGCGAAAAATTCGTCGGCGATCTCGAAGCCAAGACAGCGCTGAAAGTGCTCGGCCTGATCGACTCGGGCGGCTTCTTTGCCTTTACCAACTCGAAAATACCCATCACCTCGGTCGAGGATATGGACGGGCTTCGCATCCGCACCATGACCCTGCCGACGCATGAGGCGATCATCTCCTCGCTCGGCGGTCAGCCGACGCCGCTGCCCTGGGCCGAGGTCTATACCGCGTTGCAGACCGGCGTGGCCGATGGCCAGATGAACCCGGTGCCGGTCATCGCCTTCGCCAAGTTCGACGAGGTGCAGGAATATCTCTCGATCACCAACCACGTCATCACGCCCTATATCTGGACGATGAACCCGGACTTCTACGAAGGTCTCTCCGACGAGCACAAGACGCTGGTCAACTGGGCCTCGGAGGTCGCCACGGAATCGGGGCGCGCCATGAGCCGGGTGATCGAGGCCTCCGAGAAAGGCCTGCCGCTGCTGGCAGAGAAGATGGAAGTGAACGTGGTGCCGCCCGCCGAACAGGCCAAGTTCGCTGAAGCCGCGCAGCCGGCCGTGCGCGCGCTGATCGAGGAGCAATATGGCACCGAGGGCATCGAGATGCTTGACGCCCTGCTGGCCAGCATCGAAGAAGAAAAAGCCGCCTATTGAACAGGGCAATCGCCCGGGCGGCTGCCCGCCGCCCGGGCCTTTCAGGAATATCGAATGACCGCAGACATCTCCCGCGCCGAGGGTTCGGCGGACGACTTCTCCCTCACGATAAACGCTGCTGCCGACCGGGCCGCGCCGTGGAGCGCGCGTCAGGACGAAATCCTGAGCGATGCCGCGTTCGACACCGCGCGCGCCACCATCGCCTCCTGGCCCGGCTACGGCGAAACGCCCCTGCACGCCCTGCCCGCCCGCGCGGCGGAGTTGGGCATCGCGGCGCTGCATTTCAAGGATGAGAGCGGGCGTTTCGGGCTCGGCAGTTTCAAGGCGCTTGGCGGCGCCTATGCCGTCATCCGGCTACTGCAAAAACAGGTCGAAATCGCGCTCGGCTATCCCGTGCCCATGGCCGAGATCGTCAGCGGCGCGCATGAGGAGATTACCTCGCGGCTCACCGTCTGCTGCGCTACCGATGGCAATCACGGCCGCTCTGTGGCCTGGGGCGCGCAGAGTTTCGGCTGCAACTGCGTGATCTTCATCCACGCCACTGTCTCCGAGGGCCGCAAATCCGCCATCGAGGCCTATGGCGCCGAGGTTCGGCGCACCGCCGGCAATTACGACGACTCTGTGCGCGAGGCCCAGGAAACGGCTGCGCATGAGGGCTGGTTCGTGGTCTCGGATACCTCCTATCCCGGCTATATGGATGTCCCCAAAGACGTGATGCAGGGCTATGAGTTGATGGCGGCGGAGGCTTTCGACGCGCTGGAGCAGCCCCCCACCCATATCTTCCTGCAGACAGGCGTCGGCGGTATGGCGGCGGCAGTCACAGCGCAGGCAAAACGCCGTTGGGGCGCAGAGCGACCGATGATCGTGCTGGCGGATCCGGATCTCTCGGCCTGCTGGCTGGAGAGCTACCGGGCCGGCAAACCGACCGTGATCGAGGGCGATCTCGATACGTTGATGGCGGGTCTGGCCTGCGGCGAGGTCTCGGCGCTGGCCTGGGAGATCCTGAAGACCCATGCCGATGCCGCCATGGCGCTGCCGGATTCCTCGGCGATCCGCGAAATGCGCAGCCTCGCCGCGCCCTTGCCGGGCGATCCGGCCATTGTTGCCGGCGAAAGCGCTGTTGCCGGGGTCTCCGGTCTCATCAACGCATTGAAACACCCGGATGCCGTCAAGGCGCTCGGACTGGCTCCAACCACCCGGGCCCTGGTCTTCGGAACCGAAGGCGCCACCGACCCCGCGCTCTATCGCGAGATCATCGAAGGGAGCGCCGCATGAGCCGCAGCTTCCTCGCCGCCGCCGCCCAGATGGGGCCGATCGCGCGCGACGAACCGCGCAGCTCCGCCGTCGCCCGGATGATGGAGATGATGCGCGAGGCGCATGCGCGTGGTGCCGAACTCGTGGTCTTTCCGGAGCTTGCGCTGACGACGTTCTTCCCGCGCTGGCTGCTGGACGGCGACGATCTGGAGCGATGGTTCGAGACCGAGATGCCCTCCGCCGAAACCCGCCCTCTTTTCGAACTCTCCGCCGAACTCGGGATCGGCTTCCATCTCGGTTATGCCGAAGCCACGCCGGACGGGCGCCATTTCAACACCGCGATCACGGTCGACCGCGCGGGAAAGACCATCGGCACATATCGCAAGATCCACCTGCCCGGTCATCGCGAGAACGAGGACTGGCGTCCTTTCCAGCATCTCGAGAAGCGCTACTTCGAAAAAGGCGATCTCGGCTTCCCTGTTTTCGACGGGTTCGGCGGCAGGCTCGGCATGTGCATCTGCAATGACCGGCGCTGGCCGGAGACATGGCGCATACTGGGGCTTGGCGGTGCCGAGCTGGTCATGCTGGGATACAACACGCCCCTGCACTACCCGCCGGCGCCGGAGCATGACCACCTGCAGTATTTCCACAACGAGCTCTCGGTCCAGGCTGGCTGCTACCAGAACGGCCTCTGGGCTATCGCCGTTGCCAAGGCCGGGCGCGAAGAAGGCTGTGACCTGATTGGTGGCAGCATGATCGTTGCCCCAACCGGCGAGATCCTCGCGCGGACGGCGGGGCTGGAAGATGAGGTGATCACCAGCCGCATCGATCTTGACCGCTGTTCGGAGATCCGCAGAAACGTGTTCGATTTCAGCCAGCACCGACAACCCGGTGACTACGGATTACTCGTCCGGCCTTGACCTGGCGCTTGGCCTCAGGGCCGGCGGCCGGTCTCCTGGAGACTGGCCGCGATCTCCCCTTTCTTCATGATCGGGCAATCATGATTCACATGACCGCCCACCGGACATTCCGTCAGCGCTCCGAGGTCGCCGATCTCATTCTGGCTGGCGCAGAGGGCCTCCTGAACACGCTGATACCCGGGGTTGTCAGACTGCCGCAGGGTCTTCACGCAGGCGGAACAAAGAAGCGCCCCGACCTCCCCGACCAACGCGCCGTCGCGCGGAAAGTTGTGCAGGATGTCCGGGTCCGCGCGGGACGCATCGGGCGTGGAGCCATCTTCAAATGTGAGCGCAAAAATGACATCCAGAGCGCGCGCGGTGTGTTCGAAACCCTTTGCCAGAGCCAGTGTCCGGACCTGATACACCGAGATTTGTTCGTCTGTGAGCTGTACCATACCCGCGCCCCGTTCAGGTTTTGAAAAGGGTTAATTCATGAAGTTTAACAAACGGTGAACAACCGATCCTCGACACCCAACGAGACCGGCTCGTTCCTTCTGTTTTAGCGGCCGTTCAGCCTTTGTTCAGCCGTGCCGCCTATTGATATCAAGAGTGCTTGCCGGAAAAGGTGCAAAATGTCGGAAAAACGCGATTTGATTCAGGCTTTCTACGACAAGATCTGGGTCGCTGGGGAGTTCGAGGCGGCGGAGACGTTCTTCGATCTCGACGCCGAGGCGAGCGGGCTGATGCCCGAACTGGCCATTGGTGCAGCCGAGTTCCATGAATTCGTTGCCGCCCTGCTGAACCAGCTCGATGTCCGGCGCGTCTCTCTGGAGAAAACCGTCGAAAAAGGGGATTGGATCTCGGTCATGGCCAGCTTCGAAGCGATGGTGCTTGCGACGGGCCAAACCATTTCCGGCAGTGGCGTGCTGATGGCGAGAATCGTCGACGGCAAGATAGAAGAGGCCTATAACTGCATGGATTTCATGTCTTTCTTCGAAAAGCTTGGGCTTTTGCCAGAGCATTCCCTTGAACTGTGCCTGACAGGGCAGCGATTGGGTTGAAGCGTTTCGACCAACCGCGCCAGCCTGTCGCGGCAGCGCAGCAATCGGTCGGCCCACCAGGGCTACCATTCGCTTCGAAATCCCCTATGGTGGGGAGGAGATAGCAGCAAAGAGGAAGCCGAGGCCCATGTCGTCGGACAATATCGACTACGGAAAGCTCATGCACAGGGCCATGCGCAGCCTGATTCAGGATGTGCTCGGCGAAGTTGCCGAAAACGGTCTCCCGGGGCAGCACCATTTCTTCATCACCTTCGATACGACCCATGAAGAGGTCGAACTCGCCAACTGGCTGCGGGACCGCTACCCCGAGGAGATGACCGTCGTCATCCAGCATTGGTTCGACAATCTCGAGGTGACGGATGCAGGTTTTTCGGTGACGCTGAATTTTGGCGAGAATCCCGAACCGCTCTACATCCCCTATGATGCGATCTTCACCTTTGTTGACCCCTCGGTCGAGTTCGGCCTGCGCTTCGAAAGCGGTGGGGATGAGGAGGAAGAGGAGTATCTCTCCGAGGTCGAGCCTTTTGACGAGGAAGACGACGAAGAGGAAGCGCCTCTGGCCGAAGATGTCGAGCCGGAGGAAGAGACCCCGCGCGATGCCGAGATCGTCAGCCTTGATTCTTTCCGCAAATAGCTGAAGACGGCGCAGCCCCCCGCTGCCCTTATTGCGCCCCGGACCAGCCTGTCCGAAGCGCATATCCCTGGTGTCAGCCCGCGTCTTCGAGCCCCAGCTTGGCGCGCAGGAAGCCGACAGCCTGGCCGAGGCCTTCCGGCGCGATGCCATGGCCTGTTCCCTTCATAACGAAGGCATAGGTTTCGAAATCCGCCGCCACCAGCGCGTCGGCGGCTTCCTTGAGCGAGGCGAAGGGAACGACATCGTCCTGATCGCCATGCAGCAGCAGGATCGGCATCTTCACCCGAGCCTCTTCCGCCAGGGTTTCTGGCTCCAGAAGCCGGCCCGAGAAGCCGACAAGCGCTGCGATCGCAGCCTCCCGGCGCGGCGCGAGATGCAGAGACATCATCGTGCCTTGCGAGAAGCCGATCAACGCCAGCCGATCCGCTTCGAGCCCTTCTTCCTCGAGGATACGGTCAAGAAAGGCGTTCAGATCGTCCAGGGACGCGGCCATGGACGCCTTGGCATCCTCTTCCTTCGAACCGTCCAGCCAGGGGATTGGAAACCACTGATATCCCATTGGATTTCCGACACAGCGCTCCGGCGCGTCCGGCGAGTAGAAGGCCGTATCTGGCAGATGCGGTGCCAGCGGATCGGCCAGCCCCAGAAGGTCGGCCCCGTCAGCGCCATAGCCATGCACGAAGACCACGACCTGTTTCGCGCTGCCCTTCGGCGCGCCCCTGCGTTCGGATTTCAGTTCCCTGACCATGCGGCCGCTCCAATTCCGTTTCGTTCCGGAATGGGTGACAGGCACGGGCGGCAGGGTCCAGTGGAAAACGCGCGCCGTGTTGTCCCGATGGCGGTTTCTGTCAGAGCAGCGTGAAGAGCAGGACAGCGCCCAGACTGGCCAGCAGAACCGCAAGGCCGAGCCCGGCCAGGGTTTCCACATCGCCGGTATCGCGATGCCTGCTGTGTGAATTGCGAAGGACTGTCTTTGCTTTCTCCATGGTTTTTCTCCGGCAGGTCACGCCCATCCGGCACCATAGCCCCGGGCGCACCTCTGATATGGGGCTGCACTCGCGCGATTTCGCGTCCCGTAATCTCGTGACGGCCTCCGAAATCGACCGGTGTCAGGCCGCATCCGCCCCCGACTGCGCCGCTCGTTGCACTGCCCACATGCCGGCATATCGCCCGTGCAGGTCCAGCAGTTCGGCGTGGCTGCCACGCTCCACCACGCGCCCCTCTTCCAGCACGACGATCTGGTCCGCCTCGACAACGGTCGAGAGCCGGTGCGCGATCATGATCACCGTCCTGCCATGCCCCATCCGGCCGAGCGAGGCCTGGATCTCCTGCTCGGTGCGGGTGTCGAGCGCCGAGGTCGCTTCGTCCAGCAACAGGATCGGCGGGTCCTTCAGGATCGTCCGCGCGATCCCCACCCGTTGTTTCTCGCCGCCCGAGAGTTTCAGCCCGCGTTCACCGACCAGCGTGTCATAGCCCCTGGGCAGGGTCTCGATGAAGTCGTGAATCTCGGCCGCCCGCGCCGCCGCTTCGACCTCCTCGCGCGAGGCGTCCGGGCGACCATAGGCGATGTTGTAATAGATCGTGTCGTTGAAGAGCACCGTGTCCTGCGGCACCACGCCGATGGCCGAATGCAGCGAATGCTGGGTGACGTCACGGACATCCTGCCCGTCGATCCGGAGCGCGCCGGCATCCACGTCGTAGAAACGGAAGAGCAGCCGCCCGATGGTCGACTTGCCCGAGCCGGTCGGGCCGACAATGGCGAGGCTCTGCCCGGCCGGAATGTCGAGCGAGAGGCCGCGCAGGATCGGCCGTTCCGGCTCATAGGCAAACTCCACATCCTCGAAACGCACAGCCGCGCCCTTGACCTTCAGCGGCGAGGCATCCGGCGCATCGGTCACCTCGGCGGGCTGGTCGAGCAGGTCGAACATCTCGCCCATATCGACAAGGCTCTGGCGGATTTCGCGATAGACCGTGCCGAGGAAATTCAGCGGCATGATGATTTGAAGCATATAGGCGTTGACCATGACGAAATCGCCGACGGTGAAATCGCCGGAGGCAACCCCCATCGCGGCCATGACCATGACCCCGACCAGCCCGGCATTGATAATCACCCCCTGGCCGAAATTGATCAACGCCAGCGAATAGGCGGTCTTTAGGGCGGCGGATTCGTAACCCTCCATCGCCTCGTCGTAGCGCGACGCTTCGCGGCCATCGGCAGCGAAGTATTTCACCGTCTCGAAATTCAACAGCGAGTCGATGGCCCGCTGGTTGGCCTCGTTATCCTGCTCGTTCATCTCGCGGCGGATGCGCACGCGCCATTCGGTGATGGCGAAGGTGAACCAGACATAGAGCGCAATGGTAACGACGAGCACGCCGAGGAAGCGCCAGTCGAACAGGACGGCAAGCACCGCGCAGACAAGGATCAGCTCCAGCCCCAGCGGGCCGATGGAGAAGAGCAGGAAGCGCAGCAGGAAAGACACGCCCTTGACGCCACGCTCCATGATCCGCGAGAGCGCACCCGTCTTGCGACTTATGTGATAGCGCAGCGAGAGCGCGTGGATATGCCGGAAGGTCCGCAGGGCGAGCTGGCGCAGCGCGCCCTGGCTCACGCGGGCGAAGATCACGTCGCGCAATTGCTGGAAGCCGACCGAGAAGAGCCGCGCGCCGCCATAGGCGACGGTCAGCCCGATAGCGCCCAGCCCAAGCACCGTCGCAGCGTCAGGCGCGTCGCCGGCGAGTGCATCAACTGCCTGCTTGTAAAAGAGCGGCGTGGCCACGGCGACAAGCTTGGCCACCACGAGCACGGCCAGCGCCGCCACGACCCGAAGTTTCACCTCCCGATCGCCTGGCGGCCAGAGATACGGCATCACATCCCTGAGCACCCGGCCGCCCCGCCGGCGTTCCTGCTGCGCGATCGTTTCGTTCATCCCGGCTTTCCTCGAAGAAACAGGGGCGCAGGGTATGTGCTGGGGCCGGCAAAGGCCAGAGCGCGCGCCCGGGATGGCAACATGGTCGCGGGGGGATCTTTAGCTGCGGTGGACATGCCCGAAAGCGAGACAGCGGCGGAATGTCGGTCCGTCGCGTCCGCGCCCGGGGAAAGCTCCCGGACGGCATGCGACGAAGAGCAGCTGGAACTGGCGGCATTTTCCCGATTTTTCTGTTCGGATGATATGAATTTTGCTCTAAACTACTCATGAAACGGGCCTTTTTTTAAAGCAAAGGGTGCTTCCCCGATGATGTCGAGGATCCTGGCAGCGTGCACGCTCCTCATCGCGACCGCGGTTCATGCCGAAGACTATCTCGACATTGTCTCCAGCTATCACCACGATCTGCCTGTTTATGGCGAGCAGAGCACGAAATTCGTTGAATCGTTCAACGAGATATCTCCGAACCTCAAGTTCCGTCACCATGACCCGGGAAAGCTCGTCCCGGCCTCGCAGGCTTTGGAGGCGGTTGCCTCCGGTCAGGTCGACGCCGCTTTTTCAGTGTCCGGATATTGGTGGGACCGCATGCCGGCCGCGATTCTGTTCGCCTCCTTTCCCTTCGATTTCGACCCGAGCGGTCGCCTTGCCTGGTTGCTCGAAGGAAACGGCAGCGCGCTCTACCAGGAAATGTATGCCCGGGCCGGATATGACGTTACCGTCCTGCCCTGCGGGCTGAACCCGGGCGAGACATCCGGTTGGTTCCGGGAAGAGGTCACCTCGGTCGAGGATCTCGCCGGGTTGAAGATCCGGATGTTCGGACTAGGGGGCCAGGTCATGGAAAAACTGGGTGTGGAGACCCGGCCGATGCTGGCCGACGAGCTGTCCTATGCGATCAAGACGGGCGAGCTGGACGGGGCGGAGTTCGGGACGATCGCCGCCGATGTCTTCCTGGGGCTGCACGAGACGGCGAATTTCGCCTATTTCCCCTCCTGGCATCAGCCGACGGGAACAACCGAATTGCTGGTCAACCGCGCGGTCTGGGACGGGCTCGCGGGGTCCGAACGACGCGCCATGGAGATCGTCTGCATGGCCAATATCACCGCGAACCTCGCCAATGGGGCAGTGGCGAATGCCCGCGCCTATAACGAGGTGAAAAAAGAGGGCCGTGTCGAGTTCCGGACATGGCCGCCTGACGTCCTGATCGCCATCCGGGGCGCCTGGGACGAGTTGGTGGAGGAGAAGGCCGCGCGCGACCCGTTCTTTGCCACGGTCTGGGAGGATATCAAGGCCTTCAACAGTGAAAGGAAAGGCTGGCTTGCGGTCTCAACGTCGCAAAACTAACCGGCTGGACGCCAGCCTGCGCCCCGGGTCGATCCTGCGCCACTGGCCGACCTTGCTCGTCGGCCTCATGGTTGGACTGTTTGCGATCTCCTTCGACCAGCAAACCCAACGGCTACGCCATGAGCAGCGCCGCGACCTCGTTGCCTTCGAGCTCGAAGCCATCCGCTCCCAGGTCGATCGGCAATTGCAGGAGGCAACAGAGATCGGACGCCGGATCGCCGCTCGCATGGAGCGCCATGCCGATCTCGGCAGCGCTCGCTTTCGCGAGATCGGTCTTCAGTTCTTTCCGGTGCCGCCCGAGTCCTTCGCCGTCTCCTGGGCGCCGGGGCTGGTGATCACGGCCTCCATCCGCCCCGAGACCTGGGACCGGATGGCCGGACAGCACTTGAGGGAGATATCCCTCTACGGGCAACGGCTGGAACGACGGTTGCTGTCGGACGAGGTCGTCTCCGAGGGGCCACGCCTGGATGATCAGGGGCGCGCGATGCTCCAGGTACGTTTCCCGGTCCGGGAGACCATTCATGACGAGGAGATCCTGCGTGGGGTTGTCACGGTCTCGATCTCTCTTGGCAATGTGCTGCGCGAGATCGGCGTCGACAGCGCCAATTCCCATATCGAGGTCGCGATCGTTACCAGCGGCCGATCCGGCGGGCCGGAAAAGGTCGTTCTCGGGGCGCTGGACGTGTTGGCGCAAGCGCCGGTCTTTGCCAAGACCATCACGCCCGGAGATGGCGGTTTTACCCTTCTCGGTATCCCGGACGGAGGTTGGGACGGGTCCTCGCTGCGCTCCGAGTTGCAACATGTGTCGCTCTTCGGGGCATGGCTCCTGATCACCTCGCTGACCTATTTCGCCAATACCGCCACCCTGCGACGCAGGGAGGCCGCCGTGGCCCAGGAGACCGCCGAAGACCGCCTCAGCGGCGTGTTGATGAATCTGCCCGGCGCGGCCTGCACCTATACCAGCGCGGCGGGCAATCGGGACGCCGGGCCCGAGGACAGGTTGCTCTTTTTCAACAAGCATGCCTGCGAAGAAATCTGGGGGGTCGATGCCGACGCGATCGAGCAGGATGTCATGGTGTTCTGGAATGCCGGCGACGATCCCGAGCTTGTCGGCGCGCTTGAACACGCATTGATGAAATCGGCGGAAGAGATGCAACCCTGGCACGCGGTCTGGCCGATCCGGACGGCGCAGGGCGAGCGCAAATGGCTTGACGGGCGCGGCCACCCGACCCGCCTGCCGGATGGATCGACCTTGTGGTTCGCCCTGATCGTCGATGCAACGAAGGAGATTGAGCGCGAGCAGCAACTCGAGGACGAGCGAGAGCTCAGCCTGCGGGCGCAGAAACAGCAAAGCATCGGACAGCTGACCGGCGGCGTGGCGCATGACTTCAACAACCTGCTCGCCGTCATCATGGGCAATCTCGAGCTGCTGCTCGACGAGGAGGACAAGGCCGAGAAGGTGGCCTTTATCGAGGCCGGCATTGCCGCGGCCGGACGGGGCGCCGACCTGACGCGGAGCATGCTCGCCTTCGCCCGCAAGGCAAAACTGGAACCGCAGGCGATCAAGCTGAACGACCTTGTGCGCGACACCTGCAACTGGGCCGGGCGCACGCTTCCGGAACGGATCGAGATCGAGACATCGCTGCTGGCCGGTCTCTGGGGGATAGAAGCCGATCCGGCCTCCACGGAAGCCGCGCTGCTGAACCTGATCGTGAATGCCCGCGATGCGATATCCGGCACGGGCAAGCTGACGATCGAAACCGCGAATATCCGCATCGACAAGGCCTATATCGACGAGCGTGAGGTGGCGCTGCAGCCGGGCCGCTACGTGATGCTGGCCGTGTCGGATACCGGCCAGGGCATTCCCGCCGACAAGCTGTCGGAGATATTCGAGCCTTTCTATACGACCAAGGCGCCCGGCGCGGGATCCGGGCTCGGGCTGTCGATGATCCAGGGATTCATGGACCAGTCGGGCGGCACCGTGCAGGTCTATTCCGAACCCGGCAAGGGAACGACCTTCAAGCTCTATTTTCCCACACATGTTCCCGATGAAAACCGCAGCCCGGCCGCAACGGTCACGGAGCCGAAACCGGACGGCCAATGGCACATCCTGCTTGTCGAGGACGAGGACGAGGTCCGGAGCGTCCTGTCGAAGTCACTGACGCGCGCCGGCTATCACGTCACAACCGCGCGGACGGGCGACGAGGCCAACGCGCTGTTCCGGGAGAAGCCTGGTTTCGATCTGCTGCTGACGGATATCGTCATGCCTGGAGAGTTGCAGGGAACCCATCTGGCCGGGAAACTGCGTGATCTGAGACCAGACCTGCCAATCGTGTTCATGTCGGGCTATGCAAGCGAAGCCACGGTCCATGGCAACGGGCTGCGCCCCTCGGATATTCGGCTCATGAAGCCAGTGCAGAGATCCGACCTCCTGAGCGCAATCGCCAGGTCCCTCGCCCCGCAGGCGGGATAGAACGGCGGCCGCGGAGCACGTATCCCGCGCCCCTGCGGCGGGCGCCGGTTTCAGTTCGGAAGTTTCACATGGTTCGGCTGCGACGCCAGGATCCTTTCGACCAGCGCCCGGTGCGCATCGGAGAAGTCGGCCATGTATTTCTTGTAGACAGACCGAGTCGCGGCCACGAAATCGGACGGATCGTCCACATGCGAGACCTCGATCCCGGCTTCGGCCATCGCCTCCAGCGCCTCGGTTTCCTGCGCCAGCCCGTCCGCGTTCATCACCCCGGTCCAGACCGCGACCGCCGCGTGAATGGCGGCCTGCTGATCCGATGACAGGCTTTTATAGCTGGCGGCGCTCATGACAAGCGCGCCGCTGTTCGACACCACCGGAAGATCCGAAACGTATTTCTGGACCTCGTGGAACCTGTTCGCATGGAGCGCCGAGGCGCCGTTCTCATTGCCGTCGACCACACCGTCCTCGAGCGCCGAATAGACCTCTTCGAAGGGCAGCGGCACCGGAGTTGCGCCAAGCGCCCTGTAGACATCGCGATGAAGCGGCACTTCCATGGTGCGGATCTTCATCCCCCGGAAATCCTCCACCGAGTGGATCGGCCGCGATCCATTCATCGGCATCCGGAACATCGGCCCGGCGACGGCAAGGACCAGGATGCCGGCGGCCGCGCCCTCGGTCTGGGCCATGGAGAGGATCTCTTCGCCGATTTCCCCGGTCGTCACCTCGATGAAATGCTCCGGACTGGCAAAGACAAACGGAAGGTTCAGCGCGTTGATCACCTGGATCCGATTGCCGAGAACCCCGATCGACAGCGCTTGCAGATCGATCTTTCCGTCCTGTACCGCCTTGAGTATGTCGCGTTCGCCGCCAAGCTGGCCGCGCGGGAAGATCGTGACATCGATCTCGCCGCTGGTTGCGGCCGAGAGCGCGGACGCAAAGGCAATGCCCGCCGTGTGGTAGGGATAGCTTGTCGTGTTCGCATGGCAATATCGGAGGCGGACCTCTTCGGCCAGGGCGTGGTTGCTCGTGGCCAACACCAGGGCTGCGAGCCCTGCCGCCGCCAGTAACATCCAGGATCGCCTGTTCACACGCGCACTCCCATTTCTCGACGGTTTTGGAGTCGGTCCCGGTCCACCGCGTGGCCCTGTCGCGATTCCACCAGAACCTCGCGCACCATTTATTCCAACATTGAAAGAGTCGCCCTATCCGGCCGTAAGGTCAAGCAGCAACGCCGCTCCGGGCGGGGAAAGCTTTGGGGCCCGTATCTTTCTCCACAGAGTGAACCCTGCCCCGACCTCGCCCCTTGCTCCGATTTCGTCGCGCTGCTAGGGCTGCCGAACCCGAGAGAAACAATCAGCGATTGCCGTGCCCGACCAGCCCCGCCTTGAAATCGAAGACATTTCGCGCCGTTTCGACGGGCGCGACGTCGTTGATGGCATCTCCCTGCAGGTGGCGCCGGGTCAGGTAACATGCCTGCTCGGCCCTTCGGGATGTGGGAAATCGACGAGCTTGCGCATCGTCGCCGGCGTCGATCGCCAGACCTCCGGGCGCATCATGGTCGGTGGCGCGGTGGTCTCGGACGATCAGCAACACTTGCCGCCCGAGCGGCGCGGCATCGGGCTGATGTTTCAGGATTTCGCGCTCTTTCCACATATGAGCGTGGCGGAGAATGTCGCCTTCGGGCTGTCGGGCGGGCTGCGGTCGCACCGGGCGCGGGTGATGGACTTGCTGGAGCGGGTTGACCTGCCGAGTTTTGCCGAGGCCTATCCGCACCAGCTCTCGGGCGGCGAGCAGCAGCGGGTGGCGCTGGCCCGCGCGCTGGCCCCCCGTCCCGCAATCATGCTGATGGACGAGCCCTTCTCCGGACTCGACAACCGGCTGCGCGACGATATCCGCGACCGTACGCTGGCGCTCCTGAAGGAAGAGAACACCGCTGTCCTTCTGGTCACGCATGAGCCCGACGAGGCGATGCGCATGGCCGATGAGATCGCGCTGATGCGCGCGGGCCGGATCGTCCAGCGCGGCGCGCCCTATCACATCTACAACAACCCCGTGGACCGCATCGCCGCCGGCTTCTTTTCCGATATCAATATCGTGCGTGGCATCTCGCGTGGCGCACTGACCGAAACCCCCTTCGGCCAGTTTCTCACGCCTGGACACGCGGATGGCGCCGCCGTGGAGATTGTGATCCGCCCGCAGCATCTGCGCATTGATTTCGACCGCCAGGGACGCGGCCCGAACCCGACCCCGAGCGACGGCGCCGCCGCGCGTGGCATCGTCGAGCGGGCACGATTCATGGGGCGCGAGAGCCTTGTCGAATTCCGCATGGAACATGACGACACCCGGCTCAAGGCTACTGTCCCGGCCGTTTTCCTGCCCAAACCCGGCACCCCGCTCTGGCTGACCCTGCGCCGGGATCGCTGTTTCGTGTTCCCGGCGTGAGCCACGGGGCTGGATTTCACTGGACGCGACCTTAGGTGACGTTCAGGTGTTCAAGCGTGGACACTGATGAAACAGGAGACGACCATGAAGCCCCTTGCCCTTGCCGCCCTGGTGCTGGCCATTGCCGCTCCGGCGAGCGCATTGTCGAATATGGAAAAGACCGTCCAGAACGATCTGCGAAAGAGGGGCGTGTCGGAGGATTGCCTCGCCAAGTTGACCACCAATGATGCCGCCCGGATCACCGGATGGAAAAACGACAGCGACATGAGCGCGGGCACGAAGAACCGCCGCATCAAGGATGAGGTCAATAAGATCTGCCGCCGTTGATCAATCGGGGCGTGCGGCGCCCACTTCTTCCCGGAGAATTCGCGCGATGGTGTCGCAATCGTCGAGGCTGAAGGTCAGGGGCAGGCGCAGGTCCAGCAATCCCGCGAGAATGCGGTCAGTGCGCGGCAGCGGCTCTGGCGCGGCGTATCGCCAGTGATCGTAGCGCGACGTGAAGGCGATGGGCTGCGCGGCTCCGAACCATTTCAGGTCCACGCCCCGCGCAGAACATGCCGCAACGAACCGCTCCATCGCCACCGCGGGCCAGTCCAGCAACAGGAACTGGAATGAGGAGCCGACCGGCAGCGCCGCCTCTGGACGCGCAATGAGCGTAACCCCGTCCGTGCCGTCCAGTTCCGCTTCAAGCCGTGCATAGCGGGCGTTCCACGCGCAGACCTGCCTGGGCAGGCGTGCGAGTTGGGGGCGCAGGAGGGCGGCGCGCAGATTGTCCATTCGGCCGGAGATATTGGGGGTCTCGTAGCGCAGCGCTTCGAATATCTCTGCTGGCGGGCTGGCGAGGTGGCGCTCATAGAGCATGTAGCTGCCGGACAGCAGTATCGCGCGGGCGATGGTTTCGGCATCGTCGCTGATCATCAATCCGCCTTCGCCCGAATTGAGATGCTTGTAGGTCTGGGTCGAATAGCAGCCGATGCGCCCGTGTCGACCCGATGGCACCCCGCGCCACTCCGCTCCCATCGTATGGGCGCAATCCTCGATCACGATCAGACCGGCGGCATCGGCGATCTCCATCACCCGGTCCATGTCGCAGATATGACCGCGCATATGGCTCAGAAGCAGCACCCGCGCCTGGTCGGCCTTGGCCGCAAGGTCCTCCAGGTCGATCGTCAGCGCCTCGGTCACCTCGACGAAGACCGGCTTCGCTCCGATCGAGGCAATCGCCCCCGGCACCGGCGCCAGAGTGAAGGCATTTGTCAGGACCGGATCGCCCGGCTTGACGCCCACAGCGCGCAGCGCCGTGGCCAGCGCGTAGCCGCCCGAGGCAACGGCGAGACAGTATTTCGCACCGGTGAACCGCGCAAACTCCTGTTCAAGCAGGGCGGTCTCGCCCGCTTCGCCCGCAGCCGTGTTGTAGCGGTGCAGGCGTCCATGCTGCATGACCTCGAGCGCGGCCGCGATGGCCTCGTCCGGGATCGGCTCCTGCTGGGTGAAATTGCCGTCGAACCTGTCTGTCATAAAACCCGTTTGGAGCGGCTTTGCGAATGGGTCAAGCCCGGACGCGCTTCAGGGCAGGAGCTTTTCGACCAGCGCGGGCAGTGCTGCGTAATTCTCCAGCAGCGCTTCGGGCTCAAGCTGTGACACCCCCTGCCCGTCCGGGCCGAACGTGACGAGGATGCAGGGCATCTTCGCGGCCCGCGCCGCCTCCCGGTCGGTCACAGTGTCGCCGACGAGCAGCGCGCGCGCCGGATCCCCGCCAAGCCGCGACACCGCTTCCAGCAACGGAGCCGCGTCGGGCTTGCGCACCGGCAGTGTGTCGGCCCCGATCAGAGATCCAAACGCGGCACGCACGCCGAGCCGTTGCAGCAGCGTCTCGGCAAGGCCTTCGGGCTTGTTGGTGCAGATCCCGACACCGATCCCCGTTGCGCGCAGCGCCTCGACCGCCTCCATCGTCCCCGGATAGAGGCGCGTATGGCGATCGATATCCTCCTCGTAAAACGTGAGAAGCGGGCGAAAGCACTTCTCGATAGCGTCCTCGAGCCGCTGTGCCTCAAACCCCAGCCGCGAAAAGCCCAGCCGCAGCATTGCTCGGCCGCCATGAAAGGCCGTGCTCGCGTCCCCCTGAGGATCGAGCTGGTCGCCATGACCTTCAGCCCGGAAACAGGCATTGGCGGCCGCGATCAGATCGCCGCTCGTATCGGCCAGAGTCCCATCGAGATCGAAGATCACCGTGCGCATTGCACCCCTCCTGTCGCCCGGATCTTCCCGATCGGCGGGCAGTTGCCGTACCATGTTTCAATCTGACATCGCATTTGACACCCCGGCCCCTTGCGGCACGCTCTGCCTCGCGTATTACGTATGCGAAACGAAGAAAAGGGCAGGACCGATGTCAGTCTCCAGAACCGCGCTTGTCATTCTGGCCGCCGGCCAGGGCACACGGATGAAATCGGATCTGCCGAAGGTCCTCCACAAGGTTGCCGGCGCCCCGCTGCTGCATCACGCCATGCTGTCGGGCGCCTCGCTGGACCCAGAGCGCAGCGTGATCGTCGCCGGGCACGGTGCCGAGGCCGTGCAGGACGCAGCACTCGAGCTCGATCCCGACGCCATCACGGTGGTTCAGGCAGACCGTCTCGGAACCGGCCATGCCGCCGACCAGGCGCGTGAGGCGCTGGCCGATTTCGATGGCAACGTGATCGTGCTCTATGGCGACACGCCCTTCATCCGCACCGAGACGCTGGACGCGATGGTCGCCGCGCGCGAGAAAAACGCCGTCGTCGTGCTCGGCTTCGAGCCCGAAGATCCGGCTCGCTACGGGCGGCTGGTGATGAAGGGCGAGATGCTGGAGCGGATCGTCGAGTACAAGGATGCGACAGATGAAGAGCGCGCCATAGGCTTTTGTAATTCCGGTGTTATCTGCGCCGATTCAAAGCTTCTCTTCGATCTTATCTCCGAAATCGGTAACGACAACGCCTCCGGCGAATACTACCTCACCGACATTGTCGACCGTGCCCGCGCCCGCGCACTGGCTGTGACCGCCGTGACCTGTGCCGAGGAAGAAACGATGGGGGTCAATTCCCGCGTCGATCTCGCCCGGGCCGAGGCCGCCTACCAGGCACGCCGCAGAACCGAGGCGCTTGTCGACGGGGTCGCGATGCAGGCCCCCGAGACCGTCTTCCTCAGCTTCGACACGGTGATCGGCCGCGACGCCGAGATTGAACCCAACGTGGTCTTCGGCCCCGGCGTGACCGTCGAGACAGGCGCCCGCATCCGCGCTTTCTCCCATCTGGAAGGCTGCCACGTTTCGCGCGGCGCGATTGTCGGGCCCTATGCCCGGCTGCGCCCCGGCGCCGAGCTGGCCGAGGACACGCATATTGGCAATTTCGTCGAGATCAAGAACGCGCAGATCGCCGAGGGCGCCAAGGTCAACCACCTGACCTATATCGGCGACGCCTCGATTGGCGCGGCGACCAATATCGGCGCCGGCACCATCACCTGCAATTATGACGGTGTCTTCAAGCATCGCACGGAGATCGGCGCGAAGGCCTTTATCGGCTCGAACACGATGCTGGTCGCGCCGGTGAAGATCGGCGACGAGGCGATGACCGCCACGGGCGCCGTTGTGACGAAGGACGTGCCCGACGGGGCGCTGGCCGTCGCCCGCGCCAAACAGGACAACAAGCCGGGCTTTGCCATTCGGTTCATGGAGCGCCTGCGCGCGCTCAAGCTAAAAGCGACAGAGGAATAGAGCCATGTGCGGAATTGTTGGAGTTCTTGGCAATCACGAAGCCGCGCCGCTGCTCGTGGAAGCCCTCAAGCGTCTGGAATATCGCGGCTACGATTCGGCTGGCATCGCGACGGTGAACGAGGGCCATCTCGACCGTCGCCGGGCCGTCGGCAAGCTGGTCTCGCTCTCGGACTTGCTGGTCCATGAGCCGCTCGCCGGTCGCGCCGGGATCGGTCACACCCGCTGGGCCACCCATGGCGCACCCAATGTCACCAATGCCCACCCGCATCGTGCCGGTCCTGTCGCCGTCGTTCATAACGGGATCATCGAGAATTTCCGTGAACTGCGCGAGGAACTGGCCGAAAAGGGCCTGCATTTCGAGACCGATACCGATACCGAGACGATCGCGATGCTGGTTCAGTCCTGCCTCGACGGGGGCCTCTCCCATCGGGACGCCGCCGCGAAAGCCATCGCCCGGCTCGACGGCGCCTTCGCACTGGCGCTGCTCTTTGACGGCGAGAACGACCTGATGATCGTCGCCCGCAAGGGATCGCCACTGGCCATCGGACATGGCGAGGGCGAGGTTTTCGTCGGCTCCGACGCCATTGCGCTTGCCCCGATGACCGACCGGATCACCTATCTCGAAGAGGGCGACTGGGCCTGCCTGACCCGCTCCAGCATCGAGATTCGAGACGCGTCCGGCGCGCTGGTCGACCGTCCGCTCGAGACCGTCAATATCGACATGGCACAGGTCGACAAGGGCGGGCACCGCCACTTCATGGCCAAGGAAATCGCCGAGCAACCCACCGTTCTCGGCGACGCGCTGGCACATTACCTGCGCGGCACCGGGATCGAACTGCCTGAGCCGGGCCTGGACCTGTCCGGTTTCGACCGGGTTGTGATGGTCGCTTGCGGCACCGCTTTTTACGCGTGCGCGGTGGCGAAATACTGGTTCGAACAGCTCGCCGGGGTGAATGTCGAGGTCGATATCGCCTCCGAGTTCCGCTATCGCGAACCGCCCATCGGTCCGAATACGCTGGCGCTTTTCGTGTCTCAGTCCGGCGAAACCGCCGACACGCTCGCCGCGTTGCGCTACTGTGCTGGCAAGGCCAAGAAGATCGTCTCCGTGGTCAATGTGACCGGCAGCTCGATTGCCCGGGAGAGTGACCTCGTGTTGCCCATCCGCGCCGGCGCCGAGATCGGCGTCGCCTCGACAAAGGCCTTTACCTGCCAGCTGACGGTGCTCTTTCTCCTGGCGCTGAAGACGGCGGCAGAACGCGGCCACCTCGATGCCGACGAGGTCGATGCCAGGCTTGAGGAACTGCGCCATATTCCGGGGTTGATGAACTTCGCTCTCGCACAATCCACCGAGGTCGCGTCGGTGGCGAAATCCATCGCGGAGGCGCGCGATGTGCTCTTCCTTGGGCGCGGCTCAATGTTCCCCCTTGCCATGGAAGGCGCATTAAAGCTTAAAGAAATCAGCTATATACATGCCGAAGGCTATGCGTCGGGTGAACTCAAGCATGGCCCGATCGCACTGGTCGACAAGACAGTTCCCGTGCTTGTCTTCGCACCCACAGACGCGCTTTTCGACAAGACCGTGTCGAACATGCAGGAGGTCATGGCGCGTGGCGGCAAGGTGCTTCTGGTTACGGACCCGGCCGGCGCCCGCGCTGCGGCCGAAGGCTGCTGGAAGACGCTGGTCATGCCGGAAGTGCCCGCCCTGCTCGCCCCGATCCTCTACGCCCTGCCCGCCCAGTTGTTGGCCTATCACGCCGCCATCGCCAAGGGCACGGATGTAGACCAACCGCGCAACCTCGCAAAGTCGGTCACCGTTGAATAACGCCGCCCCCCTGACCGCCGCCGCGGCGCTCGACGCCCTGTCTTGCGCCGCACAGCCTGGCAAAGCCGCCGAAATGGCAGCCTATCACAAGGCTGAGCGCCCGTATCTTGGCGTCGCCAACCCCGATATTGACCGCATGACCCGCGACTGGCGCCGCGCCCTCCCGCTTGCCGACCGGTTGGCTTTGGCCGAGGCGCTCTGGGCGAGTGATGTCCATGAAGGCCGCATCGCGGCAGCAAAACTGCTGACCCAGGCCCGAATTCGCCCCGATGACGGTCCGGCCTGGGAGCTGATCTGTCGCTGGGTGCCGGAATTCGATGCCTGGGCCGTGGCCGATCACGCCGCGATTGCCGGGCAGAAACGGCTCGTCTGGGCCCCCGCGCGGCTAGACGATGTCGAGCCCTGGACCCGCTCGGAGCATATGTGGAGCCGGCGCGCGGCGCTGGTCATGACCCTGCCCTGGACCAAGCTGCGCAATCCCAAACCGGAAGACCTGGAGATTCGCGAACGTGTGCTTGGCTGGGCTGCCGGCTATGTGTCCGATCCGGACTGGTTCATTCAGAAAGCCGTCGCCTGGTGGGTTCGGGACCTGTCGCGCCACGCCCCGGAGCGCAGCCGAGAGTTTCTCGTCGCCAATGGGGATCAGATGAAATCCTTCGCGCGCCGCGAAGCCGCGCGCCACTTGCCGTCAAGCGCGGATGACGGCCAGGATCCGTCCACCAAGGCTGGCCTGTAGGGTTGAGATAACTGGCTTCGGCGTTGTCTTGACGCCCTCTTGCCGCAGTCCCACGCGACCTGGGCGGGCCGCGGCCTTACGCGCCCGGATCGCTCGGCGCAAGATCGTCCGGACCGACGCGATCAGCGAGATCGATCAGGCAGGCAAGGATCTCGCGCTCCTTTGCGTTGAGCCTGTCCGATGCGCACAAAGCCTCCATTTCCGGTCGCAACCTGCCCCATCGCTGGAAGAAATCGAACAGATCCTCGATCGGCGGCATTTTCTGCATTTCTTTCGTCATCGACATCCATACCCTTGGCGCGTTCCGAATCTAGTGCGGGACAGTTGTTAGCGTCGCGTGAAAAAAGCGTGAAACGCTTTGTCACCAGCGATCTTCCGTTTAGATAGAAGCCGTTGGCCAAGGAGGACGCGTTGGCGCCGAAACTCGAAATCTCCCTTTTTGGGACCTGTTCCGTCTGCCTGAAGAGCAGCGATACGGTCGAGATTCGCGGCGCCAAGCACCGGGCGCTCTTCGCGCTTCTCGCCACCGCGCCAATGGGCCGGCGCTCCCGTGCCAACCTGCAGGAAACGCTCTGGGGCGCCTCCGACTACGACAGCGGACATCAGAACCTGCGCCGGGCGCTCTCGGATCTGCGCAAGCTGCTTGGGGCGGAGTTCGACACGGTGCTGCACACGACGGCCACCGATGTGCAGCTCTCGCTCGACCACACGCATTTTGTCTCCGGACAAGGCGCGTTCCTCAATGATCTGAATGTGCGCGAGCCTGGCTTTGTCGCCTGGCGCGACGCTCTGCGGGCTCGGCCGGATCAACTCGCCGCGCTCGGGCGGGCAAGCCAGAGCGGTGCAATCCGCCTGCGCCCACGCATCAGCGCCTTGCCGCTTTCCGCACCCGATGGCGATACCGGGTTGGGCGTGATCGGCGATTGGGTCGCCGAAGAGATCTGTCGCTCGCTGTCCCGCTCGACCCTGCTCACTGTGCTCTCGCATTTGTCGGGGCGGGCGATGGCGCAGCGCGTGATCGACATTGCAAGCGTGCGCGAAACACTCGGGGTAGACTATCTTGTTACCGGAACGATCCGCCGGGCCGGAACGGAGATCATCTGCGACTTCGATTTTCTCGATGTCGCCACCGGGGAGATCCTCTGGAACCGCAATATCGTCGCCGCACAGGCCGCAACGCACGCATTGCCGGAGCGCCTGTCGGATGTGCTGCAAGCCATCGGCCGCTCGGTTGCCCAAACCACATTGCGCAACCTTCGGGGCCTGACCTTGCCCGAGATTTCCGATCACGAGCTGCTGATTGCCGGCGTGACCTCCATGCATCGCCGCGCGCTGCGCGATTTTCTCACCGCCCGACACTATCTCGAAGAATGCGCCTCCCGCGCCCCCAACTCGACCGATGTCCATGCATGGCTCGGAAAATGGCATGTTCTCAACGTGTTCAAGGGTTACTCAACTGATCGGGGCGGGGACACGCAGAAGGCGCTCGGCTGCACCGCCCGGGCGCTTGATCTCGACCCCGATTCCAGCTTCGCCCTGACCATCGACGGCTTTGCCCATGCCAATATCCTGGGCGAGATTGGCGAGGCGAACAGACGTTACAGCGCCGCGCTCGACCGCAATCCGAACGAGAGCCTGAGCTGGCTCCTGCGCGGCGCGTTGCTGGCCTTTCAGGATGACGGGGTTGGCGCGGTGCAGGCCACCGACACCGCGCGGCGGCTCTCGCCCATCGACCCGTTCGGCTACTACTACGACTCTCTGGCCAGCTCGGCCCATCTCGCGGCGGGGAATTTCGACCGCGCGCTGGATTTTGCCGAGCGGAGCCTGTCGGCCAATGACCGGCATATTTCGACCCTGCGCACCAAGATCACCGCCCAGCACAGCCTTGGCGACGGCGACGGGGCGCGGGTGACAGCGGCGGAATTGCAGCGCCGCTTTCCGGCATTCCGGCTCGACGAGTATCGCCGTACGCATCCGTCGGCGGATCGCAGGACGGGCCGGCTTGTGATCGAGGCGCTGCGCGCCTCGGGGATTTTTTGAAGCATATATGGAAAGGACAGGACAATGAGCCAATCGGGGGGCTTCGGAGGTTTCGGGGGATTTGGCGGCTTCGGCGGTTTTGGAGGGTTCGGGGGATTTGGCGGCTTCGGGGGGGGCGCGAATTTCACCGGCCTTGGCGGCTTTCTCAGCGCCGACGATACCGGCGGTTATGACGGGGTGACCACATCCGGCCTCGGCATGACGGCGGAAGCGCTTCGGCATCTGGCGGGGGACGCGCAACCGCCCGTTCCGGGCGAGCTGACACCGGGCGATCCCTCGAATTTCGGACGCCTCGCGGTCTGGGTCCGCGGCTCGCTTTACGTAAGCGAATACCTTTCCGGGATCGCCTGGCAATCCTGCAGTTCGGGCGATGCGCATTCGTCCGTGTTGAAGGTCGATGGCGCTGACTGGGTCACCATCCATCGCCCTTCGGCCGAACTCCTGCGCGACCAGACCCGCCGCGTGGCCGATTACGCGGCGCTTCGCGAGGAGCGCGGCGCGGAGATCCTGTCGCAGCTTGGCTTCCCGACAGCCTATTTCGCCATGATCCTCGGCCTGCATTCCGCCTCGAGCAAGAAGAGTTTCGAGTTGATCACGGCCACGCAGGTCGCTGCGGCCCACACCGCGATGATCGTGAAAACCGCGCTGGCGGTACGGCGGCCGGATCAGGTCGACGGGCGTCTCCTGCCGATGATCCCGACTCCTGGACACGGTTCCTTCCCGTCGGCGCATGCGACCGAAGCCTACGCGGTTCTGACGGTGCTGGAAGCGCTGGTCGCTGCCTGGGGCAGCCACGGGGACACGGACAGCCGGATCGCGATGTTGCGGGGATTGGCGGAACGGATCGCCGTGAACCGCACCGTGGCTGGCGTGCATTACCCGATCGACAGCTGGGCCGGCGCGGTGCTGGGACGGGCGGTCGGCCGCGCAGTGCTGGGCCGCTGCGGGCGCATCGCCGAGGGCGGCGCAGCCGTGCTCGACGCGACGGATGTCGATTTCTTCGACCACGACCTGCGCGACCCGACAGCCATGGCGGCAGCCGGTCTGAGTGTGGGCAACCAGGCGCTTCGCTCCAACACGATGCCCGCCTTCTCCTGGCTCTGGGAGCAGGCGGCCGGAGAAGGCGAAGGATCCTGAGATGTATGCGCAACGCACACCGGAAGAGCGCATCGACCGCTATACGGGCCCGTATGAGCGCTGGGTTTTCTCCGAAGAGCTGGGGCGGCCCTATGCCTTCCCGGCGATCCGTCAGGCAGAAGCGCGCCACATGGCGGCGATCCTCGAAGGCGACGGTGACCCAGCCCAGATGACAGGCGTCACACCGCGCCTGCCCCCGCTCTGGCCCTCGCACCAAGCCGGGCATGCGGTGACGCCTTTTGTTTTTCGGGACGAGAGCACGGCAACGCTGTCACCGGACCGGGCATTGGCCAAACGCCTCGACACGCTGGCCAGACCGGGCCTGTCGCCCCGTGTGCGGCTGAACATGCCGCTCAGCCCCGAGAGCTGGGTCGAGACCTACGCGCCGGAGACATCCGCGCCGAAATGGCGCCGGCCAGCCAAAACACCCAAGGCGATCCTTGGCGTGATCGATGACGGGTTGCCCTTTGCCCATCGGGCCTTCCTCGGCTCCGACGGCGAAAGCCGGATCAGTCATCTCTGGTTGCAATCGGCGCGGGCGCTGGACCGGGACCGGGTCCCTGTGGGCCGCGAGATCACCAATGGCGAAATCGACATCCTGCGCGCGAAATACGCTCCGGACGAACGGCGGCTGTACCGCGCTATTGGGGCGATCGACGGCGACATGCCGGAGATCGGCCGACTGCTCGATCACCACGCCACCCATGGCGGCCACATCCTCGGGCTGGCCGGCGGCAATGACGCAAGGCTGCCCGACCTCCTGCTGGATGACGAAATCCAGATCGTCGCGGTGCAGCTGCCAAATACCGTGGCCTGGGACACGTCCGGCTTCGGCAAGGAGATGTTCATGCTTTCGGCGCTGCACTACATCTTCGCCCGCGCCGGGGAGATCGCCCGAGATTGCGGGGGCGAGGGAGAGCTGCCGCTGGTGGTGAATTTCTCCTATGGTTGGAGTGCGGGGCGTCATGACGGCCAATCGGAAATGGAAGCGGCGATCCAGCAGATGTTGGAGCGCCGTCGGGAGCGGCAACCGTCAACGGCGGTGGTCATGCCGACCGGAAACACCTTCGAGAGCGACATGCATGCCCGGATCGGCCCGGACGATATGGAAGAGGGCGTCGCGCGGATCGCCTGGCGCCTCCAGCCGGACGACCGCACCTCGAGCTATCTCGAAATCTGGCTTCCCGAGGGGGTCGACCCGCAAGGCTGGCAGGTCCGGGTGATCCCACCGCCGGGCACCGCAGAGCTCTCGGGATGCGCGATCGACATTTCGGCGGATCCGGAACTCGACCCGGTGGGGGATCCGCGCCGTTTCGTCGAACTGGAACAGGACGGGCGCAATCTCGGCCAGCTCTCGGTGGATTTCCACCGTGGGAGCCGCTGGCGCGCGGTCATTGCGATGATCCCGACCGCCGAAACCGGCACCGGGCGCCGCCTGCCCTCCGGCCTCTGGACCATCGAGATAGATCCGGGAACCGGCACGCCGATTGGAGCGGAGGAGGCGCTGTATCTCTGGCTACAGCGCGACGACGACCCACGCGCGCTCGGCATGGGCGGGCGCCAAAGCCACCTTGAAGGCCCATCCGGCATCGTGCGCGGCTTTGGCTGCCTGAGCGCAATCTGTTCGGCACCTGCGGCAACGCGGGTGGCGGGTCTGCGGGGCGGGCTCGGATGTCCGGCGCCCTATTCCTCTGGCGGCGGGGTGGACCATCTCTCGGACGGTCCGGTGCCATGGGGCGCGCAGCCCAGCCTCACTGCGCTGTCCGATCAGGGGCTGGCGCGCCCGGGCCTGCCATCGCTGGGCAGCGTCTCGGGATCGGGTGCGCGGCTTGTGGGAACCTCCGCCGCCGCGGCCCTGGCCTCGCGCTGGATGGTCTCCAACGCCGCTGCTGGCAAACCGTTGGAAGACGGGCTCAGCCCCCTGCCCTTCCTGCCGCCAGGGGATGCGCAGATTCTGCGTGCCGCGCGGCTTGGTCGGGGCGTCGTGCCGGTCGATTTCTGACATAACGCGCTCCGGTTCAACCGGAGAAACAACGAAGCGACCCGCGTGCCCAAGGCGCGCGGGTCTTGTCTCTCGAGCCTCTCGAGACAAAAAAGGCGCGACATACGGCTCCCAAACAAGCGACAGAGCCAGACGGAAGAATAGTTAACCGCCCGGCCCTGCCATATTGGTACTGAAATTACTGCCTAAAAAAGTCTGCCTTAAAACTGTCTCAACCGACTGTGCCGATCTCGACATCTCAACCCTACCCGCCACCGTCCGGGGAGATGGCGTGAAAAAAGGGTGAAACCCGGCAGAATTCCCGCAGCGTTAACTTCGCGGGCGGCTTTTCAGTACCTTGGCTTGCCACGCGCCAGCCCTGCCGTCGGTTGAAATAGAGTAAGCCTTTGAAATCCAGGATATCGTCCGATCCACCCGTATTTCGCAGGACCGTCGCTCACCGAACCCAGAGGACACCGGCAATGCCCGGAGCGCCCAGCAACGAAAGGTATCTCGACGGTGACTTGCAGGGCATTTCAAGCGCTCACTGAGAGTCGCGCACAGCCTTCGCCGCTCGGATGTGCACATCTTCGCTTTGCCGGCGATTGCAGATCGCCCCCCAAAACCATCGCCCCGCCTTCGCGTGGAATCTCGCAGTCACCGGAGCCAGACTCCACGCGTCTTGGAGCCCGAACGTCGGGCCAAAACCCTCTCCCCGGAACCGGCCCCGTGCTTGCAGCACGTGTTTTTCCCAGACACGCGCCGCCTTTGGTGGGTTTACGCGGACAGCGCCCAGAACCGCGAGTCCGGAGACCGGTCTATGGTCGCGGTCAAACTGGAGGGCGCGGACGAGATGGACGGACAATCGGCGCGGCCCGCGTCTCACCCTGCGCAGACAAGCTGCTCGATCAAAACTTGATCCGTGCGTCTATCTCGCGATGCAGTTGCTCGACGATCTCAACGGGAATGGGACTGTAAAAGGAAAGCCCGATTTGGTTTTCCTTCCTCCAGGCAACCTGTGCGTAGACTTCGGCACCAGCCACAACCAGCGAGACAACGTCCCCCTGGTCTACATTTGGCTCGGTTTCGACCATGGCCCCGTCATCGTGAAGGTTCGCGATAACCCCATAGTTTTCGCCGGCGCCCGAGCGCAGGAGCACGGTGGCCTTCGTCTCAAGCCTTGGCTTTCTTGGGACTGGTTGGTCTGTCGACATTTGGCGACTCGGCACGGTTGTTGGCTGCGTGAAGGATATCCACAAAGACACTAACGGGAGATTGACGACGACCTGATAGGCTCTGCATCGTCCCGGTGCAGGTCGTATAGGTCGCTGCCACAGGCAAGATCCGTTTCGGACGCCGCCAAACTGGCGCTTGCGGCTCGCCATCTCGACATCGTTGCTCGCGGCACCCGGCCCGCATCCCCGCGACCACGATTATCCCTGCCGGGTTTCCCGCGCCCCTCGCATCCCGCGCACCATCCGAAGGATCAAGGGCAGGAAGGTGACTGCGATCGTCAGCCATTCGCCGTCTTGTAAACCAAGGTCTGGACAGCGGACTATGCCGGCCTTCACAGCGTTCAGGGAGCCGTCCGGCTCCTGAGCAGAGCCGACGTCCATCGAGATCTGGACATCGAGGGCGCGGGCGTCGTTTCTGAACCTGCGCCCCGCCCAGCGTTGGCGGTCAGCGAAATGCACTGCGAAGACTGCGCCGTCCCTGGCCTCAATGGTGGCTCCGTGGCGGATCTGGCGCTCGTCTTTCCTGGCGGCTCACCCCGGTCACAAGCGTGAGAGCCCTTTTCAGACAATTGGCGGACGCAGCGTCGAGGGGCGCGTTCGGTGAGGTCCTATAGGCACGACCACACATCGCGGGCTGCGCCTCCAAAATCGGGCGTTCACCCTATCGAAGTTCTTTTGGGCGAGAAAGGACTGCAGCCAAGGAGACAGCCCCGTGACAACGACCTTCACCCCCCTGGACAACGAGTTCGCCGCCGCAAGCGGCGACAATGTGAACTGGGATCCGGACTGGAGCTATTTCGACCACCCACCAAATTCCACCTCTGATCTCACTATTACTGCAAATTCGGAGGACACGGACCCAGGCACATTCACGGTCGGTGAGACCTATGACATCACCTGGTCAGGCCACGGTGGCGGGATCATGGAAAATGCCATGGTCATCCGCTCGGACTATCTTGGCGTAGATCAGGGCGCCGTCGTTTTCGAGGGCATCAATTCCAACACCGGCGAACCTTACCAGGTAATCTACACCCCCGGGTTTGATGTCGAAGCCTGGTATTGGGACAATGGTGGCAGTCCTTCCAGCCCGAATGCGTTCTGGACCTCCGATCAGGACGACGAGGAATTCCGATTTGCATGCTATGCCGAGGGAACCCTGATCGGGACACCGGGAGGCGCAATGCCCGTTGAAAGGTTGCGGATTGGTGACCTTGTCATGACTCTGGATCACGGCCCACAACCGATCCGTTGGGTGCGTCAGGACGTGCAGGCGCTGTCCGCGAGCGAAACGACCGAAAAACCGGTGCTGATCCAGGCCGACGTCTTTGGAAAGGGCTGCCCCGAGAAGGACTTGATCGTGTCGCCGCAACACCGGCTTCTCGTTGGCGGGCATGGGCAGCTTCAGGATGCTTTCAAGACAGAAGTTCTGGCTCCGGCCAAATCCCTGACAAAGGTCCGCGGGATCCGGCACATGAACGGAAAGCACCGCATCCTGTGGTGTCACTTTGCCTGCGTTCGGCACGAGATTGTCACGGCCAATGGCTGCCTGTCAGAATCATTGCTTCTCGGATCCGTCGTTGTTGATGGAATGAGGTCAGCCGAACGCAAGGCGGTGACAGATATATTCGGGTCTGCCGACTTGCCCGGCAAGGCATTGAATGGTCCGGTGGCGCGTGAATGCATTAAGGTCGGCGCGGCGCAGCGGCAGGTGGCGAAAAGCTGAAGTGACGTTTTGCTTCAACCTCGACAGTCACGGCTGATCTTGGAATTCCGAGGAGAAATTGCCAGGGGACCACACCGAGAGATCCATGGCTTTCGTCTTGACTATCATGCATGACGCAGCGCCTGACACTCTGGGCACCTTGCGGGCCTTCGCCACAATGTTCTCGAACGGCAGTTGAGGGCCGAAAGCGACGACCGACACTGCCGCGCGGCATAGCTCCATACCTCCGGCAGAAGAGCTCTGCGCAGTCTGGGCCCCAACGGGACGACGAAGATCCACCGTCGCGAAGAAAGCTATGCGATCGGATCGTCGGGCCGACGCGGTCGTTCCGCCTCGAAAGAATGCCCGGTTCTGGAAGCCCACAACTGCCGGAGCTGTAGCTCGAAACGAAGCCCGACGCGCGTTGAAATATCTGGAACGGGCCATCTGGCGACGATGGTGCGCGCCGCTTCCAAGTGCGTCTCCTATTTGAAACCAAAGGGTTATCTAATATGGAGTCTTTTTCATGGGAGCCGTCTCCACGCAACTGAGCCTTGAGGAACGGCGAAGAGTGGAACGCTGGAGGCATGCGAAGGCCCCGGTCAGCAAGAAGGCGCGGCCTTCCATTCCACCGAATGGATCGCACCATCAAACCGAGGAATCAAACAATTAGTGCCAACCTATCCGGGGCGACACTGGGATCATGTCGTCAGGGCGGGATCGGATCATGTCGTAGAGCTCTCGACGGATCGCTGCACGCGAGGGATCATCAAACAGATTGTCCATCTCGCCCGGGTCTTCCTGCATGTCGTACAGTTCCCCGGTGTCGGTCTTGAGATCGACGGACATGCGGAAGCGCCTGCTTCGGACGGTCGTCAGGTCCATGTCGACCGCACTTCGAATGGCATCGACTTCATATTCTGACAGCGCAAAATCGCGCGTCTCCGATCCATCCCAAAGGTGCCGAAGCGTTCGACCATGGTTTGGTGCGGTGTCGATGCTGCAGAGATCCGTGGCCGTCGCGAGGATGTCGATCGTGCCAACCGGGTCGTCGAGCACAGCTCCCTTGGGAACGCCCGGTCCCTGAACCAGGCAGGGAACCCGCAGAAGACCGTCATACAGCATCGGGCCCTTCAGGAGCAAACCATGGTCTCCAAGCCACTCGCCGTGATCGCTGGCGAAAATGATGTAGGTATTCTCAAGCTCGCCCTTCGCGCTCAACGCGTCGAGAATGCGGCCAACCTGGTGGTCCACGGCCGAGATCATCCCGAAATAGATCTCGGTGATGTCCCGGAGCGACGTCTCGTTCAACTCGCCCCTTTGCCCCCAATCAACGCCGCCCGCGTTGTGCTCAGCGCCCTGCTTGATCGGCTTGGCGCGGTCCTCGACGAAAGCCCTGTGCCACCAGGGGCGCCGCTCCAGATCCAGCTCGAAATGCGAAGCGATGGTGATATCTACGTCCTTGTACATATCGCACCAGGGGCGCGGGGCGAGAAAGGGCGGGTGCGGATCGGGGAAGGAAACCCAGGCCATCAGCGGCTCGTCCCCCTTGTTTTCGATCATCTCGACGGCTCGGTCACCGATCCAGGGGGAGGAATGCCATTCATTGTCCAGTCCGGATCGCCAGGCCTGGAAGTGAGACGTGTCGGGCTCCAGCCGGTCCTTCGCCCTGTCCCAACGATCCTTACCGTGACCATCCTGATCCAGCCAGTACTCGTAGTTCAAGGCCTCCGGCGGCGCATACCATTGCGTGTGATGGTGCGGACGGAGCATCATTTGAACGTCTTCGAACCCGAAATAGTCGCCGCGCCAGTCGGGCCCGAAATCCTTTGCGCTCTTGTAGCATTCCGGCCGGCCTGTCGGTTCGAATGTCTGCTGGCTGGAAAGATGTGCCTTGCCGATGAAGTGCGTGGCATAGCCCGCGCGCGAAAACGTTCCGCCCAGACCGCTTTCGCCAAGAGCCTCGTCAAGATCGCGGCCGTTGTCACGCACGCCGTGGCTATACGGCAGTTTGCCAGTCAGAATTGATGCACGGGCGGCCTGGCACATTGGGTGGGGCGTGATGCACTTGGAAAACCGGACCCCGTTATTGGCGATGCGATCGATATTCGGGGTCAGCACTCCGCGCCCTTCAGGGCCGATACAATCCCCCCGCTGCTGGTCGGTTGTGATCAGGATGAAGTTGGGCTTTCGAACCATTGGTCACACCTTTTGGGCAGGAATGCAGGAGAGTCGTGCCAGATCGACTATGTCGCCAGATCATATTATGTACAATAGCAACTTATAATGTATGATTTTCCGGAGCGTGAGGAGCAATTTGTCCAGAGACACGGTTGCACTTGCCTTGACCGGGATCGCTTCCGCCACGGTCACGCTTGATGTGAAGGCGCAGATTGACGGTGAGACGGAACTGGGCGGCGTCCCTGCGCGCAATCGAGCTCCTCCCTGGAATTCGCTATTTATAATGTACCAAAATGCAAGTATTGCGTGCGAATGGGGCCTACGCCTCTTGACCCCATCACTTGAAACGAGGACGATTTATGCATGAGTGACTATGGTCCCCTTGCGCTTGCCGCTGACGACACCAAGACGTCGACGTCCTCCAGTTCGATCTACGAGCGTATCCGACATGACATCCTGTCGGGCGCTCTTGAGGCGAATGCGCGATTGAAGATCTCGGATCTGGCCAAGGCGCACAAGACATCGACAAACCCGGTTCGCGAGGCGTTGCAACAACTTCGCGGTGAAGGGCTTGTCCTGTTTGCTCCCAACCAGGGCGCGCGCGTGCGGCCGATTGATATGGAATTCGTCCGGGATGTCGCGGAGGTGGGCTACCAGTTGGAGCCCTACCTGTTGCGTCTCTATGTGCAAACGGCCAGCGCCGAGGATGTCGCTGAGCTGGACCGTATTCAGGACGAGATCGAAGAGGTGAACTTCACGGATCGGGACCGGCACACCCTGCTTGACCGCGCCTTCCATGAAACCATGTATGAGCGGCACTACAACCGGGTCGCCTTCGGTGTGTGGAAGCAGCATCGCGAGATCATGGGCTCGATCAGCACGCGCATTCCGATCGCTCTCGGGCGACAGGATGCGATCCTGCACGAACATCGCGCCTTGATCGACGCCATTCGGCGGCAGGATGTCGACGATGCGATACGGGTTCTTGGACAGCATATCCAGTGCGCCGGCCAGCACCTGGTCGATCAGTTGAGGATCGAGCAGACCCGCGCCAGCAGACGTAAAGGCGCCTGAAACCGGGCCCCAGCGGCAGGCAGGCCCACCCTACCCTTTCTTCGGAACATGCTGGTGCTGCTCGTTTCGATCCCGTCCGTCGATGTAGCTGCCAACGGGAGGATGGTGTCCGGGTCCGGCCAGCCAGTCGCCTTCGGCGTTCATCCAGTCGAACAATCGTGACTTGAGATCCGCCTGAACCTCGCCAAGGCGCGGATCGCCGGCGAGGTTCCTGCGCTCGCCGGGATCGTTTCCCAGATCGTACAGCTCTTCGATGTCATGCGGGCTCCACGCGTATTTGTACCGCGCGTCCCGGATGCCACGAAACCGGAACTGACGCCCCTGATAGGCGTCATAGACGTAGCAGGCATGGTCCGCTGTGGACTGCCAATAGCTGCGTTGACGTTCTTCGTTGTCCAGAAGCGCAGTGCCGCCGGTCCGTTCCATCATCGTGGGAAAGAGGTCGCGAAACGATACGAACGCGTCCTTCGAGATGCCCTGATCACGCCCCGGCGCGCGGATCATCATCGGGATACGCATGACTTCCTCATAGAAGAACGGACCCTTGTCGAACCAACCATGCGCGCCAAGCATCTCGCCGTGGTCAGCCGTGAATGCAATGGCCGTGCTTTCGTCGAGGTCGTTCTCGGAAATCGCGCGGCGCAACCGACCAAAGAGCGCGTCGATATAGGAACAGAATCCCCAGTAATGCTGTGCCGTGCGGCGCCAGTCATCCTGCGTCATGTGCGACGTGTCCTGGCATGGCCAGTAAGAGGCAGACTGCGCCACCGGCTTGCCCTCTTCCGAGAATTGCGGGCACCAGTTGTCCGGCATGAAGTCGGATGGCAGATCGTCGTAGAGATCGACATATTCCTTCGGGACGTGATGCGGGAAATGAGGTCCGTGCAGACAAACGACCAGACAGAATGGTCGACCCGCGCTTGCAAGCTCCTCGAGCTTTTCGATCGCAGCATCGACCCGTTGCTCGTCCAGAGGAACCCCGTCCGTGATCGTCCCGTAATAGGGCGATTTGCGGGGTTCGGCAAAAGTCACATCCGCCGTCGTCATGATTGGCAAGTCCCCGCCATCGCTGAGCGAAACATCCTTTATGCCGCGGTCATGAATTGTCCCGTCGCCAAGGTGCCATTTGCCTACGAAAGCAACGTCATAGCCATCGGCCGCCAACCTTTCCAGATAGGTGGTTTGAGCCGGGTGCAGCTTTCCATGCGGATAGAAGGATGTTCCCTGCACGTTGTCGATGGTGCCATTCTGATGCGGCAGCTTGCCGGTGAACAGGGTTCCCCGGGCGGGTGTGCAGAGCGGGACTGTGGTGAAGGCATTCGGAAAGCTGGTGGATTCTTCCCTGAAGCCCTGAAGGTTCGGCAGGATCGCGGGATGCGACGGGTCGTTCAAGGTGTCCCAACGCCACTGGTCCGTGACGAACAAAACCATGTTTCTGGCGTGCGGCATTCCCATGTTCCTGCTGCTTGAAAATACATGACAACCATACGGACATCAGCTGAAAAACTCCATATCAAACGTGATACTAAAATAATAATGTACGATTTTTGAAATGTCGTGTTAGGGTTGGTTGAGCGAGATTCGACTTGGGAGGTCCGCCGCCGTGGAAGCAGCACCGTCAACAGGAATGGCATCCGAAACTGCCGAGCGGCTTCCAGCTGCAGGGCGCGACGCCGAAATAGCGTCCATCGAGGCGATCCTGGCCCGTGTCGGCATTCGCAACCAGCTTCTGGTGCGGGTTGAAACGAGGGACGGCCTCGTCGGTTGGGGCGAGTCCGGCCTGTCGTCGCGAGAAACCGCGGTCGTGGCGGTGATCGACAGTTTCGCGAGCTTCCTGGTCGGCAAGGATTCCCGCCAGATTGGACGCATCTGGCAAGAAACCTATCGCAGCCAGTATTTTGAAGGTGGCCGGGTCCTGACCTCGGCAATATCCGCCCTGGACATCGCGCTCTACGATCTGCTTGGCAAACGTCTGGGCGTTCCTGTGCATCAGCTTCTGGGCGGAAAACAGCGTGATGTCGTGCCGGCTTTTGCCAGTTTCATGACGTCAGATGTCGACCAGGCCCTGGCGGACACGCAGACGCTCGTCGATGAAGGTTGGGAATGCGTCCGGATCTATCCTTCGGGATTTGACGGCGACGACATATTCAATCCGCGGCGTTCGCTCGGACAGACCGTTGATGTCCTGATCGCAATGCGCGAAGCCTTCGGTCGGGACCTGAGTATCGGCATCGATCTGCACCATCGGTTCTCGCCGGCCGAAATCGCGAGTTTCTGCAACATGCTACCGGCAGGCACACTCGATTTCCTGGAAGAACCGATCCGCTGCGAGACGCCCGAGGCCTACGAAATGCTGCGCGGCATGACGAACATCCCCTTCGCCGTGGGCGAAGAGTTTGCGTCGAAATGGCAAGCGGGCCCCTATCTCGACAAGGGCCTGACCCAGTACATGCGTCTCGACATCTGCAACATCGGCGGCTTCACCGAGGCCATGAAGGTCGCGGGTTGGAGCGAGCGCCACTACATTGACCTGATGCCGCACAATCCGCTTGGCCCGGTCTGTACCGCTGCCAGCGTGCATATGTCGGCCGCGGTTCCGAATTTCAGTTGGCTGGAATCTCGTCAGTCGAGCGTCGAAAGCCTCGGGTTCCACGACGAGACACTCTTCCCGAAACAAGTCACGCTCGACGGTGCCGCCTATGTCGTGCCCGACGGCCCCGGTTTGGGCGTCGAGGTGAACGAAGAAGCAATCCGCGCTTCCGTACACGAACACGTCGAATGTCCACATTTAAGCAAGCCGGATGGGTCCGTCACCAACTGGTGACGGGAACCGGAAGGAACCCGACAAGGAGGAGGAGACAATGGGTTTTATTGACAACAGCAAGAGGTACCTGGTCTCAAGCGCAGCGGCGCTTGGGCTGGCGGCCATGGGGGCGTTGCCGACGCTCGCTGCCGATTACAATCAGGCGCCATTTTTCGATGACGCCGTCAGTTCCGGTGCCCTGCCACCGGTTGAAGAACGCCTGCCATCCAATCCACTGGTCTTCGAAACGCTCGGCTCGATCGGGGAATATGGCGGCACGATGCGCCGTGCGATCCTGGGCGGCGGCGACCAGCACAACATGGTCCGCACAATTGGTCACGAGAACCTTGTGCGGTGGACCGCGGACTGGACCGAGATCAAGCCGAACATCGCCGAGAGCTTCGAAGTGTCCGAGGACGCAACCACGTTCACCTTCAAGCTGCGCGACGGCATGAAGTGGTCGGACGGCGCCCCGTTCACCGCCGACGATGTCATGTTCTGGTACGAGGTCTTTTCTGACGAGCGCCTGACGCCGTCGAAGCACCCGATCTATGTCGGGCCTGAAGGCGCGGTCGAGGTCACGAAGATCGATGACCTGACGGTCGAGTTCAAGTTTGCCAGCCCCAACGGGTTGTTCATTCCGAACATGGCCTATGGGTTTGGCTACTACCCGGTGAACTATCCAAAGCACTACCTGTCGCAGTTTCACGCCGACCATAACCCGGATGGCATCCAGGCCCTGATCGACGCAGAACCGGCGGCGGCTGACTGGATCTCGCTGTTCAACCTCAAGTCCGGCCCGATGCACACGCCGTCCTTCTGGCAGAACATCGACCGCCCGACGCTGCACCCCTGGAAGCTGAAGACGGCATATGGCTCGTCCGACCGCGTCGTGGCCGAGCGGAACCCCTATTTCTGGAAGGTCGACGGCGAGGGCAACCAGCTGCCCTATTTCGACCGCATCACCTACGATCAGGTTGAAGATCCCGAGACGATCCTGCTGAAGGCCTTCAACGGCGAGATCGACTACATGAACCGTCACCTTGGCCGGCCGGCCAATCGCGCGGTTCTGACCGACAACATGGAACGCGGGAAATACAGTTTCTTCGACACCAACGATCTGCCCTCCAACGGCGCGATCTTGATGCTGAACCTGAACAACCCCGACGAAACCAAGAATGCGGTTGTGAACAATATCGACTTCCGCATCGGCGTCAGCCACGCCGTGAACCGGCAGGAAATCATCGACCTGATCTATTTCGGCTCCGGTCGTGCCGCACAGACGGCGCCGCAGCCCGTGTCGCCGCTCTACAACGAAGAAATGGCGCTCCAGTTCACCGAGTACAATCCGGACCTTGCCAACGAGTACCTGGACAAGGTGCTACCGGAAAAGGACGGCGACGGCTTCCGGCTTGATGTCAATGGAGATCGGTTCCAGCTGGTCTTCCTGACGGCGGATGTCTTTGGCGCGCAGTTCCCCGATGTGCTCGAGCTTGTTGCCGGCTATGCGGCCGATGTCGGTGTCGACTTCCAGATCCGCGTCAGCGACCGGGCGCGCCTGCAAGAGATCGCGGCCAGTGCCGAGCATGATGCCTATATCTGGAACTGTGCGGGTGGCCAGTCCGACGCCTACACGTCGCCCGAGTGCTACTTGCCATTCGGGACGGCTGTTTACTGGGCTCCGGAATGGGCCAAGTGGGGTGTCGATCCGAGCACGGGCATCGAACCGCCGGCCGAGATCAAGGCGCTGTTCGATCAGTACAACATGGTCAAGGCTGCCCCCAACGCGGAATCACGCAAGTCCGAGATGGAGAAGCTGCTTGAACTGGCCAAGGCGCAGCTTCTGACGATTGGTCTCGTGCAGAGCGATCCGGCCTTCGGCGTGGCGCGCAACAATATTCGCAACCATCCCGATCCGCTGCCGATCTCAGGCCAGCTTTGGTACCCTGCTCCCTATGTGAGCCAGATGTACTACGAAGGCGGCAAGTCCTTGCCGTAAGCCAGCCTGTCGCCGGCCCGGGAAGTCCTCCCTTATCTCCCGGGCCGGCGTCAATCACCCGGTTTTGCCATGGCCCCTATCAAGGGATTATCGCCAAGCTGACGAAATCCGCGATTCAGACAAGAGAAGGAACGACGATGCTTGGCTACATCTATCGCCGCATCCTCTACATGATCCCCACGGTCTTTCTGGTCTCGATCGTGACGTTCCTCATCATCCAGCTTCCGCCCGGCGACTATCTCGACACGCTGGCCGCGGAACTCAGTGACAGCGGCGGGCTTGACACCGGCACGCTCGAAGCCCTGCGCGACCAGTACGGGCTGGGGCAGCCGATGTATGTGCAGTATTACAAGTGGATCACCGGTATTCTGTTTCACGGCGACTTTGGCCTGTCCTTCGAAAAGAACCTGCCTGTGAACGACCTGATCTGGGATCGCCTTGGCTGGACCTTCGGCATCTCGCTGCTGACGCTGCTCTTCATCTGGATTACCGCGCTGCCGATCGGCATCTATTCGGCGGTCCGCAAATACTCGTTTGGCGACTATGCGGCGACGTTTTTCGGCTTCATCGGGTTGGCCGTGCCGAACTTCCTGCTGGCGCTGGTGATGATGTACGTCGCGTTCAAGTATTTCGGCCAGAGCGTGGGCGGTTTGGTCAGCCCGGAATATATCGACGCGCCATGGACCTGGGACAAGTTCGTCGATTTGCTGAAACATATCTGGATGCCCATCGTCGTTGTCGGCACCTCGGGGGCGGCGGCGCTGATCCGCATCATGCGCGCCAATCTGCTCGACGAGCTGTATCGTCCATACGTTGTGACCGCCCGGGCCAAGGGCATGTCCGAGTTCCAACTGCTGATGAAATACCCCGTCCGGGTCGCCTTGAACCCGTTCATCTCGACCATTGGCTGGATCCTGCCAACGCTTGTTTCGGGCGAGATCATCGTTGCCGTCGTGATGAACCTGCCGACGACGGGGCCGATGCTGCTGCGCGCGCTGCTGGTTCAGGACATGTATCTCGCAGGCTCTCTCATCCTGATCGTCAGCCTTCTGACCGTCCTTGGCACGCTCGTCTCTGATCTGCTGCTGGCCTGGATCGACCCGAGGATCCGCTACCAATGACCGATGTGAACGCAACTCCCGCCGTGCAAACCGGCGAAACAGACGTCCTGATGCCCGAGCTTCTGGGCCCCAAGGCGCTGATGTGGCGCAAGTTCAAGCGTCACCGGATTGCCTATGTCAGCCTTTGGGTGGTTGGGTTGATCTACCTGATGGCGCTTTTTGGCGAGTTCCTGACGACGACAGAGATCAACGAAACCAACCGCCGTGCGCCCTTCGCTCCCCCCATGGGCATCTCGCTTTTTGTCGAGCAGGAGGATGGCGGTTCGGAGTTCCTGCTGCACGCCAAGGGGTTAAAACTGGAACTGAACCGCGCCGAGCGCCGGCGCACCTTTGTCGTCGATCCTGACAAGATCATACCACTCGGCTTCTTCGTCAAAGGCTATGAGTACAAGCTTCTCGGCCTGTTTCCGATGGACAGGCATCTCTTTGGCCCGAAGAACGCGCGGGACCGGGTCTATTTCTGGGGCGCCGACCGGCTCGGCCGCGACATCTACAGCCGCATCGTCATGGGCACGCGTGTCTCCATGTCCATCGGCCTCGTCGGCGTCGTGGTGTCGCTCTTCATTGGTGTCTCGCTGGGCGGCATTTCCGGATACTATGGCGGCTGGGTCGACAACGTGATCCAGCGTCTGATCGAGTTCATTCGATCAATCCCGACGATCCCGTTGTGGATGGGCCTTGCCGCGGCCATCCCGCTTGGCTGGCCACCGTTGCGAACGTATTTCGTCGTCACGCTAATCGTTTCGATGATCGGATGGACGGGGCTTGCGCGCGAAGTCAGGGGCAAGTTTCTGAGCCTGCGAAAGGAAGACTTCATCGTCGCCGCGCGTCTCGATGGCCTGACGGATTGGGAAGTGATCTGGAAGCACATGGTGCCCTCGTTCTCCAGCCATATCATTGCCTCTCTGACACTGGCCGTGCCGCTGATGATCCTTGCGGAAACTTCGCTGAGCTTCCTCGGAATCGGCCTTCAACCGCCCATCGTCTCGTGGGGCACGCTTCTGAAGGAGGCGCAGAACATCCGGACGATCATCCAGGCGCCATGGTTGCTGATCGCCCCGGGCACGATGATTGTCTTCGCCGTGCTTTCACTCAATTTCCTGGGAGACGGACTGCGTGATGCCTCAGATCCCAATGCACACTGATCCCCTTGTCGAGATCCGCGACCTGCGAACGCATTTCTTCACGGATGATGGCGTCGTGAAGGCGGTGGAAGGCGTGGATCTGGACGTCTTTGCCAATCGGACGCTGTGTGTCCTTGGTGAAAGCGGCTGCGGTAAATCGATCATGGCTCGCTCCATCCTTCGGATCGTCGATGCGCCGGGCCGGATCGTCGGCGGGTCGATCACCTATCGCAATGCCGATGGCAGAACGATCGATCTGGCAAAGGCGCGGAATGGCTCGAAGGAGCTCCGCGCGATACGGGGCCAGGACATTGCAATGATCTTCCAGGAACCGATGTCCTCTCTCGGGCCGATCCAGAAGATCGGCAAGCAGATCACCGAGACGATCCTGTTGCACCGTCCCATGTCGAAGGCGGCAGCAAAAGAAACCGCGATCGAGATGCTCGACAAGGTCGGCATTCCGAAACCGGCCGAACGGTTCGAGGCCTATCCGTTCGAGCTGTCCGGCGGCATGCGCCAGCGCGCGATGATCGCCATGGCGCTCTCCTGTCAACCGCGGCTTCTGATTGCGGATGAACCCACGACAGCGCTGGATGTGACAACGCAGGCGCAGATCCTCGACCTGATTGCCGAGTTGAAAGACGAATTCCAGATGGGCGTCATGCTGATCACACATGACCTTGGGGTTGTGGCCGAAGTCGCCGAAGACGTGGCCGTCATGTATATGGGAAAGGTGGTCGAAAAGGGCGATGTCTATTCGATCTTCGAGCAGCCACAGCATCCCTATACCCGGGCGCTTCTGGAATCGGTGCCGCGAATGGGCATGACCCGCCGTGACCGCCTGCCGGCGATCCGGGGAATGGTTCCCCATCCGCTTGCGCGGCCTTCGGGGTGCACCTTCCGGACCCGCTGCGACAGTTTCATGCCGGGGGTCTGCGACAAGACGGAACCGCCGATGCTCCCGGTCGGCAAATCCGACGTCGCCTGCTTCCTGCACATGGAGGGGACCAAGCATGACTGACCCCATTCTTCAGGTGCAGGACCTCGACATGCATTTTCACATCGGTGGCGGATTCTTCAGAAAGCACACCGATGTCGTGCGCGCGGTCGACAACATCTCCTTCGAAGTGAACCGCGGCGAGACCTTTGGCGTGGTTGGTGAATCCGGCAGCGGCAAGACAACGCTCGGACGTTGCATCATGCAGATCCTGGAGCCGACCAACGGCTCGATCCGGTTCCACGGCAAGGGCAAGTCGCCGGTCGAACTGGTCGGTGGCGATAAGAAAGCCCTGCGCGGCATCTGGCAAGACATCCGAATGGTCTTCCAGGACCCGCAATCCTCGCTGAACCCACGCTTGCGCGTCATCGAACTGATCGGCCAGAGCCTGCGCAAGGCCGAGGGGCTGAGTGGACAGGAGTTGGCGGACCGCGTGTCGGTTCTGCTGGAGCAAGTGGGCCTTCGAAAGGAGTTCCTGTTGCGCTTTCCCAATGCCTTTTCCGGCGGCCAGAGACAGCGGCTCGGTATTGCGCGCGCACTGGCGACCAACCCCGAGCTCATTATTGCCGACGAAGCCGTGTCTGCCCTTGATGTCTCGATTCAGGCGCAGACCCTGAACCTGTTGCAGGATCTGCAAGAACAGTTCGACCTGACCTATGTGTTTATCGCGCATGATCTTGCCGTGGTTGAACATGTCTGTGATCGCATCGCGGTGATGTATCTTGGCCAGATCGTGGAGTTGTCCACGACAGAAGAGCTCTTCAGGAACCCCAAACACCCCTATACGCGCGCGCTGCTGGATGCAGTTCCGATCCCCGACCCCCGGGCCAGACGCGGCAAGCGCATACCTGTGGCGATCAGCGATGGCTCGGCATCTGCTGCCGGATGCCGATTTGCCACTCGGTGCCCAAATGCCACCGATCTATGTCGGAAGACCGCTCCTCCGAAGCAGACGGTCAACGCCGCTGATGTGCTTTGTCACTTCGCTGGCGGCATCTGAACTCCAACATCCGGCGTCATATCAAACGGACCATCGGGTGTTTTCGTGATGCCATGCCTGTTCTTCTTTGCGACACGATGCGTCGTCAAAGGCGAGGTCCTTTGGAGTGTGCCCGGCACGTGTCGGTGGGATCAGAGAGCCTTGCGGGAACGCACTCACCGGTTTGTCGAGGCGTGCCGACAGCGCCCTTTGAGCAAGTCGAGCATCGATACAAACGACAGGAACGCCCCGCTTCTCCAGCGCTCGAGAAAGCCACGTGGACAGTCTTTCACCTTTGTGAACAACGCGCTCGGCATCCGGTGCTGCCGCCGCCAGATACTCGACGAGCGCATCAGGATCTGTTGCCACGAAACACCGCGCAAGGGCATTCCCGCTTCCGTCCAGCACACAGAGCGAAACCTTCTTCAATAAAGAACCGAGACCAGCATATTGGCACGGGGTCGTTCTCCTCACGGCTGAATCCTTGTGAGGCCAAGTCGATCGAACCTCGCTTGCCCTTGGAGAGCGACCACCGCTACCGCATCATGTCATTCGACGCTGGAACTCAAGAAATGCGGATTGTCCTTGGAAGTTCTTCGCAAGGCTCCGACACTTCGCTCCGAGTCGTAACTCCTCTTGGTCCAGCGCGTTCTTGGAGACAGGACAATGCCGATGCAGTACCCAGACCGACTGATACCGTTGGCACGGAGCGCCAATGTCGCTCCATTCTTCGGAGACCTGCACAATCACTGTGGGATATCCTATGGTCACGGATCTGTCGAAGATGCGCTCCGGAACGCGACGCTCCAGCTCGATTTCGTTTCCATCACCGGTCACGCCTACTGGCCCGACATGCCCGTGGATGATCCGACCGTCGCCCATATCGTGGCGTTCCATGTCGAGGGATTCGCGCGGTTGGAACGGCTTTGGCCCGGCCATTTCGAGCAGCTTGCCGCCGTGCATAAGCCCGGTGGATTCACCGTCTTTCCCGGATACGAGATGCATTCCAACGCACATGGCGACTATACAATCGTCCTGCAGGACCTCCGCCAACGCGGGATGATCAAGGCCGATACGCCCGAAGGATTGCGTCGCGAACTTGCGGCAGCCTACGGCACGGCCGCCATCGCCTTTCCCCATCACATCGCCTACCGGACCGGCGCGCGGGGGATCAACTGGGAGACATTCGATCCCGCGCTGTCTCCGGTGGTCGAGCTGATCTCGATGCATGGATGCTCCGAGAGCTCGACGACGGACAGGCCCTTCCTGCATTCGATGGGCCCGGGGGACGGCCCGAACACCATCCATGCGGGCTGGAATGCGGGCCATGTTTTCGGGGTGATCGGCGGGACGGATCATCATTCCGGCTTTCCCGGCTCCCACGGCCATGGGCGGGCAGTGGTCTATGCGCGGGAAAACACGTCGGACAGCCTATGGGAGGCAATCCGGGCCCGCCATACCGGTGCGCTCACGGGGGACAATTGCCATCTCTTCGCCCGTTTGGGCGAGGCCATTCCCGGCGATTATGTCGACCCGACCTCGCATGCGGTCCTTCAGGTCGAAGCTCTCGGGGGCGGGGCCATCGACTATATCGACGTGCTGCGAAACGGTCACGTCGTACATCGGGTGACGCCACAGATCACGCCTGCACCGCTCCATCGGGACGCGGCCCGCCTGGAGAGCATCATCATGCTGGAACTCGGCTGGGGCGCGCGAGGAACACAGCATGTCTGGAAAGGAAGTCTTGCAGTCGAAGCTGGTAGTATTGATGCCGTCGAGCCGCGTTTGCGTGGACCGGAGGTCGTTTCGCCGCTGGAAGCCGCGGGGGAGGTCCCGCCCGGCGGAACCGTTCGGCTCGAGGACGGGGAGATCCGTTTCGACATCTGTGCGCAGGCCAATCCCAACAACCAGACGCAAGCGACGCAGGCCCTGGCCGCGCGTGTTCGGCTTTACCCGGATGCGGAGGTCCACCTGCGGACCGGAGAAATCGACATCCGTGTTTCGGCGGACAGGCTGCTTTCGGGGGCCAAGACCGGAAATCTCGGCGGGATCGACACGCCTGCTTTCCGTTTGCACCAGTTGCCCCGGCCCGAGGAGTGGCAATGGACCGGCAAAATCGCGCTGGACCCACTAGAGCGGGGCGATTGGGTGGCTCTGCGGATGCGGCAGCGAAACGGGCAATACTGCTGGAGCAGCCCGTTCTTCTGCCGCTGATCCGACGGGGTCAGATGGCGATTTCGGTCGCGCTGTCGAAGAGGTGGTATTTCGCCGGATCGGCGGCGAGATGAACCGTTTCGCCCGGCCGGACATTGATCCGTTCACGGAAGCTGGCGATGATCTGGTCACTCCCCTTGCGCAGGAAAAGTTCGGTCTCCGATCCCGTGGGTTCGATCACAGCAACCTCCGCCGAGATCGTACCATCGCTCGCCTCGGACACCAGTTTGAGCGCCTCCGGGCGAATGCCCACGGTGACGGTTGGCTTGCCGGACAAGGTCCTGGGCAATTGCAACAGGTCGCCATCATCGAAACGGGCACGGTCCGGTCTGTCCGCCGGCACATCCAGTTCGAAGAAGTTCATCGCGGGCGAGCCGAGGAAGGAGCCAACGAAGCGGTTGGCCGGGTGGTCGTACAGGTCGAGCGGCGCGCCGACCTGCTCGATTTTACCGTCGCGCAGAACGACGATCCGGTCTGCCAGCGTCATGGCCTCGATCTGGTCATGGGTGACATAGACGGTGGTTGTCTGAAGCTTCTGGTGCAACTCCTTGAGCTCGGCCCGCATGCGCACACGCAGCTTGGCGTCGAGATTGGAGAGCGGCTCGTCGAAGAGGAACACGTCCGGCTCGCGCACGATGGCCCGGCCCATGGCGACGCGCTGTCGTTGCCCGCCCGACAGCTCACGCGGGAAGCGCTTGAGATAATCCCCCAGCCCCAGAACGCCGGCAGCGGGTTTGATCCGCTCGGCCTGTTCCTCCGGGCTCTTGCCTGCGAGTTTCAGCGCAAAGCTCATGTTCTGTGCCGAGGTCATATGCGGGTAGAGCGCGTAGGACTGGAAGACCATAGAGATGCCCCGGTCGCGCGCAGGCACGTCATTCACCCGCTTCCCACCGATGAAGAGATCGCCGGAGGAAATCTTCTCCAGCCCGGAGATCATCCGGAGCAAGGTCGATTTTCCGCAGCCAGAGGGGCCGACCAGAACGAGGAATTCGCCTTCGCGGATCGACAGGTCCACCGAATTGATGACCTCGACCGCCCCAAACCGTTTGGAGACGCCTTTCAGTTCAACGGTTGCCATGTGCGGCTCCTTTCCCCTCCGCGTCGAGCGACGCGAAGCTGTAGCTGAGTGTGGAGGTCCAGTTCTCGCCCGGCGCGAGTGTCATGCCGTCGGCACTGGTGCCGTCAGGATTTCGGTCGCAGTTCACCGGCTCGATGGCGACAATGTTGCGACGCGGACGTGGGTCGGACCAGAACTGGACGAAGGGCAGCGCCTGGCGGTCGCCTTCCACGGCAACCGAGAGGCCGCGCCATTGACCGGCCGCGGGGCGTTCGAGCGTGGCGCGAAACCGATCGGCGCCGGCCGGAAAGCTCCTGGCGGGGCCTTGGTCGGCATATCGGCCCTCCGATGGCGGCTCGTGCATCAGCACATCCGCCCCATTCAGAGTGAGCTTTGTTCCATCCCCGACGGCGGGAAAACCGAAATTGGTGTGATAGAGGATCCGGAACGCGGCAGATTCCGGACCGATGTTCTCCACGCAATCCGTCAGGTGAAGCGTGGTTCCGCCGATAGCGGCTTCGATCCGGCGTGTAAGCGAAAAGGACGGACCTCCCAAATGGGCTGATACTATCTCCCCTTCGGCAAAGAGAACCGGCATCGAGGCGTTCCAGTCTTCGCCATGGCTCGTCACCCGCGCAGGCGTCAGCGGAAGCGTCCCGTGAAGAGGCATGCCGTCGCGCGGCTGGCGGACATTGTCCAACCCCCCCGTCAGCAGAAAGCCCGTCAGCGCACGACCGACACCGGTGCCGCCATCGCTGCGTGGGTCGTGAAGCTGCGGCGTGAGCGTGCCTGCAGGGTGCTGCCAGGCCACCGGCATGCCGTGGAACCAGAGCGGGCCGATATCCATCGTCCGATCCGCCAGCACCCAGAAATCCAGCCCCCCGCCGGTGGAAAACGCCAGAACGCGCTGACCGCGCGCCGGACCGTCGTCGAGCGTCATACAGCGCACCGCAGCGAGTTGCCGGCGATCGCCGGTCAACTCGGACAGGCGTGCACGCACATTTGGCACCGGTCCGGGGATCATGCCGCGCCCTCCGCCGGCCGTGAAAGCCCGAGCCGCCGAAAGGCCTCGGGCGGTGCATCGACCTGCGCCATCAACAAGGCGAGAAAACCGGTCATCCGCGCTTCCTCGTCCGGGTTCTGGAGTGGCGTCGCCTGCTCCGGATCTGCTGCGAGATCAAAGAGGACGGTCGTGTCCTCCTTCATGCTCCCCGGCCCATAAGCGCCATGCATCACCGCGCTTTCATGCACCGGCACGCGCAGCACCGGCATATTGCGGGTGAAGGAAAGCGGTGGCGACAGCTCGGCCTGCTCCAACTCGGCATCCGCGAAGAAGTCGAAGATATGGGTGGGCATCAGGGTGTACTGGTAGAGTTCCTGCGTCTTCAGATCGTCGGGGTATCGGAAATAGGTGTAGCGCCCATCCGTGACGTTGGCCGAGCCGCCATAGAAACCGAACAGAACGGCATCATGACCGGGGGCACCGCCGAGCATCGGCAGCAAGGACAGGCCCTGCATCTGGGGCGCGGGCTCGACTTCGAACAGGTCCATGAAGGTGCGGCAGAGATCCGGCGTCTGGGTCAGCGCGTCGATGCGGGTGCCGGGCGTCGGGTTGCGTGGGTCATGCAGGAAAAGCGGAAGATGCGCGAGTTCCTCATAGAGGTTCATCCGGTTCTTGGCCCACCACTCGTGTTCCCCCAGAAGGAACCCGTGATCCGTGGTCACGAAAAGCGCCGTGTCCTTCCAGAGGTCGTCGGCGTCGAAGGCGTCGAGGACGCGGCCCAGCAACGCGTCGCAATGGGCCAGGCTCGCGGCATAGTTCGCGCGCAGTTCGGCCGCTTCTTCCTCGCTCTCGGTGAGCCGGTCATAGGCCGGCCAGTCACGGGTGGGGCCATTCCAACCGGTTCGGAACGGGTCCTTGAAGCGATCCGGCGCCTGGAACGGCTCGTGCGGATCGAAACACTCGATCTGCAGGAACCAGTTGTCGCCGCTCTTGTTTCGCTCGATGAAGTCCAACCCGGCCTGCACCGTCTTGTGCGTCGGAAAGTCCTCCTCCACCCGGATGCGCTCTCGGTTCATCATGTTCATGCGCGGATAGGAGCGCGGGCGTTCCGAGTACTGCTTTTGGTGGAACTGCTGTTTCAGTGCCGCCCAATCGGGACTGGCGACGCCGACCCAGCCATCCCCTTCCTGCCCGCGGATCATGTCGCAACTGTCATAGCGATTGTGATAGGTCGCGCCGCCATCTTCCCAGTAGTGGAAATGGTCGGTGGTCAGGTGGCTATAGGTGCCTTTCTGTTTCATCAGCTCTTCTGTGAAACAGACATCGAATGGCTCCACCGGCCCCCAGCTTCGATGCAGGAAGCCAAGCCGCCCGGTCAGGATGTCCCGCCGCGCCGGCATGCAGGGCATCGAGCCGACATAGTGCTTGTCGAAGGTCGCCGTGCGCGCGGCGAGGCGTTCGAAATTCGGGGTCGGCAGGGTCGTGCCGCCATAGGGCGAGAGCATGTGCCGGTTGAGGCTGTCGAACAGGAGAAAGACGGTGCGCATGGGTGGCTCCTACTTGACGGCACCCGAGGTCAACCCGCGGACGATAAAGCGTTGGGCGACGATCAGGAGAATGAACGCGGGGACGATAGAGAGGGTCGAGGCAGCGGCCATCTCGGTATAGGCGATCGTGTTTTCCTGGGCATATTTGCCGATGCCGAGGGGAACGGTGGCGGTGGCGCGCTGCGAGAGCGTCAGGGCAACCGGGAATTCGTTCCAGGAGAAGATGAAGCAGAGGATGCCGGTGGCCGCGAGGCCGGGGCGCACGATCGGGATGACCACGTAGCGCAGCACCTTGGGTGTCTTCGCGCCGTCGATCTGGGCCGCTTCGACCAGTTCCTTGGGAACGTCCCGGATGAAAACCCCCATCATCCAGAGCGCCATCGGCAAGTTGATCGTCGTGTGGGCGAGGATGATGCCGGCATAGGTGTTGTCGAGCCCGACAGAGCGGAACATCGTGTACCAGGCGCCCGCGAGCGTGATCGGCGGCACCATGTGAAAGATCACGGACCACGCCAGCAGCACGCGCAGAACCCAGTCCGCCCATTGCAGACGATAGAGCGAGAACGCGGCCAGCGTGGCGACCGTGAGCACGATGGAGGTCGAGGAGATCGCGATGATGCTCGAGTTCTTGAAATTCGTGACGAAATCCGAGGTCTTGCCGTTGATGACCGAGTCATAGCTGAAGAGCGTCGGCTCGAAGCGCCATTGCCCCATGAGCAGCGCGATCTGCGTCTTGAAGCTCGCCATGACGATCCAGGCGAAGGGGAAGAGCACGACCAGCGCGAAACCGATTAGCACGGCGTGGCGCAGCAGCGGTCCGGTGCGGGTATACTCGGTCATGCTTCCGGCCCTTTCTTCGTGGCGAAGCGCGAGGCGAGGATGATCAGCGTGGCGATCACGGCGATGGTCGCGAGCGACATGGCGGAGCCATAGCCGGACTGATCCTCGGTGAAGAAACGTCGGTAGATGGTGAAGGAGATGACCTCGGTCGAGGTTCCCGGTCCACCGCCCGTCAGCAGGTAGATCTCGTCGAAAACCTTGAAGGCGAGGATCATGCGGAAGATGAAGGTCACGATGATGGCAGGCATCATCAGCGGCAGGATGATGTGGCGCAGGACCTGCCCCTTGGTGGCGCCGTCGATCTCGGCGGCCTCGAAAATGTCAGTCGGGAGGCTCTCGAGAGAGGCCAGCATCAGAAGGAAGCAGAAGGGCGTCCAGTGCCAGACATCGACGATGATGACCGACATCAACGACAGGTTGGGGTTGCCGAGCCAGTCCACCGGGTTGCCGCCAAGGAACATGATGGTCTGGTTGATGACGCCGAAATCATAGGAATACATCAGTTTCCAGATCGCGCCGATGATGATGCCGGGCACCAGGATCGGCAGGATGAAGACGGCGCGATAGAAGACGCGGAGCCGCGTCACCCGCGTTGTCATCAGCGCCAGCCAGAAGCCGAGGACCATCTGGAAGGCCACGGCGAGGACGGCGAAGATGATCGTGTTCAGGATACCTGCGTTAAAGAGCGTATCTTCGGGAAGCCTGGCATAGTTGCGCGCGCCCACCCATTCCCAGACGGCTTCCCGGTTCAGCCATTCGACGTCATGGAAGCTGAGCGCCAGAAGGTTGAAGAGCGGCAATATCGTCAACAGGACGAAGAGGATCACGGCGGGTGCCAAGGTGGCATAGCGCCAGAAATTGTCCGATTTCATGGGGCAGGTTCCTGCGGCTGTGTGACCGCCCCGCGCGAGGACGGGACGGTCTGGGGAGGATCACTTCAGCTCGTCGAGCATCGGTGCATCATAACCGGCGTCGGTCATGATCTTGGCAATTTCCTTTGCCGCGGTGTTGAGCGCCTCTTTCAGTTCCAACTGCCCGCCGATGGCTTCGTTGAAACGCAGCTCGGTAACCGCGAGAACCTGAGAGGCTTCGGGGATCAGGAAGGTCAGACCAGCGGTCGGGATCGCCTCGGAAAGCGCCTTCATCCAACGAAATTCTTCCGTTTCTGACATCGGGCCTTCCATGACGGCGCGGCTGACCGGGGCAGACCCTGCGCGGGCATAGGCTTCCTGGGCCTCGGGGGTCTGGAACCACGTCAGGAATGCGAGAGCGGCGGCCTTTCGGTCATCGGGCACGTTCTTGGGAACACCGGCAAGCCAGTGGCCCAGCGGGGTGGCCGCCGGAAAATCCTTCGATGCCGGCGTGGCCGCGTAGTTGACATTGCCGACGACGGCCGACTGATTGGGATCGTCGAAGAGGCCGGGCGCGAGCACGGACTGGATATGCGCGGCCTTGCCCGTGGCCATGTTCTGGATCACGTTGGTCTGGGTCTGGCCGGCAGTCGACGGATGGCCCACCTCACTTGCCAACTTGAGATAGGTTTCCATGCCTGCAAGCGTCTCGGGGCTGTTGATGGTGATGGTGAAATCACCGGCCTTCTGATCCTTGAAGATGCCGCCGCCATGCGACCAGATATAGGGGAAGACGTCATAGGTAACGTCGAACGCGCCGCGCTGGCCGCGTTGCGAAATGCCGTAGATCTTCGGCTGGTCGTTGAGCACCTGGGCGTTGGCCATCAGCTCGTCCCAGGTCTTGGGAACTTCCAGCCCGTTCTCTTCGTAGAGATCGGCACGGTAGTGCATGATGAGGATGTTGGGGTTGACCGGAATGGCGGTGAGCTTGCCATCGCCTCCACAAGTCACGGTTTCAGCCGTGGCGTCCCAACAAACCGACTCGTCGAAGTCGTAAATTTCGTCAGAGAGCTTGAACTCCGGATCGATGTCGGTGAGCGCATCCATGAACCCGCCCTTGTAGAACTCGACAAAGAAGCCGGCATTCATGATGAGCAGGTCGAAGGGGCTTTCGTCTGTGCGAACCGCGGTGCGTTGTTTTTCAAGCGAGCCGGCAAAGGGGTTCACATCGAGCTCAACCGTGTTGCCTGTCGTCTCTTCATAGAGTTCGACCACCGATTGGAAGCCCGGGAACCAGGGCGACTGGTTGATGACGATGGTGATCGGCGCTTCTTCGGCCAGTACCGGCGCTGCAAGGGCCGCAGCCATTGCTGTTCCGGCCAGCAGGCTGGCAAAACGAAGCCGCTCACCCAGAAGGTGTTTCTTGGTCATGGATTTCCTCCCACAGATTTCCGAGTCGGCGCTCCTCCGCGCCTCGGACGTAAAGAAACTTTGCCATGTCGGGGCCCATTCGAGAAATGATAAAGCTTACGATCTCCATAGGGATTGGCTATGGCTCAGTTGATCGGTTCCGAAGCGCAAACAGCCTTCAGTATATCTGCCACGAACGCGGCAGCGGGTGTCAGCAACTTGGGTCGGCGAAAGATCAACCCCGCAGCGCGCGAGGAAGCGAGCTCGGGTACGTCGATTTCCACCAGATCGCGCCCTTCCGGGATCCGCATGACAGAGCGGGTTGTGTAGAGCAGCACGTCATGGAACTGGGCAAAGGCCAGCAGGAAGGTTTGCGAGTTGGAATCCACAAGGGGCGTCGGAGGGGATTCGCCAAGGCTGATGACCCGCCCGTCCAGCTTGCGCCGCGCCAGCGTGTGCTGCGGCGGCAAGGCCCAATCCGCTGCCAGCACCTCCTTGGGGGCGATGTTCCTTCGACCGGCAAGGGGATGCTCCGGGCGTCCGATGACAATCAGGGCGTCGTCGGTGAGCGGTTCATAGTCATAGTTCCGCTCGCCCCCGGACAGCGGCTTCTCCGCCACAACGAAATCCAGTGCGCCGTCCTCAAGCCCTTGCAGCAGGCGCTCGTCAAAGCCGCCAGAGATCGAAACCTGCAGCCCAGGTCGCTCTGCCAGAACCGCCGCGACGGCCTCGGGCAGCATGCGCCGCACCCAGGACGGCCCGGCGCCGACACGAACCTGTCCCGCAGAGCCATCGCGCATCGCCTCGACCTCCTCGACCGCGTCGGAGACCTGGGCCGAGACCAGCCGGGCATGGCGCAACAGTCGCTCGCCGATGGGGGTGACCGTCACCCCATGTGCCGTACGCAGGAAGACTTGCGCCTGCAGTTGGTGTTCGAGTTGCTGGATCGCCTTGGACAGCGTTGGCTGCGCAACATTCAGGGCCTCTGCCGCCTTGGAGATGCTCTTCATTTCGGCAGTCCGAAGGAAGTAGTTCAACAACCTGAGATCAATCTTGGAGTTCGCCATGACCGCCACCCGCGCATAGTTTTCTGTGGTTGCAGACGCTCGAACAGTGAGATCCAGCGACCATCCCCCCGTCAGTATCACGCGGGGCGGAGCGAATGTGGAGAAGGGATAGGCCTTGTTCGATCATTTGAACCGGAGGTGTCATTTGTGGACGACCCCGATTTTGCAAGGGATTTCGTGAGGTGAGGTGATCGAAGCTTCTGAAGTCGAGAAACTGGTGCAGAACCTTCGCTGGCACGTATGGCACGGGCAGACGTCCAGCGCGCTTGTTGCAGTGGAAACGTTGTTCAGGTTTGGCATGCGCGCGCAAGATGACCTACGGGGCAATATCTGAAGGCGCCGTGACAACAATGGCACCGAATTAGCGTTCTGGGCACATCTTCAGGCTCAGATCGGGACGTAGACCTGGTTCAGTGAGCCATCCTCACCGAACCAGAAAGGCACCTAGAGAAGACCAATCGGCGGGCCAGACGATGGCTTCCCCGAAAGCGCGACATCCGCAGGATGAAAGATCATGAGCTGAAGCCGATGGAAGAGAGGGGCCGAGCCCCCCACCCTTCACGCAACAGGAGCACCGTTCAGGTATCGTTCACACCTTCAACCCAAAGCGCGCGTGATACGACGAGGCACGAGATACTCGTGCAACGACAGATGCGAGCAGTCGCAGCCGATCCCGGACTGACCAATGCCGATATGGGGCAGGTCGATCTGGTATTTGACGCCGTTGATCTGCACCTCGCCGAAGTGCAGTTGATCGGCGCAGCGATCAGCCTTGGCGGCGTCCTTGGTAAAGACATACGAGGCCAGCCCGGCGTCGGTATCGTTGGCGGCTTCGAGCACGGCCTCTTCGCTCTGGAACTCCATCAGGCTCACAACAGGCCCGAAAATCTCTTCGTGATAGATCCGCATCTGGGGCGTAACACCGCCGAGAACCGTCGGAGCGTAGAAGCTGCCGACTTCGATCCCTTCGGGCTTGCCACCTCCGGCCAGAACCGTCGCTCCCTTGGCGACGGCATCCTGGACCAACGCATCCACGCTGTCCCATTGCCGTTGGTCCACCATCGGTCCCATGTCGATATCGGCGGACGGGTCGAAACCGACCTTCACGGCCCTGGCCCGCGCGACCACCTTGGCGGTGAATTCCTGCGCAACCGGGCTTTCCACGAACACCCGGTTCGGCGTCACGCAGATCTGCCCTGCATTGGCAAACTTGACGCCGCAGACAATGTCCGCCGCCAGGTCCAGATCGGCATCGGCAAAGACCAGAGCAGGGGCGTTCCCGCCGAGCTCCATCGAGTAGCGTTTGATCGAGCTGGCACCGACCTTCATGATGTGCTTGCCGGTATTGGTGGAGCCGATCAGTGTCAGCATTGCCGGAATTGTCGAGGCCGAGAGGTGGTCGCCGATCTCGGCGCCGGGGCCGCAGATGACGTTGACCACGCCGGCCGGCAGGCCGATCTTCTCGCACAATTCACCGACCGCATAGGCCGATAGTGGTGTCTGCGACGAGGGTTTGATGATGATCGGGCAGCCAGCGGCCATCGCCGGGCCAATCTTGTAGGCGAGGTTCAGCAGCGGGAAGTTCCACGCAAGGAAGGCGACGACCACGCCCACGGGCTCATGCACCAGCTTGTGCTCATGCGTGCCCTGCAGGTCCGGCAGCGTCTCCGGGCGGATGCGCTGGATCTCCTCGGCGAAGAAATGCAGCGCATCTATCAGCATCTGCGTGTCTTCCCGCGCGTTCTTCAGGCTCTTGCCCATCTCCTGCTGAATACAGTCCAGAAGATGCCCCTCATTGGCGATCACTTCATCGCGCAGCTTCTCCATCCAGGCTGCGCGTTCGGCGATGGGGGTCTTCGACCAGACCGGCAGCGCAGCCTTGGCGGCTTGAAGCGCGGCCTCGGCCTCGACCGACGACGCCCACGCGACCTGCCCGATGATTTGCTCGGTTGCCGGGTTGTCGATGTCGCGCGGGCCCGTTCCGTCCACGAGCTTTCCGCCGATGTACATTTTCTTGGTCAGGTTCATTCTGTTTCTCCCGTTCGTGGAGCTGACGACACACCCATACAGGCGGCGCTGCGACTTGCGTTGGATAACGTGGTCGAGCCCGTCGACCACCCCTGTTCTCAGTTTGCCCGAGCCCCGGTGAGGACCGGACTTCCCATCACGATGGCCGCCAGGATCATCAGCCCAACCACGAAGGTTTGATAATAGGCGGAAATTCCCAGAAGGATGATCGAATTCGCCACCAGCCCGAGCAGAATTGCCCCCAGAACGGTGCCCATCACCGTCCCGCGGCCACCAGTCAGGGCGGTGCCGCCCATGACAACGACGGCAATCGCATCGAGCTCGTACCAGCTGCCCGCGAAGGGTTCGGCGGCTGACATCGAGGCCGCAAGGGTCAGGCCCGCCAGCCCGGCCAGCATGCCCATCATCACGTAGGAGCCGAGTTTCAATCGCTTCACCCGGATGCCGGCAGTGTAGAGGCAGCGTTCATTTCCACCCAACCCCTGCAGGAGCCGGCCCGTGGTTGTCTTGTTCAGCACATAGGCCGCAACCAGCGCGGTCAGCCCCGCCACGATCACAGCGCGCGGGATGCCGAAGGTAAAGCCCGAGAAAACCTCGATGAAACGCGGATCAAAACCCATGATCGTGCGTCCACTGGACGTGATGAAGACCAGTCCGCGCACCGCCAGCATGGTTCCCAGTGTCGCGATGAAGGCCGGCAGGCCGATCAGCGCCACGAGGATCCCGTTCACCAGGCCGATTGCCGCGCCCACGGCGACGCCGAAGACAATCGCGCCGTAGGGGCCGAAACTCGCGTCCCAGCCGTTCTGGAAGTAGATCGCAGCGCCCACGGCCGAGAGCCCGACCGTGGAACCGACCGACAGGTCGATCCCCTCGGACGTGATCAGGAGCGTCATGCCCGACGCGATGATCAGGTTGATCGAAACCCGGTTCGCCAGGTTGATCATGTTCTGCGAGGTCATGAAGGATTCAGACAGGATCGTCATGGCGACAGCCACGAGCAGAATGACCGGAAGAAGCTGCAGGTGGTGATCCTGAATGAAGCCAAATGCCTTGTTCTGCGAGTTCATTCTGCTGCCTCCATCGGCGTGTCGGACGTGGCCGTGCCGAATTCCAGCGCCATCAGGCCGGCATAATCAAGCGCGCCCTTGGCATAGGGGCCAAGGAACCCATAGGAAGTCAGGACGTAGAGCTTGTCGCATACACCCAGCACTTCCTGCGGCTCGGACGAAAACAGGATCGCCGCCTTTTGCTCTGCAACCAGGTCACCGATCAGCCGATAAACCTCGGCCTTGGCCCCGATATCGATGCCCTTTGTCGGCTCGTCCAGCAGCAGCACCTCGGCCTCGGAACAGAGCTGGCGGATGATCACCACCTTCTGCTGGTTGCCGCCTGAAAGATGGTTCGCGTCGCGACCGAGATACTCGGTGCGCATGTTCAGCTTGTCTTTCATGTCGAGGCCAAGCTGGCGCTCCCGATCCTTCTCGATCCGCCCCAACCGCGAGAGTTTCTTGAGGCTGGTCAGCGTCATGTTGGCCAATGCGGTCAGTTCCAGCACCAGCCCTTCGGCCCGGCGGTCTTCCGAGACCAGTCCGATCTTGTTCTTCAGAGCGTCCACGGGGGAGCGCAAGGTGATCGAACGACCTCTCAGACGCAGCTCGCCCTCCACCACGGGCCTGAGCCCGGAGAGGACATGGGCAAGCTCCGTCTTGCCAACCCCGGCCAACCCCGTAATGCCGACAACCTCGCCGGCATGCGCCTGAATGGAAATCGGATGGGTCTTGCGACCCTGGAACGTGCTGATGACAACCTTGTCGGTCTCCAGCATCAGCTCCCCGACATGGGACACCGTCCGCGCAAATTCGTTGGCAACGGCACTGCCGACCATGGCGGCCACCAGCTTGTCCTTGGTCAGCGTGTCGTCGTTGATGAAGTTGCCGACATGTTCCCCATCGCGCAACACCACGATGCGATCGCAGATCTCCAGCATCTCTTCCAGACGGTGCGAGATGAAGACGCTCGCCTTGCCTTCGCCCTTCAGCTTTTTCAGCAGCTTGAACAGGGATTGCGTCTCTTCGCCGGTGAGGGAGGCCGTGGGCTCGTCCATGACGAACACATCGCCCCCCTGCATTACCCGCCGGGCAATGGCCACCATCTGCTGGGAGCCCTTGGGAAGGTTGCCGGTCAGGTGTTCCGGATCGACCTGCTGGCTGTCCAGCTCGGCCAGGATCGCCCGCGTATCGGCCAGCATCTGGCGTTTGGACAGGCCGAAAGCGCCGCTTTCCTCATGGCCGAGGAAGATGTTCTCGACAACGGTCAGCTCGTCAACCAGCAACACCTCCTGCGGAATCATTGCGATCCCTTCGGCCTGTGCAGCCTGCGGCCCAGAGAACTCGACCGGCTTGCCGTGCATCACGATATCGCCCGAGGTTGGCTGCTCGATTCCGCACAGAATGCGCATCAGGGTGGACTTGCCGGCGCCGTTCTCGCCGATCAGCCCGAGGATCTCCCCCTCGCCAATCTCGAAATCCACCTCTTTGAGGGCGCGCGTTCCGGCGTATTGCTTGCAGATCTTGCTGGCTGTCAGGATGTTTTTCATCACGACACCTTCTTGCGGTTGGTCAACACGTCGAGGGTGACAGCGCCAACGATGATGCCGCCGATGGCAACCTGCTGCCAGGCCGTCGGAACACCGGAGATGTTCAACCCCGAGCGCATGGTGGCGAGGATCAGGCAGCCCATCAGCGTGCCAAACAGGCGCGCGCGGCCCCCGGCCATGGTGTTACCACCGATGATCGGCGCGGCCATCGCTTCCAGCCACTCGGTGGACAGGCCCGCGGTGGGCTCGGCGGCATCGAAGGAGGCCGTCAGCGTGTATCCGGCAAGCACCGCCATGATGCCCTGGAAGGCATAGACGCCGATGCGCAGCGCATTCACCCGCACGCCGCAGATGTAACAGGTGTTCTCGTTGCCGCCGATGCCTCGGATCTGGATGCCAAGCCGCGTGCGGTGCATCACCAGCATGGTCAACAGCAGCCCGCCGAGCCCGATGACCATGACCATCTCGTCCTTGAACGCAGAGGTGAAGGCTTCGGGAAGGTCGAATGCGGGCGAGCCGCCGGAAATGATCAGCGTCATTCCGCGGGCAAGGCTCAGCATTGCCAGCGTGGCGATGAAGGGTTGCAGCTTGAGATAGGAGATGATCGAGCCATTGAAGGCGCCGATCCCAGCCCCCAGCAACAGCCCGGCCATCGCGGCCGGAAGGACGGGCGTCCCGAGGTTCATCAACGTCGCCGCCACCATCGAGGACAGCGCCAACGTGGCGCCGATCGACACGTCGATGCCGCCCGTGGCGATCACCAGCGTCATGCCGGTTGCCATGATGAGCGTGAAGGAGGCGTTTGTGAGAATGCGCTCAAGGACGAGTGTATTCAGGAAGTAGGGAGAAGCCTGGCTGAAGATCAACACCAGGATCGCCAGTGCGAGGATCAGGCCCCAGCTCTCGCGCAAGGCGCGCCAGGAAAGCCGAAACATGCTCTCGATGGCAGCGGGAAGCATGGTGATCAGCCCGGAGCTTTCGCGGCCTGCGCCGCCGATAATTCGTGCGTCTGTCATCGGGAACACCTCTCAAGACGGATGACCCGGGGCACGCTGGAGAACACACGCGCCCCGGGGCAATCAAGCTGTCGGATCAGTTGGTCAGCTTGGCCATGCCGGAATAGTACCGGCCGTAATTGGCGATCTTGTCGTCGATGTTCGACTTGTCCCAGATCTCCTGGTTGGCAAAGAGCGTCTCGGGGATCTTGTCGCCCATGCCTTCAAGATGGAGGATCGCGGCTTCGATCGTGTTGTAGCCGTTTTCATACTGCATGAAGGCCACGGACGCGGTCAGTTCGTCATTCTGGATCGCGGTAACCGCGTCCGGAATACCGTCGCAGCCCATGACGATCATGTCGCCCAGCTTGCCAGCGTTCTTCAGCGCCTGGATCGCACCGAGAGCCATGTTGTCGTTGGAGGCGGAGAGGCACTTGATGTCGGGATTGGCCTGGATCATGTCTGCAGCCACGTCCATCGCCTTCTTGCGGTCCCAGTCGGCGGGCAGCACGGCGACGCTTTCAAGTTGCGGGAACTTGGCCAACTCTGTCTCGTAGCCTTCAAGGCGCTGCGTGGCCGCGGTCGACCCTGGGAAGCCCATGATATGGGCGATCTGGCCGCCTTCATCGCCCAGCTTCTCCGCACAGTAGCGCACGTGGTGGCGCATCTGCTCGGCCCAGTCGGTCGAGATGAAGGAGATGATGTCGATATTGTGCTTTTCCTGATCTTCCTTCGAGATATAGGCGTCATTCACGTTGATCAGCGGAATGCCCATCTTGGTCGCACGCGCGGCGGGTTCCAGCAGGTTCGATGTCGAGGACGGGTTCACAGCGATCAGGTCGAACTGGCGCACCAGCATGTCTTCCATCAGCTGTTTCTGGATCAGCAAATCCGTCTCGCCGGGCGCGGCAAAGAACTCGACCTTCACGCCATACTTGTCCGCGGCGTCCTGGAAACCGTTCTTCAGGTCGATGAAATAGTCGTTGTTGAAGGTCTTGAGGATGACACCGATCCGGTATTCCTTGCTGGGCACCGGAATCTCGCCGAAGCGCTCGTAGAGCGCCATGCGGTCTTCACCGGCGGCAACCGGAGCGGCAATGCCGAAGGTCGCGGCGACAGCCATAAGAGAAACGGTTTTTGTGAGTTTGGACAGCATCGGAATCCTCCCTTGATGCCTGGACTTGGCAATACGCATCCACACGCCCGGAAAGCTCCGAGCGTCTTCTGCGGACTGACATTGAATCGAATGGCTTTCGCCTGGTGGTCCGGTCGGACAGCTTGTCATGGCGCTGCGAGTCGGACGTAATCTCCCTCTCTCGATAGCAGTGAGCTGGTACGGATCCGGAGTCTCAAGCGGGGCTCAACCGCATATCGCGCGGTTGAGTCGGTCCCGTTCGGCCATCGGACCATCGACAGCTCAATTCATGCGACATATGTAAACATATGATGTTTAGCGGGTCCAGAGTTTTATCGCCTCCCGCGCCCTGCAACCGGAGAGCACGACGGTGGTCGCGTCTGGCATTCAGATTAATGGTATGAAACAATAAGACAAATGACGCTTCTCTGGCGGAACGCCCAATCGACATCCATGACCTTGCCGGCATCGGCCCCATAACGGCCCCAAAACGGCAGAATCACCAGGACGCGATTGGCTCTGCCCTACTTGATTGTGCAGGGATGCCACTTTATCGCTTGCTCAATGCGTTAAGCTTTCTGCCGCATGAAGCAATGCGCCCGCGTGTTCCAAGCCGCGTCACCGCAAGAACGAGATAGACTCTCTAAACATCGTATGTTTATATAAATATCATGAATGAGCTCCTCTACTACGACCTGAAACAGACCTCCGGCTTGACCCACAGCCTTTCGGCGCAGGTGTCTCGAGAACTCGGCCGCAAGATCGTTTCAGGGCATTACCGTCCCGGTGACCTGCTGGAAGACGAGGCCGCTCTGGCCGACCGCTACCGTGTCAGCCGTTCCGTCATTCGCGACGCGGTGAAGGTCCTGGTTGGCAAGGGGTTGCTCGAAGTCCGTCGCGGCATCGGGACCCGGGTTCGCAACAGGAACAACTGGGGTCTGCTGGATGATGACGTTCTGGCCTGGCACCAGGCGGCTCCCCCAAACCCGGATCTGCTGCGGCAGTTGATGGACATCCGGCGGGTGATCGAACCCAAGGCCGCACGATGGGCCGCCGAACTGGGCAGCGAAGAGGCCCATGCAGAGATCGCCGCGTCGCAAGACAGCATGGAGCAGGAAAAGGGCTCCATCGAGGATTACATCATCGCGGATGCCCGCTTCCACCGGGCGCTCCTGCGGTCTGCTGGCAACGACTTCCTGCGGGCGATGGAAGGGGTTATCTTCACCGCCCTGCTCAACTCGATCCGCCTGACCAACAAGGATCCGCGCGACAATGCGGCGTCGATCCCGTTTCACCGGGCGATCACGGATGCCGTTCTTGCGCGAGATGGAGATTCCGCCGAAGCGAGCATGGAAGAACACCTTGAGGATGCCTGGCAACGACTCCAGGACTACATGAAAGAGACGTAGGGAGATTGATCGGGAGAGCCGGGCCTGCGATCTGACAAGGGTGCCTTCAGCGCCCTATATCGAATCTGGATCGGAGTTCCCCGGGAACGCCGTGGTTTTCCGAACCAGACGGCCGTTTGCCACCCGGAGCCTTGAAGGCATAGCCAGCGGCAAGCCAGAGGACGTGTAACATGGAAACAGCCCAATGGATCGCCGCGGATTGGGGAACCTCCAATCTAAGGATCTGGGCCATGGGAGCGGCGGGGGAGCTGCTCCACCACAGTTCATCCGAAAACGGCATGGGAACCCTTGAGCGCGCGGAGTTCGAACCAGCCCTCCTGGCGCTTGTCGGCGACCTGCTCCCGAAAGATACGGTGACGCCAGTCATCTGCTGCGGGATGGTCGGAGCCCGGCAGGGCTGGCACGAGGCGCCCTACATGTCGCTCCCCTGCCTCACACCAGAACCTTCCGCCTGCGCTGTTGCCCCGACATCGGACCCGCGCCTTGATGTGCGTATCCTGCCCGGCGTCAAACAGGACAGCCCAGCCGATGTCATGCGCGGAGAGGAGACGCAGATCCTCGGGTTTCTCAGGTTGGAACCAGGCTTCGAAGGCATCCTGTGTTTGCCGGGAACCCATACGAAATGGGTTGAAATTGCCGGTGGAAAGATCCGCTCGTTTCGAACCTGCATGACGGGTGAGGTCTTTGCCCTTCTGAGCAAATCCTCGGTGCTTCGGCATTCGGTCACGGGCACGGGTTGGGACGAAGCCGAGTTTGATGACGTGGTACGCAAGGCGACAGCGACGGCCCCTGGCGAGACCCCTGCCCTGCTCGACAGCCTGTTTTCCATCCGCGCGGCAGACTTGCTGCATGGCGTGCCACCGGCGGCCGCGCGGGCGCGGCTCTCTGGCTTGCTGATAGGCGCCGAAATCGCCGGTCTGCGTTCTATGTTGGACGGGCGTCCGACCGCACTGCTCGGGACCCAAGCCCTGTCGGACCTTTACCGCACTGCACTCTCGTTGGCCGGGCACCCAGCCCAAGCCGTTGATGCAGACGCAATTACGCTTTCCGGCCTGACGGCCGCCTTTGCTTCTCTCAAGGAGACTTTTTCATGGACCGCCCCCTGATTGCCATCCTGCGTGGCGTAACCCCGAACGAGGTGGTCGCCATCGGTCAGGTGCTGCTTGACTCCGGCATCACCCGAATGGAAGTGCCGCTGAACTCGCCCGATCCGTTGGACAGCATCGCCCGATTGGCCGGTGCCGTTGGCAATGACGCGCTTGTGGGCGCGGGAACGGTGCTGTCCGAAGAGGACGTTCACGCGGTTGCCGAATCCGGAGGCCGGATGATCGTTTCACCAGATTGCAATCCGGCCGTGATCTCCGCCGCAAAAGCCGGTGGCATGAAGTCCTATCCTGGGGTCTTCACCCCGAGCGAGTGTTTCGCGGCGCTGCGGGCCGGTGCGGATGGGTTGAAGCTTTTCCCGGCTTCCCTGATCGGCCCAGCCGGGCTCGGCGCGCTTCGAGCCGTCCTGCCCGCTGACACGGAAACCTATGCTGTCGGCGGTGCTGGCCCGGCGAATTTCGCAGAGTGGTTGAAGGCCGGGATAACCGGGTTCGGAATTGGAACCAGCCTCTACAGCCCGGGTTTCTCCGCCGACGATGTCCGCGCCCGCGCGCAGGAAATGGTAGAAGCCTATGATGCGGGCATCGCGCTGCGGTGAAACGTCTGGCACGGCCTGTTCAAGCGTGACAGGCCGCATCCAGGTCTCTTCGGGCGCTTGCCGTCAGACTTCGTATTTCGCGATCACATCCGGATCCGGTTCGACACCGATACCGGGGCCTTGCGGGATCGCGACCCGGCCCGTGCGGGCGACCTGGCCCTGGATGTCCAGCGGCTCCTTCAGAAGCTCGTCACGGAAACGGTTCTCGGTCGTGTCGAATTCCAGCATCGGCTCCCAGGGGAACAGCCCGCCCGGCATCGGCGGCATCGCCGCCAGAAGCTGCAGGTTCGTCGCCACCGAAATCGCCGAGCCCCAGACGTGGTTTGCCACCGGTGTGAAATGCGCATGCGCCAGCGCCAGCACCCGCAGGTACTCGGTGATCCCGCCAAGCGCGCAGACCTCCGGCTGGGCGATATCCAGCCCACGGTTCTCGAGGATCTGCCGCCAGCCCCAGCGGTTGAATTCCGCTTCGCCGCCCGAGATGTTCACCTTCAGCCCAGCCCGCAATTCGCGATAGCCATCAAGGTCTTCCGGCGCCACCGGCTCCTCGAACCAATAGGCGCCAAGCTCCTCCAGCGCGCGCCCGACATAGAACGCATCGGCCGTCATGTAAGCGTGGTTTGCATCCGCCATGAACGGGAAGTCGTCGCCCACACCGCGGCGAACCGCCTCCGCCAGGATCACGTCGTCCTGGGGTCCCTGCCCGATCTTCATCTTGGTCGCGGCAAAGCCCATGTCCTTGATCGCCGCCGCCTCGTCGACGAACCGCGCCGCCATATCGGCCGTGCTCTCGGGGCGCAGCATCATGCCATAGCCATAGGCCGTCACGCTTGTCCGATGCGCCCCGCCGATCAGCTTGTGAACCGGCAATCCGGCGATCTTGCCCGCGAGATCCCACAGCGCGATGTCGACACCCGAAAGCGACTGCATCGGCATGCCCTTCTGGCCGTGGTCGCGCATCAGGTTGTAGACCTTGTGCCAGATCACGTCGCGATCCAGCGGGTCCATGCCGAGGATCATCGGCGCGATGACGCCTTCGACGATGCCCTTGTTGGCCAGCGCGATATTGCCAGGGCCAAAACACTCGCCCCAGCCGATCAACCCCTCATCGGTCACAATCTCCACCAGATGGGCGGAGCGCTTGCTGTAATACTGCTGCGAATACCCAAGCACCTCGGGCATATCGCATTGCAGAACGTGGCTGCGGACCGAGACAATCTTCATTTGGTTTCCTTTTGAGGTCGGGCGGTCCGTTCAGTCGAACAGGGTCGCGATGTTCTTCTTGATGCTGTCGCCGATATAGAGAGTGAGAGCCTGAATTGTGGAGGTCGGGTTCACTGCGCCGGCTGTGACAAAGATCGACGCGTCGACGATGAAGAGGTTCTTCACGTCATGACAGCGTCCCCAGCCATTTACCACCGAGGTCGCCGGATCGTTGCCCATCCGCGCGGTTCCCATCTGGTGCCAGCCTGCCCGGCGCCAGACCTTGCCGTCGCGCCCACCGCCATCGGCAACGATCTCCCTTGCGCCAGCGGCCAGCAACGCCTCGGCCGCGCGCGCTTCACCATGGGCGAACATCTTGAGCGTGTTTTCACCGATCTTGTAGGTGATCTTCGGTGCCGGGATGCCGTCGCTATCGGTCAGATCCGGGTCGAGTGTGACACAGTTATGTTCCTCGGGCAGATCCTCGGTGACGATGGTCAGCCCCGCGATGTAGGGGAAGACATCGTCCATCCGCTTGCGATGCTCCGCCCCCCAGGGGATCGGGTCGTCAACGCCGTAGCCACCAAGCGCATAGGTTGCGGGCGGGTGCGACCGCCCGGCATGCAGACCATATCCGCGAACGAAATCGCGGTTCGGATCGGTCTCGTAGAATTCCTGGCTCAGGATCGAGCAGGCAACCGGCCCCTTGAAGCCATCCATCGGTTCGTCAAAGCGCCCGGTGACGCCGGACAACGGGTGGAACATCAGGTTCTTGCCGACCATGCCGCTCGAATTGGCCAGCCCGTCCGGAAAGAGCTTGGAGACCGAGTTGAGCAGCAGCCGTGGCGTTCCAACACCGTTGCAAGCGACCACAACCATTTCGGCGAGTTGTTCGTGCACATTGCCGTCGCGGTCATGATAGCGCACCCCCTTGGCGAAGCCGTCATCGCCAACGATGATCTCGCGCACGCGGGCGCCAGTCCGAAGCTCCACCCCGGCCCGCTCAAGCATCGGCCAGTAGGTGATATCCGTACTCGCCTTCGCGCCGGCGGCGCAGCCAAGATCACAGGTGCCGGCGTTGACGCATTTGCTGCGCCCGTCATTGTCGCGAGACAGGATCGCCACATCGGAGGGCCACCAGTGCCAGCCGAGCTCGTTGAACCCTTTCGCCAATGTCTGGCCGAGCTTGCCGATCGGGATTGGCGGGTTGGGCGGGGTGTAGGCCGGATAAGCCGGGTTCCCCGCCAGTCCTGAGACGCCCATGATCCGGTCGTTCTCCTCGAAGAACGGCTCCAGCGTGGCGTAATCCACCGGCCAGTCCTCGGCGACACCGTCGAGGCTCCGCGTTCGGAAATCCGACGGCTTCATCCGCGGCCAGTGGCCAAGATAGTTGATCGTCGAGCCGCCGACAGCGTTGTAGTTCACCGGCATGATCGGGCTGTCATCGGCATTGATCGGATAGTCTTCGCGCAAACCACGCACGTTGGGATCGCAGGAGAATTTGCCGTATCGGGCGAGTTCATAGTCGTCCCGACGCGACGGAAAATCCTTGTCGAAGATCCAGTCGCCCTGCTCAAGACACAGGATATGCATTCGTGTTTCCACCAGCGACCAGGCGATGGCCGCTCCAGAGGCGCCTGCACCGATTATCAGCACGTCAACGGGTTGGTTTTTCATCGTGTTTCCTCCCGCCTCAGGCGTCGCGATAGCATTGGCCGCGTGAGCGGACAGGCGCGGTAAGATCTGCCATCAGGTCTTCGGGCTCGATTGGAACGTCATAGCCATCGGGATGCACCGGCTTGGCCGACAAACCCAGCAGCGCGCGGATGTCGGGGCGGCTGTAATAGCCCATATAGGCAAGCCTTTGCAGCAGCTTGAAGAATTCGGGCTGTTCGGTTTCGATCCGGACCACGGCATCGGCGGACCCGGCACCAATCTCGGTTGCTTGGGCCAGCCCCCTGGCGAAAGGCGATTGCAGGGTTGGATCCTCGTCGAGAGCATGGGCGACGAACGCTGCGACACCGATGGATCCAGCGGCAGGAACCGAACCGTCATCACTGGATGGAATAAGCTGGTTCAGCAGGGCGTCGATCAGCGCACGCTCATCGGCACTCCACAGTGAGGCAGCATGGTCTGCCATGATGAAACCTCCTTGGTCCGAGCGGTTGCCGGCACCGCCGGCAACCGAAATAGTCAGGGCTGGAGCAGGCTACCTGCCGCCATTCCCTCCGCCGCGAGACAGCGCGTCGATGGCCACGGCCAGAAGCAGGATTGCGCCGGAGAACATGAGCTTGTCGGCGGCGGATGCGCCCGACAGGTCCAGCCCGTTGCCCAGCGATCCGATCACCAACGCGCCAAGGAGCGCGTTCCACACCGAGCCGCGTCCGCCAAAGAGCGACGTGCCACCGATAACCGCTGCGCCGATGGCTTCCAGCAGCAGCGGCCCGCCGGCAAAGGCGTTGAACGAGACGGAGGCATAGCGGGAGGCGCCCACGATGCCGCCAATGGCCGCCATCATACCGACAATCCCGAAGGCCGCGACGCGTGTGCGTTGCACCGAGATTCCGACGCGGCGCGCCGATTCCTGGTTGCCACCTACTGCGAACAGCATTCTTCCGAAGGGCGTCGAGGTTGTGACCCATCCCAGCAGGGCCGTCATGCCGATCAGCAGAACGACCAGCAGCGGCACACCGCGATAGGAGTTGAGCGTCCAGACAGCCGCCAGGGCAAGGACGGCGAAGAAGGCGATCGAGCCATAGAGTGCTGCCGGCGTGTCGAGTTCCAGCCCGATGGCGCGGCGGCGCGCCTGTCGGCGCAACGCGAACCAGGCAAATACCGCCACGAAGGCCACGGCAAGTGCCCATCCAAGCGCAGGCGGGAGCGCCACGGTGGTGATGCCACGCACGAACGGGTCGCGCATGTTGATCGCACCGTGGATGCCGAGGATCTTGAGCATAAGCCCCTGGAAGCCGAGATTGCCCGCAAGCGTCACAACGAAAGACGGAATGCCGATATAGGCGATCAGCATGCCCTGCGTTGTGCCCATGACGATGCCCAGCACAATGGCGATCAGGCAGGCCAACGGCCCCCACATACCGACATTGGTCACCAGAACCGCCATCAGAGCGGCACAAACACCGGATGTTGCGGCTGCCGACAGGTCGATATCGCCAAGCAGGAGCACAACGGTGATGCCGACGGCGATCGTGCCCACCACGGCCGATTGCATGAACAGGTTGTAGAAATTGCGCGGGCTGAGGAAGACCGGCTCGGTGATGCCGAAATAGGCCCAGATACAGACCAGTGCCAGCAGCACCGGTCCGAACGCGCCAAAGCGGCTTTCGCGCATCATGACGAAACGCTGGCCCCAGCTAATGGTCGATGCTTTCTTGATCTGCATCGCCTCTGTCTTGATTGCCTGGTCAGGCTGCATTTGGAGCACCCTTGTCGATCCCGCGAGTCATCGCCACGACGATCTCGTCAGTGTTGGTTTGAGCCGTCTCGTAGACGGCCACGTTCCCGCCGTGGCGCAGCACGGTGATCCGGTCGGAGATTTCGAAAACATCCGCCATGTTGTGGGAGATATAGACAATCGCATGGCCGGCATCGCGCAGGTTCTTGACCGCCTGCAGCACTTGCTCGGTCTGCGCCACTCCAAGCGCGGCGGTGGGCTCGTCCAGAAGCACAACGGTCGAATCCGCTCCGACGGCACGGGCAATGGCAATCGCCTGACGTTGACCGCCAGAGAGACCGCCGACCTTGCCGCGTACCGATTGCAACGTGCGGACCTTGAGCCGGTCGATCGCCGCGAGCGCCTTTTTCTCCATGAGCAGATCATCAAGCGGACGCAGGATGCGGGGAAGGAACCCCCACCCCTCGTGCACCGGCTCGGACCCAAGATACATGTTGGCGGCCACGTCGAGATTCTCGCACAGCGCCAGATCCTGATAGACGATCTGAATGCCGTGATCGGCGGCGTCATAGGGTGTGTCGATCGTGACCGGTTGGTCGTCGAGAAAGAATTCACCCTCATCGCCGGAATAGGCCCCGGCGATGACCTTCATCAGGGTCGACTTCCCGGCACCATTGTCTCCCACCAGCGCCATGACCTCACCTCGGCGCACTTCGAAATCCACGCCACGCAGGGCCTCGACCCCGCCGAACCGCTTCTTCACACCCCGGCAAACGAGGTGCGGCGCGGTCGGTGGGGCTGCGCGCCCCACCGTGGTTTCTGCTCGATCCGACATCGAAGCCTCAGTTCTTGCAGAACGGCGTTTCTGCGGCTTCACCCTGACAAACGGCTTCCTTGGAGACGGAAAGGTCGTTTTCGATCACGTAGGCGACGCCTTCTTCACCGACGGCCACGTAGTGGGCAACCGGAACGAACGGGATCTGTGCGCCGGCGGAGTTCTCGACGGTGCCCTGGGTCAGCGACGAGGGATCTTCGCCTTTCAACAGCGCGGCCGTCACCTGGGCGGTAACGTGGGCCATTTCACCGAACGGGCGCCAGACCGACTGGCTCTGTTGGCCGAGGAGGATGAGCTGGAGCGCCTGCACCGTGCAGTCGAGACCTGTGACCGGAACCTTACCGTTCATGCCCTGCTCTTCCAGCGACGCGATGGCGGCACCGGCATTGCCGTCATTGGAGGACACGACGCCCTGCACATTGTTGTTGAGCTTGGTCAGCGCCTGGTCCATCGAGCGGCGTGCAATTGCCGGGTCCCAGCCCTGGGTCCAGTTCTCGTAGCCAAGAACGCGCTCGCCGGAGTCGAAGAGCGGTTGCAGCACGGACATCTGGCCAGCGGCGATCACACCGGCATTCGGGTCGGTCGGCGAGCCCTTGAGCAGCACGAGCGTGTCGCCCTTGGCGGTGTTGTCGACGACGTGTTGTGCCTGGCTGGCGCCGGTGGCAAACATGTCGGCCTGAACCCAGAAATCGGTATTGGCCGATTGCATCATACGGTCATACGCAATGGCGGGGACGCCGGCTTCTTCGGCGTTGTCCGCAATAATCGCGGCGGCTTCGCCGTCAATCGGGATCACGACGAGAACTTTCGCGCCCTTGGTCAGGGCCTGCTCGGCCTGACGCTGCTGGGTGGCGGTATCGTTATTGGCGTTGAAAACCTCGACTTTTGCGTCGGGGGCCAGTGCCTTCATGGCTTCCACGAAGAAATACGCATCCTGGCTTTCCCAGCGTGCATTCACGTTCTCGGGCAGCAGCATGGCCACCAGATCCTCGGCCATCGCCGTCGAAGCGAAACCGGTCGACAGGGCAAGGGTCGCGGCGCTTGCCGCCAGGGTTTTCAGTGTCTTGATCGAATGCATCGTGGCTCCTCCAGATTGATGCGGTCAAGGCCGGAGACCTTTGTGGCGATGGTTGGGGCGCAGCCTTTCCGGCCGGACGAAAACGTCCGACACGCCGGCTGACCGACCATCAAAAAATCTTCCGATATCCTCCCATGGACAGCGCCAAAGTGCCGAACCTCCATTCGTCACAAGACACCGCTCATATGACTAATCAAAACATATGATGTTTAATCCGTCGAGTCATTTCTTTCGAAGTGTTTTCCCGCAGGATTCCTCGCATGGGTATGGGAAGGGTTGGTTGACGTGTCCAGCGCCAGATCGACGAGCAATTCCTGGAACCGATGGTGCGGGCGGCACCGATGACCATTGTCGACGAATTGGGACAGACAATGGGTCAGGTGATCTCTGCGCATGCCAAGCGAGGTGGGTTGCATTTGGCGCGGGGCGGGTCTGCCAAGCGCTGAAACGGGAAGCGCCGCCCTTCATATGCAAGGCCGGATTTTCCGCATAGCCGACCAACACGGTATGCAGGCACCCCCAACTTTTTTCTTCGCTTCAACCCGACACGGCCAATCTTCTCTTTTGAATCGCGGTGAACAATCCCTGCGGATGCACCGCCGCCACGCACGCGATGATGAGACGAAAGCCATGGTTCGAGTCCTCAAATCACCTATTGGAGAGATGTAAAAACGTTTCAATATAACAATATCTTAAACGCAATACTTCGGTTGCCCGAGAGTATTCGAGTTCGGTTCTTTTCCGGCTCAATCAGGATGAACCGACTTCCTGAACTCCTAAGACCGGAGCTTCTGGATGCCTACTCGCGCACAACCCATCGCCGTCAAGGAAAAAACGGCTGCCGCCATGCTCGACATGCCGCCGGCCGAATTTCGACAACTGGTGGAGCGCGGAGCCCTGCCGCCGCCGTGTCAGATCGGAGAAGCCACACGTTGGCGTGTCGCCGATCTCGAAGCAATTCGAGACGGAACCAAGAAGTCGTACAATCGGGAGTTTGAAAAGATCCTCAAAAAAACGCCGACAAGCCGATGTCTTCGACGACCAAGTCAGCCATCCGGAAAAAAACTCAACGCCATGTCAGCAGCGCCACGAGCAGCGGACTGGATGTTGCAAGCAGTTTCCATTCTTTGGAACTATGCAAAAGATAAGCACGACTGGCCGCTTGGAGACAATCCGGCTCAGGGTGTAGACAAATACGGCTCGCCGCGAGGATTCCTGGCGTGGCCAGACTGGATGCTCGACGCGCTTGCCAAGGCACCCGACGATGTGCGTATCGCAGGGGAATTGATCCGTGGGACCGGACAGAGGCCCACTGCATCGATCAAGATGCTTTGAAGTGCTTTCAAGGGAGAATGGGTATCGGTCATAGATGAAAAGGGCGATAAAACCTTTGACATCTATTGCCCTGCCCGTCTGAGAACGTTGGTCGAGAGCCTTGAAGAAGGCCCCAGGCATGTACTTGCAAAGTCTGAGAAAGCGCCGTGTTCCTATGACGCCGTAGAGAACTCATTTCGTCGTGGCGGGACACCTTGGCAGAAATCGCAGAAAAGCACGACGATGACGCAAGACGCTATAGTCTCCACGGCCTTCGGAAGCGCGCGTGCGTTGAACTCGCCGAAGCCGGTTGCTCGGATGCAGAAATTCAGGCTGTAACGGGCCAAAGCCTCGGAACGGTCGCAAAGTATCGAAAGGAAGCGAACCAGAAGGCGATGTCTCGCACAGCGCAGATGCGGCGTTTCAAAGAGTGACGTGGGAGTCGGCTGTGGGAAGGCCGGAGGGCAAGAAGAAACCGGCCCCGCAGAACAGGGCCGGTTTTCTTTGCAATAACAAGTTGGTACCCGAGGCCGGACTCGAACCGGCACGCCTTGCGGCGGGGGATTTTGAATCCCCTGCGTCTACCATTCCGCCACTCGGGCCACCGGAAACTGATTTACCGTCTGTGCGGCGGCTCCACAAGTCGCCTTTGACCAGAAAGTGGTTAACCGATCATTGAAACAAGCCAGAGCGTTATAGCCGGGAAGTTGACAAGCAGAGCGACCCGCAGCAGATCGGAGAGAATGAACGGCGCAACGCCAGCATAAGTGCGACCGATACGGATATCCGGCGCAACTCCGTTGAGGATGAAAAGATTCATCCCCACTGGCGGCGTGATCAGCCCGACCTCAACCACGATCAACGCCAGGATGCCAAACCAGATCGCGGTCTGCTCCGCGCTCATGCCGAAATCCAGCGCCTCGATCACCGGCAGGAAAATCGGCACCGTCAACAGGATCATGCTGAGGCTCTCCATCACGCAGCCAAAGACGAGATAACACAGCAGCATCGCTGTCAGCACCAGCATCGGTGCCAGCCCCTGTTCCAGCACCCAGCCGGCGAGTTGATCCGGGGCGCGGGTCAACGCGAGGAACCCCTTGAAGACCTCCGCGCCGAGCAAGATGAAAAAGATCATCGCCGTCGCCTTGGCCGTCTCAAGAAAGCTCTCCAATAGACCGGAAAGATTTAATTTTCCGCCGAAAAAACCGTAGAGGGTCGTGGCGACGGCGCCGAAGGCCGCAGCCTCGTTCGGGGTGAAGAGCGCCTGATCGCCTGGTTTGCTCCAGTTCCAGTCGCCGATGATGCCGCCAATGGTCAGGCCGAAAATGGCGAAGACGGGCCATGTGGCGATCAGTGTCGACCAGCGCTCTGACCAAGGCTTGCGCGGACCGACCGGACCGGCCTCGGGACGCAGGCGAACGTAGATCGCGACGGTGATCATGTAGCCAATGGCGGCCAGCAGGCCCGGCAGAAGCGCGGCCGTGAACATCTTGACGATATTCTGCTCCGCGAGGATGGCGTAGAGCACGAGGATGATCGAGGGCGGGATCAGGATGCCAAGCGTGCCGCCGGCAGCCAGCACACCCGTGGAGAGCGCGTCCGAGTAGCCGCGTTTACGCATTTCAGGCAAGGCCACCTGCCCCATCGTCGAGGCCGTGGCGAGCGAGGAGCCGCATATCGCGCCGAACCCCGCGCAGGCGCCGACGGCTGCCATCGCGATTCCGCCGCGCTTGTGGCCCAGCCAGTCGGAAGCGGCGCGGAAAAGCGCAGCCGACATGCCGGTCCGCGTCGCCACCTGCCCCATCAGCAGGAAAAGCGGGATGATGGCGAGCCCCTGATTGGAAAAGGTCTCATAGGTGAGCGTCTTCATCTGCGCCATCGGGCCGGCCGGCGTGCCGATCACGTACCAGGTGCCGAAGAAGCCTGTCAGCCCCATCGCCAGCGCGATGGGCACCCGCAGGAAGACTCCAGACAGCATGAGCCCGAAGGCCGTGAGTGCCAGCGGCAGGCCGGTCATGGCGTGCCCTCCTGTCCGTCGCGCACCCAGCGAACCGCCCGCCCGACCGTATAGAGTCCCACAAGGACCATCATCGCCGCGCCCACCAGCGCCGTGGCGTAGAGAGTCCAAACCGGGATCTGCAGCTCATAGGTGGTTTCGGGATAGAAGGGTTTGTATCCCATGCCAAGAACGGCGCGCAACCCATCGGAACCATACGGAAACTTCTCACCAAATCCGAACCAGAGCTGGCGCAGGATGACGATGGAGGCGAGTGTGATCAGCAAGTCCCCCATTAGTCCGAACAGCGCCTGAACGCGCGGCGGGAAGCGGTCGGTCAGGATGTCGACCGTGACATGGCCGCGCTTGAGCTGGCACCAGGGCAGGAAGAAGAACACTGCGAGCGCGCAGCCATTGGCGACCATCTCGTAATCGCCGCGCAGGGCCGAGAGGCCAAACCCGTCTAGTGCCCGCCCGAGGATGGACAGGACCGTCATCGCCGCGAGGGCCAGGAGGATTGCGCCGCCGAGCCAAGCCAGCGCCCGGGCCCCGGCCTCGACAAGGACGCCGACGCGGCCGGCCGTCTTCTCTGTCACGTCAGTCCCCGAGTTTGCCCTGATAAGGCCGCGCATCGCTTGCGCCGATGATGGAGGATTGGGCATTGATTGCCTCGACCGTCAAGCCCGTCGCCTCTTTGTACGCGGCAGCAAAGACGCGGCGCTTCTCTTCCGGCATCACCGCGTCGATATCGTCGAACCCGTCGGGCGCAAGCTCGGCAATCGCATCGAGCACGGCATCCGGCCCCTGGCCGCGATTGGCCATGATGATCGCGTTGACCGACTCTCGGCGCTCGTCGTCGTAATCCTGTAGCGCCAGCGACGTCTCGCCGTGATCGCGCATCGACCGGGCCATGACGCGCGCATCGAGGATGCCCTGCGAGGCGCCGTTTGAGCCGATCGGATACATGGGATGCGCGGAGTCGCCCAGGAGCGCGATGCGGCCGTCATTCCAGGCTGGCATCGGGTCGCGATCGACCATCGGCCATTCCCAGACATCAGTGGTGCCGCCGATCAGCGCGGGAATGTCGAGCCAGTCGAAACGCCAGTCCTCGAAGCTCGGCAGAACGTCGTCGATCGAGCCCTTGCGCGACCAGTCCTGGGTCTCGTAATCGCGCTCCGGCGATTTCGGCATTTCTGCGATCCAGTGCACGAAACTCTGGGTTTTTCCACGTTGCCCAATCGGATAGGCGACGAACTTCATCCCCTTCGTGCCCGAGATCGTCATCGTGCGGCCACCGAGGAATTTCGGCGCGCGGGCCACGCCACGCCACATCATCGAGGTGCGCGGCTTGGCCGAGCCGACATCAGGGAAGACCTTCTCGCGGATCGAGGAGCGGGCGCCATCAGAGGCAACGAGAAGAGAGCCGCGCAGGCGGTCCAGCTCGTAGCCATATTGCCGGTCGGTCAGCACGACCTCCAATCCGCGCGGCGTCTCGAACCATTCGCTCACCTTGGCGCCGGCGAGGATCGCCTTGGGGCCGCAGCGTTCCAGCAGGGTTTCGTGCAGCATCATCTGCAGCGCGCCGCGGTGAATCGAGATCTGCGGAAACTTGTAGCCGGCTTCCAGCCCGCGCGGCTCCGACCAGACCTCCTGCCCCTGGTTGTTGAAATAACTGGTCCGCTCGGTCTGGATGCCGAGCGTCTCCAGCTTCTCCTTCAGGCCGAGATCATAGAGCTCGCGCACCGCGTGCGGCTGCAGGTTGATGCCGAAGCCCAGAGGGCGCAGTTCGGCGATCGCCTCGATGATACGGAAGGGAACGCCCACTTGGTGAAGGGAGAGACCAAGGGTAAGACCGGCGACACCGGCGCCAGCGATCAGGACAGTCATCGAAGATGCCTCCATTGGGGATGGCGAGCCGCGGCGCCCGCCCGGTTTGCCACTCCTATGCGCTGTTAGCGCCGCAAAATGCAACCGGGGAATGGGTTGGGAGCCGGATTGCATCGGGTGCAAGGTTGCGATTGGCGGGCCTGCAATGACGCCCTTGAAACGCGCAAAAATACCGTTTTGCGGCATGAAAATGCTGTATCGTTCTTCGAGACGGTGTGGTGGGCGCCGTGGGCTCCACAGGTATGAAACATCGCCGTCCCCCCCGTATTTCGTGCAATTGTCCGAGATACCTCTTGTTTTCGTACCGCTTTGGTTCCATTTCACTCCGGAAGTCCACAGCAGGTGCAAGGGCTCGCATTCGGAGTGGAAAGGCGAATTTCATGAAGTGGTTCTCGTTCGTGATCGCGGCGATTGTTGCCGGCATCGTGTATATGTTGATCATGGAACGCGAGGCGGTGTTCCGGTTCGCCGGGATCGAACCCGCCGCCGAGACCGTGATTGATGGCGCCGAGACGCCTGAAACCGACGCGGACACGCCAAAGGACGAGGTCCGTCGCGTGTCGGTCGTGGTGACGACCTCCCGCGCACAGGTCATCGACAGCGCCGTGGTGCTGCGCGGCCGGACCGAGGCCGTTCGGCAGGTCACCGTCATGGCCGAGACCACCGGCGCAGTCACCTCCGAGCCGTTGCGCAAGGGCGCGATGGTCGAGGCCGGGCAATTGCTCTGCGAGATCGATATCGGCACGCTCGCGGCCCAATTGTCGGAAACCCGCGCAAGGCTGGCCTCGGCGCGCGCCGGATTGCCTGTCTCCGAAGCGCGGGTCACGGAGGCCGAGGCGCTGCTGACGGAAGCGGAGATCAACAACCGCGCGGCCACCAAGCTGATCGAAGGCGGCTATGCCTCCGAAAGCCGCGTCGCCTCGACCCGGGCCAGCGTCTCGTCTGCGAAGGCCAATGTGGAATCGGCCCGCTCCGGCCTCGAAGCCGCGACCTCCATCGTCGAGGCCGCCGCCGCCGCCGTGGCGCTGACCGAGAAAGAAATGGAGCGGACCACCATCGAGGCCCCCTTCGCCGGGCTGCTGGAAACCGACACGGCCGAACTTGGCACCCTTCTCTCCGCCGGCGCGCCCTGCGCCACGGTGATCCAGCTCGATCCGATGAAGCTCGTGGGCTTCGTGCCCGAGACACAGGTCGAGAAGGTCGAGCCGGGTGCTCAGGCCCGCGCGCGGCTGGTCTCCGGCACCGAGCTTACCGGCGCCGTGACCTTCCTGTCCCGGTCCGCAGACCCGCTGACGCGGACGTTCCGGGTCGAGATCGAGGTGCCCAATCCGGGGCTGCTGATCCGCGACGGGCAGACGGCCGATATCGCCATTGCCGCGTCAGGCGAGCCGGCACATCTGCTGCCTGCCTCCGCCCTGACGCTGGACGATCACGGAACGCTTGGCATCCGCCACGCCGCCGAGGGCGAGACCGGCCCCGAAGCCGCCTTCCTGCCGGTCCTCTTCTTGCGCGACACGCCCGAGGGGATCTATGTCGCCGGGTTGCCGGACGAGGTCGAAGTGATCGTGGTCGGGCAAGAATATGTGACCGATGGCGTGCCGCTGGAGCTGACCTATCGTGCCGACGAGGTGAGCCAGTGAAACGCCGCGGGGAGGGAATGCCATGACAGGCATCGTCGATTGGGCCTCGCATCACACGCGCATGGCCGTGGGTATCATCCTGCTGGCGCTCTTCGCCGGCGCCCAGACCTATTTCAACCTGCCCAAGGAGGGTGAGCCGGATATCGAGATTCCGGCCGTCTTCATCTCCGTCCCCTTCCCCGGCATCTCCGCCGCCGATGCCGAGAAGCTGCTCGTCAAGCCGATGGAAACCGAGATGGCCGATCTCGACGGTCTGGACCGCATGTCCGGCACCGCTGTCGAGGGCTATGCCAACCTGGTGCTGGAGTTCGATTTCGGCTGGAACAAGTCAGCGACGCTTGCTGATGTTCGCGACGCGATGACCAAGGCAGAGGCGAATTTCCCCGAAGGCGCGGAGAACTACTCCGTCGAGGAGTTCAACTTCTCCGAGTTCCCGATCATCATCGTCAACCTGACCGGCCCCCTGCCCGAGCGCACATTGCTGCGTATTGCCAAAGACTTGCAGGACAGGCTCGAAGGGCTCGAGCCGGTGCTGGAAGCGGCCCTCACGGGCCATCGCGACGAGATGGTCGAGGTCATCATCGACCCGCTCAAGCTCGAAGCCTACAACGTCACCGCTGGCGAGTTGATCGGCGCGGTCGTCAACAACAACCAGCTCATCGCCGCCGGCGATATCGAGACCGAGGGCGGCGCCTTCGCGATCAAGATCCCGTCCTCGTTCGACAGTACGGGCGATATCTACGGCATCCCGGTCAAGGTGAACGGCGACTCCGTGGTCACGTTAGGCGATCTCACGACCATTTCCCTGACCTTCGAGGATCGGGAAGGCACAGCACGGTTCAACGGCGACAAGACAGTCGCGCTGCAGGTGGTCAAGCGCAAGGGGTATCCGGTGATCGACACCGCGGCTCTCGTGCGCGAAACCGTTGCCGCCGAGCGCGAGAAATGGCCTGCGGAACTGAAAGACGCGATTGTCGTCGGCACCTCCAACGACCAATCCGTGCAGGTCGGCTCGATGGTGCGCCAGCTTGAAGGCTCGGTGCTGACAGCCATCGGCCTCGTCATGATCGTGGTTCTGGCCGCGCTCGGCTCCCGCCCGGCGCTGCTGGTCGGCTTCGCCATCCCGACCTCATTCCTGCTCTGCTTCGGCTTCCTCGCCGCGATGGAAGTCACCATCTCCAACATGGTGATGTTCGGCCTCATTCTCGCGGTCGGCATGTTGGTGGACGGCGCCATCGTCGTGGTCGAATACGCGGATAAACGCATCCAGTCCGGGACCGGGCCGATGCATGCCTATGTCGAGGCCGCCAAGCGGATGTTCTGGCCCATCGTCAGTTCGACCGCGACAACGCTCTGCGCCTTCCTGCCGATGCTTTTCTGGCCGGGGGTTTCGGGCGAGTTCATGAAGATGCTGCCGATCACGCTGATCTTCGTGCTCTCGGCCTCGCTGGTTGTCGCGCTGGTCTTCCTGCCGGTGATCGGTGGCATCACCGGCCGTCTCGCCCGGAGTTTCCACAATGTCGCGGACGGCCTGCGCCGCTGGCCCTGGCTGCTCAAGGTCGCGCTCGTGCCGCCGTCGATGTATCTCCTCTTTCTCGGCGCGATGCAGGTGCTGAACCCGAGCTATATCCTGCCCGCGGATGTCCCGACCGGCGCTGGCCGTATCTTCGGCATGCTCCTGCTCTTCTTCGGCGCTTTCGCGACCTCGATCACCGCCGACGCCGCCCGGCCGAAATGGCGCCGCAAACGGATCAAGGGCGGCTACCAACGCACGGCCTTCGGACATTTCATCAAGTTCCTGGTCGGCAACCCGATCATGCCGCTGGTCACCATCGGCACCGTCGCCTTCTTCATCGTCTCGGTCTTCGCCTATTTCGGCGAGAACAATAACGGCACGGAGTTCTTCGTCGAAAGCGAGCCGGAACAGGCGATCGTCTATGTCCGCGCGCGCGGCAACCTCTCCATCACGGAAAAGGACTCGCTGGTCGAGCAGGTCGAGCAGATCGCGCTTGCCGAGCCCGGCGTGGATTCAGTCTTTGCCTTCGCTGGCGAGGGCGGCCTGAATGCCAATACCGGCGGCGCCCAGAGCCCGCGCGACACGATCGGCCAGATCCAGATCGAGATGATCCGCTGGGAGGATCGCAATCACCTTCCGGACCTGGACGGCAACCTCGTGCTCGACCGGTTGCGCGCCAAGATGGAGAAGATTCCGGGCATCTATGTCGAGGTTCTCGATCTCGCCATGGGGCCCGGCGCCGGCAAGCCGGTGCATCTGCGCCTGACCGGCGACGATTGGGAGGAGCTGCAAACCGCCGCCCTCGCCGCCCGGTCGAAGTTCGAGGACACGGCGGGGCTGTTCGATATCGAGGACACGCTGCCCCTGCCCGGCATCGACTGGCAGATCGACGTGGATGTCGAGAAGGCCGGCCGCTACGGCGCCGATGTGGCAACCGTTGGCGCGATGGTCCAGCTCGTCACCCGGGGCATCCTGCTCGACACGATGCGCGTGGACAGCTCCGACGAAGAGATCGACATCCGCGTGCGCCTGCCCGAGAAGGATCGCCTGCTCTCGACGCTGGACAGCCTCAAGGTCCGCACTGTCGACGGACTGGTCCCGCTGTCGAATTTCATCACCCGTCAGCCGGTTCCCAAACTGGCCCGGATCGACCGGGTGGACCAGCAGCGATATTACGACGTGAAGGCGGATCTGACGCCCGGGCTGGTCAAGCTGATCAACACGGAAGGCGAGACGGTGGACGTGATCACCGCCGAGGCCGCCGCGGCGGGTCAGGCAATGCGCATCGACGAGGAGGGCCTCACCAAGGCGCCGCTGACCGCCTCGGAGCGGATTGCCACCCTGACCGAATGGATCGAGACCGAGCAGCCCTTCGGCACCGATGTCGGCTGGCAATGGACCGGAGATGAAGAAGAGCAGCAGGAGAGCCAGGAATTCCTCGGGAAGGCCTTCGGCGCCGCTCTCGGGCTGATGTTCATCATCCTGCTGACGCAGTTCAACTCGATCTACAATTCCGTGCTGGTGCTGCTGGCCGTCGTGCTCTCGACCTCGGGCGTTCTGATCGGGATGCTGGTCATGGACCAGACCTTCTCCATCATCATGACCGGCACCGGCATTGTCGCGCTGGCGGGCATCGTGGTGAACAACAATATCGTGTTGATCGACACCTATATGGAGTTCTCCGGCTACATGCCGAGGATCGAGGCGATCATCCGCACCGCTGAACAGCGCCTGCGGCCGGTCCTGCTGACCACCTCGACCACCATCGCCGGCCTGACGCCGATGATGCTCGGGATCAGCCTCGACTTCTTCAATGGTGGCTACACGCTGGACAGCCCCACCGCGCTCTGGTGGAAGCAACTCGCCACGGCGGTGGTCTTCGGGCTGGGCACGGCGACGGTGCTGACGCTGGTGGTAACGCCGGCCATGCTGGCGCTGCGGGTCTGGTTCTGGGAAGGCGCCTATCGCAGCCTGAGGGGCCTGCGCGCCGTAAGTTTCGGCCGTGGCAGCCGTGCGGCGCGTGACGTGGCCCTCACCCGCGCCGCCCGCCGCGCCCGCAGTCCCGAGCTGATCTGGGTCGATGCCCCCGAAGCGCTGGACGGCGAAGTCGTCAACACCGATCCGGCGGAACTCGCCGATAAGAAACCGCCGGAGCTTCCGAGCCCCGGCGAGCCGAGCGGTGACAAGCCGCTCCGCGCGGCGGAGTAAATGTCGAGAGCGACGCCGGGCGCACGCCTCGGCTTCGGCTCGGCGGGTCAGGATGCGGACAGTGCGGCCATTCGCTGTTCGCGACGGTAGCCGTGCCAACGCCTGCCCGTGGGATGGCGGTGCACAGGTTTTGGTCCGCATTTTCTCTCGACCAGATCGGACGAAGATCGGAGCAATGCGCGCGGATGGCAAAGCGACAGCCCGCCCGGACGGGCAAACGCCGGAGCGCCGGATTCGCCTTGCTGCCATGCCGGACGGCACTCAGGCATCAGGTCCCCCTCGGCTCAAACCGTGCCCCGAAGGCCGGACGCCATTCTTGCAATCTAGCCGAACATCTCCTGCAGATCGACGCTCCCGCGCTCGTTCAGGTCCGGCTTATGCGCGGCAAGAAAACCGTCAGCCGCCGCCCGCCCCGCCGCTTTCAGCCGCGTCAGGATCACCGGGGAAGGCACGATCTTCGTCGCCACGGAAAGATCGCGCATGAAGTCGTCATCGGCGATCATGTGAACCAGCACGTCCCGCATCCCCTCGACCCGGTTCTCGGCAACCAATCGGTGCACGAAATGGATCGCCCGCAGCTCCCGCAGCAAGGAGGAGTTGAAGCTGATCTCGTTGATCCGGTTCTGGATATCTCCCCCCGATGTCGGCACATCCGGCCGGAAGAGCGGGTTGATATTCACCACCAGCACATCCGCTGGCAGGTCCGTCCGGAAGAGCGGGAAAAGCGCAGGGTTGCCAGTATAACCGCCATCCCAGAACGCTTCGACCTGCCCGGTCCTCTCGTCGTGGATCTCGACGGCCTGGAAAATCGACGGCAAGCAGCCAGAGGCAAGGATCGACTGCGTCGAGATTTCCGTCCCTTCGAAGACCCGGATCTTGCCCGAGCGTACATTGGTCGCCGAGACAAAGAGCGCAGGCCCGGTCTCGGCACAGACCCGATCATAGGCGAACCGTTCGACGATCCGTTCCAAAGGGTTGGAATAGAAAGGTCCATAGGCATAGGGACTGACCACACGGCTCGCCATGTCGGCCATGGCAAAAAGCGGCGAGTTCTCCAGAACGGCGGAATAGACCTCGCTCGGAGGGGCAAAGGGCGCGAACCAATGGGTCAGCCGCAGGTCTTGAACGCCCGCGATCTGGTGCCAGAGCCAGTCGAGATTGGCCTTCGCCGCCGCCCGGTCCTTCCCCTTGCCATCGGCCACGAGCCCGGCCTTCAGCGCCGCGCCGTTCAGCGCCCCGGCCGAGGTGCCGGAAATACCGGCGATCTCGATATCCTCTTCCTCCAGCAGCCGGTCGATCACACCCCAGGTAAAGGCGCCATGGGCGCCCCCGCCCTGCAAAGCCAGGTTGATCCGCTTCATCTTCAGACCCTTTCATACCAATCATGCCCCCGGGGGGAGGAGAGCCCCGCAGGGGCGCGACCGGGGGGCGGAGCCCCCCGCCACCGAACAGCTCAGAGCGCCGTCCAGCCGCCATCGACGCTGATCGTCGTTCCGGTGATCTGGTCTGCCGCGGGCGAGCTGAGGAAAACGCAGGTTCCGCCGAGCTGTTCGACGGTGGCGAATTCCTTCGACGGTTGGCGCGAGAGCATGACCTCGCGGATCACCTCCTCGCGCTCCATCCCGTATTCCTTCATCGTGTTCGGGATCTGAGCTTCGACCAACGGCGTCAACACATAGCCCGGGCAGATCGCGTTGACCGTGATCGGCTCCTGCGCCGTCTCCAGCGCCACGGATTTGGTCATCCCAACCACGCCATGCTTGGCCGCAACGTAAGCCGCCTTGTAGGGCGAGGCGGTCAACCCATGGGCGGAGGCGATATTGATCACCCGCCCCCAACCAGCGGCGCGCATCTTCGGCAAGGCGGCGGCAGTGGTATGGAAGGCCGAGTTCATGTTGATCGCGATGATCGCATCCCATTTCTCGACCGGAAATTCGTCGATGGGCGCCACGAACTGAATGCCGGCATTGTTGATCAGGATATCGCAGGATCCTGCCGCATCGATCAGCGCCCGGCATTCCTCGCCCTTCGACATGTCCGCCTTGATATAGCGCGCGGAAACACCGGTTTCGGCTTCTATCTCGGCGGCCAGTGCATGATCTTCCTCAGTGTCCGTGAATGAGTTCAGAACGACATCCGCCCCGGCCCGTGCCAGTTCCCGGGCCACGCCCAGCCCGATCCCGGAATTCGACCCCGTGATGACGGCAGTTTTCCCCTTGAGTGACATATTCCCTCTCCCTGTTCATTGCTTGGGTGCAGCATACATGCTGCGCGCGCGAAATGAAGAAAAAGCGGGGGAGAAAAGTGATCCGAAGCCAGCTATTTGCCCCCGTTTCAGGTCTGTCTCGGCCTGTCGCGTTGGGGGCGGTCCGGCGCTGGCGCGGCGGCCTTCGGCCTTGTTTCCGTGCCGTGAGCGCCGATCCGCAACCATGTCGATCAGCAGCGGCGCCCCGACCAGTGACGACAGGCCGACGCCCCCGCCGCACGGTTCTCCTTACCCCCGCAGCCGCTTGATCAGCGAGGACGTATCCCAGCGTCCGCCGCCCATCTCCTGCACATCCTTGTAAAACCCGTCGATCAAGGTCGTCACCGGCAGGCTCGCCCCGATCTCCGATGCCGTCTCAAGACAGATCCCGAGATCCTTGCGCATCAGGTCGACAGCGAATCCATAGTCGAAATGATCGTCCAGCATCGTCTCCGAACGGTTGTCCATCTGCCACGACCCCGCCGCGCCAGCTGAAATCGCCGCGACCAGCGCCCGCCCGTCGAGCCCGGCCTTCTCGGCAAAGCTCAGAGCTTCCGAGAGCCCCTGCACCACCCCGGCAACGGCAATCTGGTTGCACATCTTCGCCATCTGACCCGCGCCGACATCACCAAGCCGCAGACAGCTCTTCGCATAGGCGTCGAGCACCGGCGCAACGCGGTCAAAGACCTCCGCGTCGCCGCCGCACATCACCGCGAGCTGGCCGGACTCCGCCCCCGCCTGCCCGCCCGACACCGGCGCATCGACGAACCCAATCCCGAGATCCGCCGCCGCGCCGTAGAGTTCGCGTGCCACTGTCGCGGACGCCGTGGTGTGGTCGGCAAAGACCGTGCCCGACGCCATCGCGGCGAACGCCCCATCCGCGCCCTTACAGACCTGCCGCAGATCGTCGTCATTGCCGACACAGGACATGACATATTCCGCCCCCGCCGCCGCCTCCGCAGGGGTCTTCCCCAATGTGCCGCCATGCTCGGCCACCCAGGCCTCCGCTTTCGCCGTGGTCCGGTTATAGACCGTCACCGCGTGACCGGCGCGCCTGAGATGCGCCGCCATCGGGTAGCCCATGACCCCCAGACCGAGAAATGCAACCTTCGCCATGTCTTCCCCCTTCGTCAGCCTTGCACTAGGTTCGCCCCAGACCTAACCGGCCTCGCGCCGGGGTCAATTGAAAGGGGCAGGATGGAACGGGTTTTCCGCTGGACATTGCGGTTGCTGACAAGCGTGCTTGTGCTTGCGGCAGGCGCGGCGATGCTGGCCTATTTCTTCGCCAGCCGCTCGCTGCCGGACTATGACGCGACCTGGTCCGTCGAGGGGATCGGTGCGCCGGTCGAGATCGTGCGCGACAATGCCAATGTCCCGCATATCTTCGGCGAGAACGACGCCGATGTGTTCTACGGGCTCGGATTTGCCCATGCGCAGGACCGGCTCTGGCAGATGACACTCCTGCGCCGCAAGACGCAGGGTCGCCTCTCCGAGCTCTTCGGCGCCCGCACGGTCCAGGCCGACGAGTTCCTGCGCCGGCTGGATCTCTACCGCAACGCTACAGCCTCTGTTCAGCATCTGGAGCCACACAGCCAGGAGATGTTGCGGGCCTATGCGGCGGGCGTGAATGCCTGGATTCGCAAGGTCAACGATGAGGCTCTCGGACGCGGCGCGCCGGAATTCTTCCTCTTCGAGCCGGAAATCGCCCCCTGGCAGCCCGCCGATTCCCTTGCCATTGCCAAGCTGATGGCGCTGGTACTCTCGCCGCATATGCAAAACGAGATCCTGCGCGCCTCGGCCGCGCTCGCGCTCCCGCCCGAGCGGCTGGCCGACCTGATGCCGGATGTGCCCGGCGACGCCGATGTCGGCGCGCCGGATTACGGCGCCCTTTTCCCAGAACGGCCCGGATTCGCGCGCACGCCCGATTGGCCAACAGACCCGTTGCACCCGCTCGGCCAGCCGCGCCTTTCGGGTGCCTCCAATGCCTGGGCGGCCGCGCCCGCGCGCTCGGCCGCCGGGGCCGCCCTGGTCGCCAACGACCCGCATCTCGGACTGTCGGCGCCAACGATCTGGTACCTGGCGCGGATGGAGCTGCGCTCGGGCGGCGTGATCGGTGGCACGATCCCCGGCCTTCCGGCGGTGATGGCGGGGCGCTCCGCGCATCTCGGCTGGGGGCTGACCGCGGCCTATGCCGATGATCAGGATCTCTACATGGAGGAGCTGAACCCCGCCAATACCGAGACCTATCGGACCCCGCGCGGCTGGAAACCCTTCCGCACCGAGCGCTCCATTATCCGGGTCAAGGAGGCCGACCCGGTCACCATCACCCTGCGTTGGACGGAGAACGGCCCGGTCCTGCCCGGCAGCCATCTCGGCCTCGACGGCGTCACGCCGCCGGGCCATGTCGCCGCGCTCGCCTGGACCGCCCTCTCCGACGAGGACAGTTCCTTCGACGCCATGCTCGGCCTGATGGAGGCGCAGGATGTGACCTCGGCAATCGAGGCCGGCGCGCGCCATGTCGCCCCGGCGGTGAACATGATCCTGGCCGACAAGGACGGCGTTGCGCTCCAGTTGATGGGCGCGCTGCCCGCGCGCGACCCCGACCATGTCAGCCAGGGGCGCCTGCCTTCGCTTGGCTGGCAGGCGCGCAATCGCTGGCAAGGCACCCTGCCCTATGAGCGCAACCCGCGCCTGCGCGACCCTGCGGGCGGCATTGTCGGCAATACCAACAACAAGACCACGGATCGCCCCTTTCCCGAGCATGTCAGCTTCCTGTGGGGCGACACGCAGCGCATCCAGCGCTGGCAGAAGCTGATGGCGGAGCGCGAGGTTCATACCCGCGAGAGTTTCATCGCCGCCCAGCTCGACACCGTCTCCTTCACCGCCCGCGCCCTGCTGCCCCTGATTGCGCGTGACCTGTGGTACACGGGCGAGGCCGCCCCCGAAGGCACGCCCGAGCGGCAACGCCAGAAGGCGCTGGAACTGCTCGCCAACTGGAATGGCGAGATGAACGAGCACCTGCCGGAGCCGCTGATCTATGCCGCCTGGCTGCGGCAATTGCAGAAGAAGCTGATCGTCGATGATCTCGGCCAGCTCTCGGACGCCTTCCTGCATCCCGAACCGCTCTTCATAGAGCGCGTCTTCCGCGATATCGACGGCGCCTCGGCCTGGTGCGACATCAGGCAATCGACCATGCATGAAACCTGTTCGGACACCGCCCGCATCGCGCTGGACGAGGCACTGCTCTGGATCGGCGAGCGCTATGGCACGGCGCTGGAGAGCCTCCGCTGGGGCGATGCGCATGAGGCGCGGCATGATCACGAGGTGCTGGGCGCAGCCCCCGTACTCCGGTGGTTCGTCAATATCCGGCAATCGACCTCGGGAGGCGACAACACGCTGCAACGTGCCCAAACCCTTGGGACCGGACGCGACCCCTTCGCCAATGTGCATGCGGCGGGCTATCGCGGCGTCTATGATTTCGCTGATCCCGATGCCTCGGTTTTCATCACGGCGACCGGCCAGTCCGGCCACCCGCTGAGTCGGCATTACGACGATCTCGGGGACCTGTGGCGGCGCGGAGAGTACATCCCGATGACGCTCGATCCGGAGCTGGCGCGGGCTGGCGCGGTTGGGGTCACGCGTTTGCAGCCAGATCAACCGTGATTTTGGTGCAAAAGCACGGGCTCCCCCCCAAGGAGCGCCCTGCCAGCCCTTAGCCGATATCGAGGGCAAACATGTCCGCATCGCCGCTCGAAAGCGCCGTATCGACCGCGAATCCCGCCTTCTCCAACACCCGGGCCGAGGCGGGGTTTCCCGTATCGACCCCACCGAACAGCCGCCGCGGCCCACAGCCGTCCAGCGCCGCCACGAGGCCGGACAGAAGCTCTGACGCCAGCCCCTGCCCCCAGACCGCCTCCCCGAGCAGGTAGCCGATATGGAGGCCGGGACGGATGCTGTCTCCCGCGTCCTCGACCAGGATCAGCAAGCCGACCAGTGCGCCATTCTCCGTGAGATCGACCCGCAGGACCTCGCTCTCCCGTGCCCGCGCGTCGATCCACCGGCCAATGCAATCCCGTTGGCCGCCCAGCTGCATCGATGGCGGAAGATGCGCCAGCACAGCCTCGGTCAACAGACCCGCCAGCGCCGCCTCAAGCGCCAGCCGCGCCTCCGGCTCCTCGATATCCTGCCGCCAGGACCGGACCGAGAGCCGCTCGGTGGCAAATCGTTCCAGGATCATGCGCCCGCTCCCGGCGCGACCAGGTCGAAACCGGCCTCACCGAGGCAGCGCCCATTCACCTGCACCCGCAGCGCGTGGCGCCCCGGATACAGCGTGAAGGTCGTCGCATCGCCCTTGAACCGGTGCTTCTTGCGCAGAGCCACCGGTTTTCCCGCCAGCAAAACCGTATCTTTCAGCCGGAACACCTTCTCGCCCCGACGACCGCCTGCCTTCTCGAACTCGACGACGTAATCGACGAGAGCCGGCACCGATGCGTCCGCCCGCAGCGTGACCGTGAACTCAAGCACAGCACCGATCTCGACCCGTTGCGAGCCCAGCTCCAGCCCCTCAAGCGCAACCGGCGCCTCCGTGCGATAGCCCAGATGCGCCAGCGCTCGCGCATCCCCCGCCTTAAGCAGGGTCCGCAGGGAATGGCGCGCCATCCAGGTCAGTTCCGCCCGGTCTTGCCGCCCCTCCGAACGCCACGCCTCCAGCCGCGCCAGCACCGTCTCCGGGTCGCGCTTGGCAATATCGTTGAGATGATTGGAGACCGAACGCGTCACATAACGCGTCGGGTCCGAATGGAGACGGTCCAGCAGCGGCAATGCCCACTCGGGCGGCAGCGCGATCGCCCGCGCCCAGGGAAGCTTTGGCCGTGTCCCTTCGCTCACCAGCCGGCGAACGTGATAGTTCGGATGCTCGACCCAGAGCGCCATCCGCGCCAGCACCTCCTCCGGCCAGCGGTCGAGGAAGGCGCGAATGGACATCTCCATGGAGAACCGCTGTGTCAACGCCTCCAGCAGATCCAGCGCCGGTTCGGGCTGTTCCAGCCCCAGCCGTTCCACCACCACGCCGAAAGGCGCGATGATGAAATCGCCGAAATCGTCATCACTGCGCTCGGGGTCCAGCGGTGGCGGCAGGGCGCGCGCGATCACTGCGGCGGCGGCGGGGAATTCCGCCGGAAGCCGCGCCATCAGGCAGTCCGCGATCCAGTCGATCCGCTGTTTGAGTTCGAGCTCAGGAAACCGCGCGACCGCCTGCTCGACAAGGCCGCCCCCATCGAATCCCGGCTCCGCGGTCTCCAACCAGCCGGCCAGACGGACCATCTTTTCGCGATTGAAAAGCTGGTCCTTAAGGCTGAACCCGCTGCCGCTCACATCGACAGGTTGGTGGCGCCGCCATCGAGCAGGACATTCTGCCCGACGATGAACTGTGCCTGCTGGCTGCAGAGGAACGCGCAGGTGGCGCCGAAATCTGCGGCCGAGCCGTATTTCCCCGTCGGGATCGTCGCAAGGCGCGTGGCCCGTGCCTCATCGACCGTGATCCCTTCCCGCGCGGCTGCCCCGGCATCAAGACTGATCATCCGGTCCGTCGCATGGATCCCGGGCAGAAGGTTGTTGATCGTCACCCCGCTCGACGCCACCTGTCGCGCGGTCCCCGCAACATAGCCTGTCAGCCCTGCTCGCGCCGCATTGGACAGGCCAAGAACCGCCACCGGCGCCTTGACCGAGACGGAGGTGATATTGACCACACGCCCCCAGCCGCGCTCCATCATGCCCGGTAGCTGCGCTTTCATCAGCGCAATCGGCGTCAGCATGTTGGCGTCCAGCGCGCCGATGAAATCCTCGCGCTCCCAGTCGGTCCACATACCCGGCGGCGGCCCGCCGGCATTGGTGACAAGAATATCGACTTGTCCGGCCACCTCCAGCACCTGCGCCCGGCCGTCCTCCCCGGTCACATCCGCGGCAACCGCCTCGACCGAGACGCCATATGCCGCCCGGATCGCCTCGGCCGTGGCCTCCAGCGCTTCCGCTCCCCGCGCGTTCAGCACCAGGTCACAGCCCGCCGCCGCCAGCGCCTCGGCGCAGCCGCGCCCCAAGCCCTTGGACGACGCCGTCACCAGCGCCCGCTTGCCCGAAATTCCCAGATCCATGCGATGTCCTTCCATCCGTCGCGCCCCTCCCGGGC